>JAFZPF010000015.1 GCA_017550455.1 Prevotella sp.
CAGTTCTTTTTCATCAAAAAATATTATCTTTGCATGACATAGAAGAGTTGGAAATTTTGAAAAATCTTGAAGGTTTGAGCCTATTAGCCTTCTCTTAATGCCCGATTATGAAGTATCAAGAGTTATATGACGATGCCATTTTTTTGCTGAAGAAACTCATCAGTATCCCTTCTGTCAGCCGCCAGGAGCAGGAGGTCGCAGACTTTCTTGCAGACACCATCAAGCATCATTATGGTCTTCCTGTACACCGTGAGGCAAACAATCTTTGGATTATCGACCCTCACTATGATACGCAACGCCCTACACTGCTATTGAATGCTCATATAGACACGGTAAAACCGGTGGATTCCTGGAAACATGATCCATTCGTACCTGCAGTGGAAGACGACTGTCTGTACGGTTTAGGCAGTAACGACTGTGGCGGAGGCCTTGTCTCGCTCCTGCAAGCATTCCGGTATTTAACGAGTAAGCAACAGTCGTATAACCTTGTTTATCTGGCATCGGCTGAAGAGGAGGTGTCGGGCATTAACGGTATTCGTCGGGTATTACCCTTATTACCGACTATCGATGTAGCTGTTGTTGGAGAGCCCACAGGCATGCAGCCAGCCATCGCAGAGAAAGGTCTGATGGTATTGGACATCACCAGTAAAGGGTTGTCTGGTCATGCTGCACGGCAGGAGGGTGTCAACGCCATCTATGAAGCCTTGGATGACCTGAACTGGCTACGTAATTATCGTTTTAAGATGGTCAGCGAACTCCTCGGTCCGACCTTGATGAATGTCACTGTCATCCATGCCGGCACGCAACATAATGTAATCCCCGACGCCTGCACCTATACCGTAGATATACGCACAAATGAATACTACCGTAACGAAGAAGTCTTTCAGTTTATCAGGGAGCATGTGAAAGGCGAGGTCAAAGCCCGTTCTTTTCATCTGCATTCATCATGTATCAACAAGGAGCATCCACTCGTTAAAAGATGTCTTTCCATGGGTATGCTGCCTTTCGGATCACCTACACTCTCCGATCAGGCACTGATGTCTTTCCCGTCTTTGAAATTAGGACCTGGTGAGAGTTCACGTTCACACACAGCCGATGAGTTCATCCGATTATCAGAGATTGGACAAGGTATCGATACCTATATAGAATTACTTGACGGCGCTACCATCTGTTAATCAGGTAACACCGTCAAACATCATTACAACAAGTAAAAACACTTTTGCTTATCTACCCAGCCATACCTCTGGGTTTAGTTTCGTCATTTCCCTACGCAACTGGAAATGAAGGATATTACCACTGTCAACAGTACCTAGCGCTTGCCGCGTACTTACCTGCTGCCCACGATGTACATTGACAGAAATAAGATTACCATAGATTGAGATATAGCTGCCGTGGCGCACCATCACCAAATACTGTCCATCAGCCTTATAGACCGCACTAACCTCACCGTTGAAGATAGCACGGGCTTGCGCACCAGGATTTACTTTGATATTAATTCCTTTATTATCAAGAGTTACGCCACGTAATCCTTCCACATTATATTGTCCATAATGGCTGACAATGCGGTATGTACCTGTTGTAGGAATGGGTAAACGTCCTTTGTTACTCTCAAAGTTACTGCTTAACTTGCGATCGACGCTACTAAGCATGGTAGCTTCTCGTGATTCTCTTTTAGCATCAGCCATTTCTTTCTCACGGCGTTTGCGGTCAACTTCAGCTTTTAATTCAGCAGCCTCACGCTCAGCCTGAGCCTGTAATGCTTTCTGCTCTGCACGGGCACGTGTATCTTCATCTTTCTTAGCAGCCTTACGGGCAGCCTCCTTCAGTTTCTCCTCACGCTCTTTGGCAGCAGCTATCCTACGGGCATTTTCCTTGGCTGCAGCCTCAGCCTCGGCCTTCTTACGTGCCAGTTCTTCCTCTCTTTTCTTCTTTGCCGCTGCCTCAGCGATAGCTTTCTTTCGTGCTTCCTCAGCAGCACGAATACGAGCTTTGGCAACCTCTTCTTCCACTAAACGGTCGATTAACACATTCAGTTCCTGGTCTTTCTTACGTTGTTCAGCAATAATGCCCTGGATGGTCTTCTGTTGTCTCTGTAAGGTATCAACCATCTTCTTCTGCTCTACCTGCTTAGCCTGCAAAGCTTCCTTTGCTTTCTTCCCTTTATACAACAGATTGTTCTTATCTTTCTTGACCTTCACCAGTTCTTGTTTCTTGGCGTCAATCTGTTCCTGTTTGCCTTTCACCAATTCTCCTTGAGCACGCTGATAACTGGCATATTCACGTACAAAACGCATACGGCGATACATCTGTGCCAAGTTCTTTGCAGAAAAGACAAACATCAACTGGTCTTGAATACGATGATGCTTGTTGAGATAGCGCATGCTCTTGACATACTTATCCTTACGATCCTGCAATTGTTTCTCCAAGGTTTCCAGTTGTGTTTCCAGCAGTTGGATATTCTCGTCAATATGTGTCAGATCTTTCTCTATCTCAACAATTGACTTCTGATGCTGGTCGATATCACTATTGATTGTCAACAGATTATCCAGCCGTTTTTTGACATCGGCCTTATTAGCCCGCAATAACGACTCTTGTTCTTTGATTTTTTTCTGAATGGTTGCCCTTTGGTTCTGCAGTCCTTTGATCGACGAGTTGGTGACAGTTGGCGCTTTACTCGTTGTTTTTTTCGCAGTTGACTTAGTTGTCGTGGTCCTTTTGGTGGCAGACTGAGTTGACGTGGTCTTTTTCTTTTGCTGGACTGCAGCAGACGACCTCGCCTTAGTGGTGGTCGTCCTCCTCGTCTGGGCATAGGGATTCTGCATAAATACCATTGCCACTATGATCAAAAGCCATTTCTTCATCACAGACTCATCAATTGTTTTAACACATCCTCAGCTTTAACCTTTTTATATTTCTTGGAGACAGTGGTAAAAGAATCCCATCCACCGTCTGTGCTGATACCTTTCATCTTGATTTCCATCATAAGGTTCTTTCCTTTGCTGAGAGCACCCGACGACATGTTAAGTACAAGTTTGTTAGGATACAGCTTGCCATTGAGAGATTGGAAATCATCATAATCACAACTCACACTGGTATTCCCATGCTGTTTACTGGTATATACAACATCCGCACGCTCTATCTTTCCACTGGCAGTCTCCGTCGTCCATGCACAGTTCATATTCTCATAAGCCTGTCGTAAGATCGACTCCACAGGTCCCATCGTCACCTCATAAGCTGACAACGATGCATCAGTAACCTTGTCTTTACCTAACAAAAATAATTCATTCCAGAAAAGTGACTGTAAGGTGGAGAAATTCAAGCCCTTGTCCTTAAGAAAAGAAATTTCGTTATAATCACCTTGTACATATTGGGAATGAATACGATCAACAATCATCGCATAATCCTTCGTAAACTCCAAACGACCAGCTTCCATGCCCAATAAAGGAACATTCAGTTGGATACGGATTACCTCATCCTTACGCATCTGAATCTTTCCTGACACAGAGATATCTTTACTGCCCTGCTGTATCCGGAAATCTATCTTCGAAGAGATATCCCTTACCGTTTGTGAATTGTCAAACACACGCTTCACAAACATTTCCATATGCTGTTTCTTTGCTTCTGGAGTACTGGCATTATCCACGGTTGTCGGAGTGGTTTCTTTAACCATGGTTTTCTTGGATCCGCAGGACGCCAAGATTATTGTTGTCAACAACAAAATACATATCTTTTTCATTTTTCGATATATTTCTTTGATTTTATTTTACGTAATAACAGTTTACTGGTATTTCCGGCTTTTAACGATCTGTTCCAATAGTCAAGGGCCTTATCGAAATCTTTATTCATCGCATAGATATCTCCCGCATGCTCAAGCACGACATCCGAGGGTTCTTTGTCATATTGTATCGTCTGATCAATATAAATCTTAGCCTCTGTATAACGTTCTTGCATGAAGAGGATCCAAGCATAGGTATCAAGGTATGTGGCATTGGTAGGCTCTGCCTTGATAGTCTTGTAACTCATCTGCTCTGCTTTCGAGAGATCCCTGTTCAGCACACTCAGATAATAGGCATAGTTATTAAGTGCCGTGAGATTATCACTCTTCCAATGTAAACAACTGTCATAAGCGGCGAAGGCCTCCTCTATCTTTCCTTTTTCGTGTAACAGGTCGCCCATGATGGCATAGAAATCAGAAACGATCTCTTTGTTACTGTCCTCATTAATCTGAGAAACACCCTGACGGAATGTCTCCAAAGCCTCATCATGCTGGTCCTTCTGAGAATAGGCCATCCCAAGGAAATAATAGAACAGCATATTATCGGGATTATAGGCTACACCCGCCTTACTCTGGTTAATCACCTCGTCGAACACTTTCTTCTCCCATAATGACTGAAGCAGCTGCAGACGGATACCTGCATTGTCCGGAGCAATCTTCAACACATCTTTCAAGACGCCATTGATAGTATCTTGAGGCATCTTCTTCAATGACATATATGCAGCATAAAGCTCTGTCATATCGGATGTACGTTGTGGTTGGGCCAGGATTCGGTGGAAAAGATCCAGCACCTCTGTACTGTCCCCACCTGACTGCTCATTATCAGACACCACCTTCCGCATTAACGTCAGTTTGGTATTAGCTTCAGTATTTGGATTGACCAACATCTTCTCCTGTAGGACATTGGCCATGGAGTCAGCACCTGTCGTGTGGTAATAATCAATCAACGACAGTTGAACAGCTTGGTTATCAGGCTCTTGTTGCAACACATAATTATATTCATTCAGAGCATCCTCATCTTGTCCGTTTTGCAACAGCCAGTTGCCGGTCATAATACGATAGTTCATATCATGCGGATATTGCTCTGAGAGATTTTTTAGGGTACCATACTCTTTCTCTTTGTCCCCTTGTAAAGAAAAAACACGCATCCTTGCAAGCGCCAACTGTTCACTGTTACCTTCAATACGTTCTATACGATCGAGTGTCTCGAGCATCTTCTCATAGTCACGTTGCTGATTGTACAACTGCAAAAGCACATTCAGCACGTCTGAGCGACTACGGTTATTTTGAAATAGTTGTTCGTAAACATGTGCTGCCTCCTCAAACTGTCGGGAGTTAATCAATGTTATTGCCAAACGTTCCAAGTACGTATCATTGGAAGGAGAAAGGTCCACGGCTTTACGCATACAGAACATAGCCATTGAGTCGTTATGCAGTTCGCCATAATAAGCAGCAAGGGAGAAATAAACCTCTGAAGCCTGTGGATCGATGGAAAGACATTTTTTCAACAAGTCAAAGGCAGCATCGTAATGCTGTTGTGACTGTTGGCTGACAGCCTCATAGTAGAAGGCTTTCAGTCGCTGTGAATCATTATACGACAATGGTTTGCGAACAGCAGCCGACCTCCGTTGAGGTTTTTCTTGCAACATACGGCCATGACTGCACGCCATGACACTCATGACAAGTACCAGCAGCAATACGCTTTTCGTCCATCGACGATATCTCCTACGCAAGATCATACCTTCTTTTTATTTTACACCAGTATGTCCATAACCGCCCGCTCCTCGCTCAGTCTCGTCTAACGCTTCAACAGGAATCAGACAACCCTGTTCGTAACGAGCAAAAATCAACTGGGCAATACGCTCACCATCATTGACAGTAAAAGCTTCCTGCGAGAGGTTTATCAATACAACGCCCACCTCACCACGGTAATCTGCATCAATAGTACCCGGAGCATTCAAAACGGTAATACCCTTCTTCAAAGCCAGTCCACTACGGGGGCGGACCTGCGCCTCGTAACCCTCTGGCAAAGCGATGTAAATACCAGTAGGTATCAGCCGTCTCTCCATAGGTTGTAAGATAATAGGATTATCGAGATTGGCACGTAAATCCATGCCTGCACTCTGTTCGGTGGCATATTGTGGTAAAGGATGATGCCCTTTATTGACTACTTTAATTTCAACCATGATTCTTTGATGCTATATTATTAAAGTGCAAAAATAATCATTTATCTCCACAATACTCAAATTTTCAACGTAAAAAGATTGTTTTTACCTAAAATTAGATTACTTTTGCAAAATCATGATGAAATGGGAACAACTCATATCCAATAAGCGTTTAGGACAAGAAAACAGGCATTTGGAGCGGCATGATGACCGCTCCGAGTTTAAAAGGGATTACGATCGCCTTATCTTCTCTGCCCCATTTAGGAGGATGCAGAATAAGACTCAGGTATTCCCTCTGCCAGGTAGCATATTCGTACACAACCGTCTGACACACAGCCTTGAAGTGTCAAGTGTCGGCATGTCGTTAGGTAATGATGTTGCCCATCGTATCTTACAGCGGGAACCTGCTTTAGCCAACACGCTTTTCCCACAGATCGGCACGATTGTGAGTGCAGCCTGTCTGGCTCATGATTTAGGGAATCCTCCTTTCGGACATTCCGGAGAGAAAGCCATTCAAACGTTTTTCACTGAGGGAGCTGGTAAGTATCTGCAACAGGAGGTGAGCGATTCTTTTTGGCAGGATGTCACCCACTTTGAAGGAAATGCTAATGCTTTCCGTTTGTTAGCCCATCGTTTCAAAGGTCGTCGTGAAGGTGGATTTGTGATGACATACGCTACGCTGGCAAGTATTGTCAAATATCCTCACTCCTCATCTTATGCCGGCGAACACGGAAAGTTCGGTTTTTTCAATGAAGAAAAAAACATCTACCGGCAGATAGCCAAAGAATTAGGTATTCCCTGTATCGAAGAAAAAGATGGGAAACTGAAATATGCCCGTCATCCCTTAGTCTTTCTGGTAGAGGCCGCCGATGACATCTGTTACGAAATCATGGATATTGAGGATGCCCATAAACTGAAGATTCTCTCTTTTGAAGAGACGAAGGGACTTCTTCTGAGATTCTTCGATGATGAGATCCGTCAACATATTGAGCAACGGATCATTGATGAAGAGATCACCGACAATAACGAAAAGATTATTTATATGCGTGCCTCTGTCATCGGGAAATTAGAAAACGAATGTGTCGAGGCATTCCTGAAACATGAGGAAGCAATTATGAACGGTTGTTTTGAGGGTAGTCTTATCGACCATATCTCCGATCCACAGAAAGAAGCATATCAGCGCTGTAAGCAGTTATCTAAAAAGAAAATCTACCGCAGCAAACCTGTTTTGGACGTAGAACTATCGGGTTATACCATCATGGCAACACTCATGGAGTCATTCATAGAGGCAGCTGTTCATCCCGACAGATTCTATTCCCGACAACTCATCAATAGGGTTAGCAGCCAATATGATATCGACTCACCAGACCTTGAAACACGTATCATGGCCATCATCGATTATATCAGTGGCATGACCGATGTTTATGCGCTCGATATCTATCAGAAGATAAAAGGTATCAGTCTGCCTATCGTATAACGGATACTGTATTTTCTCCGATGAAATGGGCAAAAAAGAGAGGATATGCTGATTGGCATATCCTCTCTTATATAATTCATCGAACCATCTTAATTATAGTGTGTGTCGAGGTACACAACCTTTGTTACAAGGTATTCCTCCATACCATGCTTACCATCAGCACCACCGATACCACTCTTCTTAACACCGGCATGGAAGCCCTGGATAGCCTCGAAGTGCATACGGTTAATGTAGGTCTCGCCAAATTCTATTTCACGACAGATACGGGTAGCTGTATCGATATCCTTTGTAAATACAGATGATGCCAGGCCATACTCACAATCGTTAGCCCATTCGATAACCTGATCGATGTTGTCAAACTCTACCAATGGGAGTACCGGACCGAAAGTTTCCTCATGGATGATATCCATATCCTGAGTACAGTTGTCAAGCACTGTTGCGGGATAGAAATAGCCCTTTCCACCTGCAGGAGCACCTCCACAGAGAACCTTTGCGCCCTGCTCAATGGCATGGTTAACTTTAGCAGTAACACTCTCTAAAGCAGCTTTCTCTACCAGCGGACCCATATCAACATCCTTATCAACGGCAGGATCACCGAATCTGACAGCCTTGAACTTCTTAACGATGATATCTGTAAATTCCTTCTTGATATCCTTATGGACATATACACGCTCTGCGTTGTTACAGATCTGTCCGGTATTACCGATTCTACTCTCAAGGATTGCCTGTGCAGCCAGCTCCAGGTCAGCATCCGGGAATACGATGGCTGGAGCCTTTCCGCCCAACTCCAGTGATACCTTTGTGATATTCGGAGCAGCTGCTTCCATAATCTTAACACCAGCACCCACAGAACCTGTCAGGCTGACTATACCAATCTTCGGATGCTTAGCCAAAGCATTTCCTACAACAGAACCCTTACCGGTAACCACATTGAAGAGTCCTGCGGGCAGACCACTGTCATGAACGACCTTACAGATCTCACAGCAGTTCTCCGGAGTAATCTGAGCCGGTTTGATAACGATAGAGCAACCGGTAATCAAAGCAGCGGCAGCCTTACGTGCAATCAGGAAGAACGGGAAGTTCCAAGGAAGAATACCGGCAGCCACACCGATAGGACGTTTCACTAATATCATGGTCTCATTCGGTGCATCACTCTGTATAACCTCACCCTCGATACGACGGGCAAACTCAGCCATATAATCGAAATATGTAGCAGTCACACCAACCTCAACACCGGCAAGCGCCTGTGTCTTACCTTGCTCACGAACAAGTATTTCCTGGAACTTGTCGAAATTAGCTCTGATACCGTCAGCAATCTTATGAAGATAAACAGCTCTCTCTGCTGCCGGAACCTTAGCCCATTTCTTCTGTGCCTCATAAGCAGCATTTACTGCCTCCTCTACATCCTCTACTGTTCCTGCAGGCTGTCTGCTGGTCACTTCTTCTGTACTGGGATTCAACACCTCAATCCATTCTCCAGAACGGCTTTCAACGAACTTGCCGTTGATGTACATTTTTAGATCTTTCATACGTTAGTTTTTTAAGAAAAATAATCGTGATTTGTTTAAAACTTTTGCGAAGATAGCAAGAAAAAAGAAAAATTGCAAGACTTTCATGAAAAAAATCTTGCAATTTATTATTTATTATGTTTCAACTTCTTATTTTTGTTTGTAAATAATACGGTTGGCCCCGCTTGTGAATTTCAAGGCCTCAGGATGGTCACGGATAAAACTGTCGATATGCCGCATGCGCTTTTCCTCTAAAATCTCATCTACAGCAATCAGGATTCCTGTCTCTTCCACCTCACCGAAACCTTCATTGACAGCCGTTCCGAAGAGTCGCATAGTAGGACTCAGATTCATATATGCATTCACCAACGGAGGAATATTGTAGCCCATCTTACGGATTTCCTGATTTAAAATACGATAGTCTTTCTTAAAGTTATCCTCACATAAAATCTTTGCCAATTCTTCCTCAGGAGTATCCAATTTCAACGGTTTCATCGGGACAATCAGGTTCTCCTTGTCATCAAAATGTTTCTTCAGGAAATACAGAATCATGTCCCTTCCCTTACGGATATATGAAGGATACATTGTCATCTTACCGAAGAAATATTTCAGGCTGGGTCTGATGACGACAAGAGCACCGAAACCATCCCACAAATTGTCCAAGGCAAAGAGACTCTTTGCACCCATTTTACTGCTCTGATATGGCAGAGAGACAAAAGAACGTCCCAGTTCTACGGTCTGCAACATATATTCCTTTAGGAATTTCTCTGAAAAATGGAACATATGACTGGTAGCCAGTTTGGGTTGTCCGTTCTCCTGCAACTCCCAATCTGTGCCTAACAGATATCGGTATCCGCCGATAATCTCCTCAGCCTCAGGGTTCCACACTATCAACTGTTTGTAACACTTCTCACAGGTATCAAACTCGTCGATATCCATAGATTTACCGGTTCCGCCACCCGCTTCACGGAAAGCAATCTCGCGCAAACGCCCGATTTCTTTCATCACATTGGGGGCATTATGAGCTGTGATGACATAAATCTCGTTATTACTCTTATTAGTCATCCGAAGCTGCCTTTCTTTTGTCAACTCCTGTTTTAAGAGACTCTTCTCTACCGGCGGAATGATTTCTTGTATCATAGTGGATGAGTTTTATAGTTCGTAAACCTTGTCTTGCACATACTGTGCCCATTGAGCAGGTGTCTTGCTCTTATCAAATGTCTGCCAGGGAATAGGTTTTCCAATGGTGATACGGAATGTTTTGTGTACATTCTTGTACATCTCGTCAACCAGGAAAAGCATGGCTACATTGACTTTCTTGATGTATTTATCACTGAAGTTTGCCAACCGATAGAAGAAATTGGAATTCTGCCCACCGAAGTGGATCGGCACGATATCACGCTGATACTCAACACTCTTGCTGATAAACGTCTTCTTCCACGGCAGGTCCTTGATCTCACCGTTAATTTTTCTTGAGCATAATCCAGCGGGATACATCAGCATGTGTTTGTCACTTTGGAATCCAGCCTCAACCATCGCGGGAAAATTCCTGCTTTGCTTACCTGTCTTGTTAATAGGAATGCAGAGAGGAGCCAGACCAGGAAGGTTCATGAGGATATCGTTGACAAGATAGCGGAAGTTACCATCGTAATGACGACCGATGATACTTCCCAGTGCTACGCCGTCGGCCCCTCCTAAAGGATGGTTGCTGACAAAAGTGTACAACCTGCCATCATCTTTGGCTGGAAGATTCTCTTCTCCTACGATCTCCAGTGTCATATCCAAATACCTGACACACTCCTCTAGCCACTCTGTTCCTGTCAGGTGACGACTCTCCCAAAGATATCTGTTGACTTCGTCTTGATGGAGGATATGCTTGAGCCATTTTCTGAGGGGCGACGGTACATATCTCGCCTTATCACCCATCTTGCTCTTCAGTATATCATCAATATCTACGGTTTTCTCGGTAATCTCAGTCATGATTATAATATTCGATATGCAAAAATAATAGAACTTTTTGAAAAAGCCATTGTTTTATTAAAAAAAATTACTCTATCGCAATAAATTGACATACGAACTATGGGTTTACCTGTCATTCTTCATAACAATCACTTCTACCCTCGACAGTAAAGATAGATGCCATAATGACTGTTTCAAGGGGCAAAAATGATAAAAATTGATGTTTTTTATAAATTTTGTGGAGGAAAGTGGAGGAAAGTGGAGAAAAATATGTATCTTTGGAGCCAAATTAATAATTAAAGATGTACACATGCGCTTTTTAGGAAATATAGAAGCAAAGACAGATGCAAAAGGAAGAGCATTCCTTCCCGCTGTGTTCAGAAAGGTTCTTCAGACAGCAGGAGAAGAATCGCTGATTATGCGGAAGGATGTTTTTCAGCCTTGTCTGGTTCTGTATCCCGAGTCTGTATGGAACGAGCAGATGGATCTTCTGCGCAAAAGCTTGAATCGTTGGAGGAAAGATCATCAGGAGATTTACAGGCAGTTCGTATCAGACGTTGAGGTCATTACCTTAGATGGCAACGGGCGATTCCTGATTCCGAAACGTTATCTGAAGAAAGCCGAGATCG
This sequence comes from Prevotella sp., assembly GCA_017550455.1. Taxonomy (GTDB): domain Bacteria; phylum Bacteroidota; class Bacteroidia; order Bacteroidales; family Bacteroidaceae; genus Prevotella. The sequence goes on from JAFZPF010000015.1 coordinate 11,514, forward strand.
AGCAAAGTATCAAATTCATCGGCATGGGAGACACCATAGAAATTTGGAGTGTTGCCAACACTGAGCAACCTTTCATGGATGCCGAAACATTTGGCAAGGCGCTTGAGCAAATCATGGACAAAGAAGAGACTGAATAATGGAAGAATCTGTCAAGACAGCAAATACGTATCATGTACCCGTCTTACTTCAAGAAAGTGTTGACGGACTGAACATCACTCCCGGTGGTGTTTATGTTGATGTAACCTTCGGTGGTGGAGGCCATAGCAAGGAGATTTTGCGGAGACTTGACAAGAAAGGACATTTATACAGTTTCGACCAAGATGCTGATGCCGAGCAAAATATGCTGAATGACAGTCGGTTTACCTTTATCCGCAGTAATTTCAGATACCTGAAGAACTGGATGAGGTATTATCACGTGGACGCCATCGACGGTTTACTGGCCGACTTGGGTGTCTCCAGTCATCATTTCGATGATGAGACGAGGGGATTTTCCTTCCGATTTGATGCACCGTTAGACATGCGGATGAACAAAAGAGCCGGGAAGACTGCTGCCGATGTGCTGAATAATATGAGTGAACGTGAGTTGTCGGATATCTTCTATCTCTTTGGAGAGTTGAAGAATGCCCGTCGTCTGGCGGCAGCCATTGTGAAAACAAGGAGTCTCCATCCTTTCTCCCACACTCAGGATCTATTGGATGTTGTTACCCCAATGATACCGAAAGACCGTGAGAAGAAAGAGATGGCTAAGGTGTTCCAAGCCCTGCGGATTGAGGTGAATCAGGAGATGAGTGCTTTGAAAGAGATGCTCATGGCATGCACATCGCTGATTCGCCCCGGCGGCAGACTGTCGGTTATTACTTATCATAGCTTGGAAGACCGCATCGTAAAGAACATCATGAAAGCAGGTAACATCGAAGGAAGGGCAGAGCAAGATTTCTATGGTCGTTTTGAGTCACCTTTCATCCCACTGAAGAGTGGTGTGATCGTGCCTGACGAGGAAGAGTACGCTGCCAACCCCAGGAGCAGAAGTGCCAAATTACGTATTGCAGAGAAAAGAGAAGCATGAAAGAAGAAGAGAAGGATATATTGGAAGAAAAGCAAGAACAGCCGACGCTGAAAGAAGCCATGGCTGAACAAGCCATTGAGGATGAAAGCCCGCAATCCAACAGTTTTACGCTGAGAAAGATTCTGGGTGGTGACTGGCTCACGGCGGAATATCTGAGAAGACAGATAGGAGTAATCCTCCTGATCGCCTTCTTTGCTATCATCTATATATCCAACCGCTATAGCTGTCAGAAGGATATGCTCGAGATTGACCGGCTGAATGCCGAGCTAACCGATGCCAAATACAAAGCACTCTCTACTGCTAGTGAACTGACGGAGAAGTGCCGCGAGAGTAATGTGCTCGACATGTTGAAGAACAATAAAGACAGCATCCTCAAGATTGCAAAGCAGCCGCCCTTCATCATCTACACCCCTGACGACAAACCCGTAATTATCAAGACAGATGAGTAGTTTATTTGACAGAAAAAAAATAATTCCACGATATAAGACAATAGGTTTCCTGATGGTCCTCTTAGGGATATGCATCATCGGGAAAGCCACCTATACTGCTACCGTAAAACGCGATTACTGGATGAAAGTGGCCGACCGTCTGAAACGCGACAGCGTGGATGTGAAGCCCGTCAGGGGAAACATCCTCAGCTCCGACGGACAACTGATGGCCAGCAGTATTCCCGAATTCAAGTTGTACATGGACTTCAAGGCAGGCGGAGAAGTGAAAGACTCCCTGTGGAATGAGAAGGTTGACAGTATCTGTGAGGGACTTCATGAGATCTTCCCTGAGAAAAGTGCAGCACAGTTTAAGCATGATCTGGAGATCGGTCATCAGAAAATGAGTCAGAATTACCCGATCTGGCATAAACGTGTGAGCTACGACGTTTATTCCGAAGTGAAGAAACTGCCGGTTTTCAACCTCTCACCTTTCAAAGGTGGATTCCACACAGAGGAGTTCAACTCACGTCAGCGCCCCTTTGGTAGTCTGGCATACCGTACGGTAGGTGACATGTTCGGTGCCAAGGATACGGCTCGTTGCGGATTGGAGTTGTCGTTCGACTCCATCCTCCGTGGCCACTCAGGTATCGTACAGCGTAAGAAGATCATGAACAAATACCTCAGCATCACTGAACGTGCTCCCATCGACGGTGCTGACATCGTAACGACTATCGACGTGAACATCCAGGATTTGGCAGAGCGTTCGCTGATCGATGAGTTGAAACTTATCAACGGAAACGTTGGTGTTGCCATTGTGATGGATGTGCCGACAGGTGACATCAAAGCCATCGTCAACATGACCAAATGCAGTGACGGTGTTTACAGGGAGGTGAAGAACAATGCTGTCAGCGACCTCATGGAACCGGGATCTGTATTCAAGACAGCCTCTATCATGGTAGCTTTGGATGACGGCGTGGTGGATACGAATTACCACGTAGAGACTTTTGGTGGTATTATGGACATGCATGGCGCAAAAATGCGTGACCACAACTGGCGTCGTGGCGGTTATGGTCGTCTGTCATTACCGCAGACACTGGAATACAGTTCCAACATCGGTGTGAGCAGGATCATCGATGAGCACTATGCACAGCATCCAGAGAAATTCGTAGAAGGAATCCATAGGATAGGACTTGCTTCCGACTTACACATCCCTTTGGTAGGTGCTTCTCCCGCCCGTATCCGTATGCCGAAGAAAAACAAGAGAGGACAATATACCAACTGGAGTAAGACGGCGTTGGCGTGGATGAGTATCGGTTATGAAACGCAGGTACCCCCGATTTCTACCCTTACCTTCTATAATGCCATTGCCAATAATGGTAAGATGATGAAACCGCGTTTCGTCAAACAAGTGGTAAAAGACGGTGTCGTCTTACAGGAGTTCCCCACTGAGGTTATCATCCCACAGATCTGCAAGGAGAAGACACTCAAGGAGATGCAGACTATCCTGCATCATGTGGTAAGTCAAGGACTGGGCAAGAAGGCCGGCTCGAAATCGTTTAAGGTAGCAGGCAAGACAGGAACGGCTCAAGTGTCGAAGGGTGCCGGCGGTTATAAGAGTGGACAGACCAACTACCTGCTGTCGTTTGCAGGTTACTTCCCTGCTGATGCACCACGCTACAGTTGTATCGTCTGTATTCAGAAGTCGGGACTTCCCGCCTCGGGTGGCGGTATGAGTGGCGTAGTCTTCCACCATATTGCAGAAGGTATTATGGCACAAGACCTGAAGATGGATGTGAAAGATGCGCAGGACTCCTCGTTAGTGATGCTTCCCAAAGTCAAGAGCGGTAATCTGCTGGCTGCCGACTATGTGCTCAGTCATTTAGGTATTAAGACCAATGATGGTTGGGGTGGAACTTATTCCAACGGTAATCCCGTATGGGGCACTGCAGAGAATAAGAAAGATGTCATTCGTCTGGCAAAGGCGACCCCGAAAGAAAACCATCTGGTACCCGACGTCACAGGCATGGGTGCCAGGGATGCGGTCTATCTGCTCGAGAACAGAGGTGTAAGGGTAAAGATTGAAGGTCGTGGTAAGGTGATGGCACAAAGCCTGCCTGCCGGACATAAAATAAATAAAGGTGAAATATGTTCTTTAAAACTTGAATAATATGACTCTGGACCAATTACTTAAGAATATCAAACCTATCCTGGTGGCAGGAAGTACAGCCGTTGATATCACCGGTATCAATATCGATAGCAGAAAGATTATGCCCGGACATCTGTTCGTGGCTATCAAAGGAACACAGACCGACGGTCATCAATATATCGAGAAAGCCATACAGTCGGGAGCAGCTGCCATACTCTGTGAGGATCTCCCCACCCAGCAGGAAGATGTTACCTATATACAGGTAGCATCGACAGAAGATGCTGTGGGAAAAGTAGCCACGCTCTTCTACGGTGATCCTACCAGCAAACTGAAACTGGTGGGTGTGACAGGAACGAATGGTAAGACGACCATCGCCACCTTACTATATAATATGTTCCGCAAACTGGGTTATAAGTGTGGTTTGCTATCCACCGTCTGTAATTATATAGAGGACGAACAGCTGCCCACCAGTCATACCACGCCCGATCCGATAGAATTAAACCAACTGCTCGGCAAAATGGTTGATGCCGGGTGTGAGTATGCTTTCATGGAATGCTCCAGTCATGCCATTGCACAGAAACGTATCGGCGGACTGAAGTTCACCGGTGGTATCTTCACCAATCTCACCAGAGACCACTTGGATTATCATAAGACTTTCGAGAACTACCGTGATGCCAAGAAGGCCTTTTTCGACAGTTTGCCTAAGGGTGCTTTCGCTATTATCAATGCCGATGACAAGAACGGCAGTTACATGGTACAGAACTGCAAGGCAACGATCAAGACTTACTCTACCCGTACCATGGCTGACTTCATGGCAAAGATCTTGGAATGTCATTTTGAAGGGATGTATCTTGACATCGACCGTCATGAGGTTGGTGTACAGTTTATCGGTAAGTTTAATGTCAGCAACCTGCTCGCTGTCTATGGTGCTGCGGTCATGCTCGGAGAAAAGACAGAAGACATTCTGGTGGTGATGAGTACGTTGAAGAGTGTCAACGGACGCTTGGATCCCGTGCGTTCACCTGAGGGATTCACTGCCATTGTCGACTATGCACATACACCCGATGCATTGGAGAATGTGCTCAACGCCATCCACGAGGTGCTCAACGGCAAGGGACAAGTCATCACTGTATGTGGTGCCGGTGGCAACAGAGATAAAGGAAAGAGACCGTTGATGGCTCAGGAGGCTGTAAAACAAAGCGACAAGGTCATCATCACGTCAGACAATCCCCGCTTTGAAGACCCTCAGGATATTATCAATGATATGTTGGCGGGGCTGGATAAGCAGCAGATGAAGAAGGTATTGTCTATTGTCGACCGTAAGGAAGCGATACGTACAGCCTGTATGATGGCTAAGAAAGGTGATGTCATCCTCGTGGCAGGAAAAGGTCATGAGGATTATCAGGAGATAAAAGGAGTAAAGCATCATTTCGATGATAAGGAGATACTCCGTGACATTTTTGCAGAACATTAATTACTTTACCCATAAAAAAGAAGATATGTTATACTACTTATTCAGATTTTTAGAAAGATTCGATATTCCGGGTGCTCACGTCTGGTCGTACATTTCCTTCAGGGCACTTCTCACGCTGATACTCTCACTCATCATCTCCGCATGGTTTGGAGAGAAGTTTATCAAGTTCATGAAGAGAAGAAAGATTGCCGAGACAGCACGCGATGCCTCCATCGATCCTTTCGGAGAAAAAAAGAAAGGTGTTCCCACCATGGGAGGTATCATCATCATCGTCTCCATCCTGATACCCGTGATTCTCTTTGGCAGAATGAGGAATATCTATCTCATCCTGATGATCATCACCACGTTATGGCTCGGATTCTTAGGGTTCCTGGATGACTACATCAAGATCTTCCGGAAGAACAAAGAAGGTCTGAAAGGTAAGTATAAGATTGTCGGTCAGGTAAGTATCGGACTTATCGTAGGATTAGTGTTGTGGGCCAGTCCTGACGCGATGATCAAAGAGAATGTCACCATCCAGAAACAAGGACAGGTCACGGAGGTGATCCACACCTCAGAACCTGTAAAGTCACTGAAGACCACGATACCTTTCGTGAAGAACCATAACCTCGACTACTCCAAGGTGATGGGGTTCTGTGGGAAATACAGTCGTGCAGCCGGTTGGATACTCTTTGTGTTGATGACCATCCTGGTGGTAACTGCTGTCTCCAACGGTGCCAACCTGAACGATGGCATGGACGGTATGTGTGCCGGCAACTCCGCCATCATCGGTGTGGCGTTGGGTATCTTTGCTTATGTGAGTTCGCATGTGGAGTATGCCGCATACCTTAATATTATGTATATACCAGGATCGCAGGAACTGGTAGTCTTTATCTGTGCCTTCGTTGGAGCAATGATCGGATTCCTGTGGTATAACGCATTCCCCGCACAGGTATTCATGGGAGATACCGGTTCTCTGACCATCGGTGGAATCATCGGTGTCTGCGCCGTCATCATCCATAAAGAGTTGTTGGTACCCATCCTTTGCGGTATCTTCCTCGTAGAGAGTCTCAGTGTGATGATACAGACCTTCTATTTCAAGTGGATGAAAAGGAAAGGACAACGCGTAAGGATTTTCAGGGCCACCCCGATACACGATAATTTCAGGAAGCTGGACGAACAATTGGATCCCACCAGCAAGTATATCTTCAAGTCATGGCCTCAAAGACAGTTCCATGAGTCGAAGATCACCATCCGTTTCTGGATCGTCACCATCATTCTGGCTGCATTGACAATCATCACACTAAAGATCAGATAACACATTAATTATATATATAACATGAAGAGAATAGTAATACTTGGGGCTGCTGAGAGTGGTGCGGGAGCATCCGTATTGGCGAAGAAAGAAGGATTCGATGTTTTTGTCTCCGACTTTGGGCCCATCAAAGACAGATATAAGAAGATGATGGACGAACATGGTATTCCATGGGAGGAATGTCATCATACGGAAGAACTGATTCTTAATGCTGACGAGATCATCAAGAGTCCGGGTATCCCTGACGAGGCACCTATCATCCAGAAAATCATTCAGAAAAATATTCACATTATCAGTGAGATAGAGTTTGCCGGTCGCTATACCGACAGTAAGATGATCTGTATCACCGGAAGTAATGGTAAGACGACGACCACCTCACTGATCTATCATATTTTCAAGGCTGCAGGGTATGATGCCGGACTGGCAGGAAATATCGGAAAGAGTCTTGCCCTGCAGGTTGCTGAGGAGCCTCATGAATACTATATCATTGAACTAAGTTCCTTCCAGTTGGATAACATGTACAACTTCCGTGCGAATGTGGCCATCTTGATGAATATCACTCCTGATCATCTTGACAGGTATCAAAACAACATGCAGTATTATGTGGATTCAAAGATGAGGATCATACAGAATCAGACCAAGGATGATGCTTTCATCTATTGGAATGATGATCCCATCATCAAGAGAGAACTGAAAAAATACAACATTCAATCAGTACAATATCCCTTCTCAGAACTGAAAGAGAAAGGGTCTATTGCCTATATCGAGGAAGGACAATATAAGATTGAGGTACCCACCCCATTCAACATGGAGCAGGAAGAACTGTCGCTGACAGGAAAGCATAATATCTATAACTCACTGGCTGCCGGTATCGCCTCGGATATCGCAGGTATCAAGAAAGAGGTGATCCGTAAGAGCCTCAGCGACTTCCCCGGTGTTGAGCATCGTCTGGAGAAGGTAACCACCGTGCGTGGTGTGTTGTATGTCAACGACTCGAAAGCCACGAATGTAGATGCTTGCTGGTATGCGCTGGAAAGTATGAAGACACCTACGATCCTCATCATTGGTGGCAAAGACAAGGGGAATGACTATAACGCCATCAAAGATCTCGTGAAGGAGAAGTGTGCAGGACTCGTGTATCTGGGTGCTGACAACAGCAAGCTCCATGACTTTTTCGACGGGTTAGGAATCCCAGTGAGAGATACGCACTCTATGGCTGACTGTGTCAAAGCCTGTTACGACATGGCTGAACCGGGCATGACAGTACTGCTCAGTCCTTGTTGTGCAAGTTTCGATCTTTTCAAGAATATGGAAGATCGTGGTGAACAATTTAAGAACCTTGTAAGAAACCTATAATATCGAATGGCAGACGGACTCTCAAAATTCAGAATCAAAGGGGACGGTATCATCTGGATGGTGTTCTTCTTCCTGTGTATCATCAGTGTCCTTGAAGTGTTCAGTGCTTCAAGCGGACTGACATACAAGACAGGAAGTTACTGGAAACCCGTGGTGTACCACTCCTTCCTACTCCTTATCGGCATTGCTTTTATGATTGTCACCATGAACATCAAATGTCGGTATTTCAAGATTGTAACACCTTTCGCACTCCTGTTGTCATTGCTGATGCTCATCGCTGTGCTTATCGTAGGACAGACCACCAATGGTGCTCAGCGCTGGATAGAATTTTTCGGAATACAGTTTCAGCCCTCAGAACTGGCAAAGGGAGCCGTGGTATTAGCTGAAGCACAGATACTCAGTGCTATGCAGACAGCTAACGGAGCCGACCGTCATGCCTTTAAATACATTATGTATATCAGTTGTCCTATCTTGTTGTTGATTGCCATGGAGAACCTTTCAACAGCTGCCTTGCTGTTCCTGACAGTCATCATTATGATGTTCATCGGACGCGTTCCAAAGACACAGATAGGGAAGCTGCTGGGTGTTCTGATGCTGGGAGCCATTTTCGTCTTTTCACTGGTCATGCTCGTTGGAAAGAACGAAGATCCAGCAGCGACAGCCAACAATGAGTTGCAAATGACCGAACAGATAGAACAGAAAAAGAGTCCTACGATCATCAGGAAGGTTCTTCACCGCTCTGACACGTGGAAAGCACGTATCGTGAAGTTCATGGACAATAAAGAGATAGCTCCAGAAGAGATCGACTTAGACAAGGATGCACAGGTGGCACATGCCAATATCGCCATCGCCAGTTCTAATCTCATTGGCAAGGGACCGGGCAATTCCGTGGAGAGAGACTTCCTCTCACAGGCTTTCTCCGACTTTATCTATGCCATCATCATTGAAGAGATGGGTATCTGGGGCGCAGTAATCGTATGTCTGCTTTATATCGTCCTGCTTTTCCGGACGGCAAGTATTGCCAACCATTGTGTAAATGCCTTCCCCGCCCTGTTGATTATGGGCTTTGCCTTATTGCTCGTTACGCAGGCTATGTTCAACATGGCAGTGGCTGTAGGCTTAGCACCGGTAACCGGACAACCGCTGCCTCTCATCAGCAAGGGAGGAACATCCACCATCGTCAACTGCGTATATATAGGAGTCATCCTCAGTGTCAGTTGTTCAGCTGCCAAAAGAGAAGATATGACTGAAGAAGAAAAGGGTCAAAAAGTTTCTTTAAAAACTGCATAATTAAAATATCTAAATTATGCGTTAAAGAGAAAAATTATAATTATTTTTGCAAATTAAAGCAATGCATATGGATAAAGAAATGAGGATTATCATCAGTGGTGGCGGAACGGGAGGTCATATCTTCCCCGCTATCTCTATTGCCAATGCCATCAAAGGGAAATACCCTGATGCCAGCATCCTCTTTGTCGGAGCACTCGGAAGGATGGAGATGCAGCGTGTTCCTGCGGCCGGTTACGAGATTGTCGGTCTGCCCATCTGTGGTTTTGACCGTAAGAACCTGTTGAAGAACGTGAAGGTTCTTTATAAGATTTGGAAGAGTCAGCGCATGGCCAAGAAGATTATCAAAGACTTCAAGCCGATGGTTGCCGTAGGTGTCGGAGGATATGCCAGCGGCCCTACCCTGAACAAATGTGCATCCATGGGCATACCCTGTCTCATACAGGAGCAGAACTCCTATGCCGGAGTCACCAACAAACTGTTGGCCAAGAAAGCAGAAAAGATCTGTGCTGCTTATGAGGGTATGGAGCGTTTCTTCCCTGCCGACAAGATTATCCTGACAGGAAATCCCGTGAGACAGGCACTGCTGAACACTCCATTATCCCGAGAGGAGGCTGTCAACACCTTTGGATTGGACCCTGATAAGAAAACCATTCTGGTGGTCGGCGGGTCACTTGGGGCAAGGACTATCAATGAGAGCATCCTACAACACATCGATGAGATAGAAGCCAGCGGAGCCCAGATGATCTGGCAGACAGGTAAGTATTACCACTCAGATATCTTACAGAAGACCGCAGGAAAGTCACTGAAGAACATCAAGATTCTTGACTTCATCTCAGATATGGGTGCCGCCTATAAGGCAGCTGACTTAGTCATCAGTCGTGCCGGAGCCAGTAGCATCTCTGAATTCTGTCTGCTGGGCACACCGGTTATCCTCGTTCCTTCACCTAATGTTGCGGAGGATCATCAGACCAAGAATGCGATGGCATTAGTGGAAAAGGAGGCTGCCATGTATGTCAAAGATGCTGAAGCAACAGAGAAGCTGGTGGGCTTGGCATTGACAACTGTTAAAGACAACGAGAAATTGTCTGATCTCAGCAGGAACATTCTGAAACTCGCATTACCCAATTCTGCAGAGATCATCGCAGACGAAGTGATAAAATTAGCTATTGGAGAAAAATAAGATGGAATTAAAAGATATAAAGGCTGTATATTTTGTTGGCATCGGTGGTATCGGCATGAGCGCCATCGCCCGTTTTTTCCTTCATAGGAACGTGGCTGTAGGTGGTTATGACAAGACCCCTTCTACACTTACCAGACAACTGGAAGCAGAAGGTGCCCTTATCCATTACGATGAGGATGTCAGTAAGATAGCACCCGATTTCCTCAATCCCAACAATTGTCTTGTGATCTATACCCCTGCCGTTCCGCAGGATCATCAGGAACTGGTCTATTTCCGTGAGCATGACTTCGAGGTACTCAAGCGCGCACAGTTATTAGGACTTCTCACCCGTTCACAGAAAGGTTTGTGTGTGGCAGGAACACATGGGAAGACAACGACATCAACGATGTGCGCCCACCTGATGCATCAGAGTCATATCGACTGTAATGCTTTCCTCGGAGGAATCTCGAAGAACTATCATACCAACTATATCGTAAGCAACACAAGTGATTATGTGGTCATCGAGGCGGATGAGTTCGACAGGTCTTTCCACTGGCTTCGTCCGTGGATCTCTGTCATCACCAGTACCGACCCCGACCATCTGGATATCTACGGAACGAAGGAAGCCTATCTGGAGAGCTTCCACCATTACAGCACCTTGATACAACCAGGTGGTGCACTGATCATTCATCGTGGTTTGGAGATGAAACCCGCAGTAGCAGATGGAGTGACCGTTTATGAATACGATCTTGAACAGGGTGACTTCCATGCGGAGAATATCATCATTGAGAATGGAGAGATCACATTCGACTTTGTCTCACCGATCGAGAACATTCCTTGCATCTCTCTGGGACAGCCCGTACCTATCAACATTGAGAATGCCATAGCAGCGATGGCCATGGCACAGTTATGCGGTTGCAGCGCAGAGGAGTTAAAAGAAGGCATGAGAACCTATCAGGGTGTTGAGCGTCGTTTTGATTTTAAACTGAAGACCCATCAGATCGTGTTCCTGAGCGACTACGCTCATCATCCGAAAGAGATATACCAGAGTGCACGTAGTATCAAAGAGTTGTATAAAGGCAGAAAGGTATCGGCTATCTTCCAGCCACATCTCTACACCCGTACCCGTGATTTCTACCATGACTTCTCTGACAGCCTGAGTCTTTTGGACGAGGTCATACTCACAGATATCTATCCGGCAAGAGAACAGCCGATACCCGGGGTTACCTCCAAACTGATATATGACCATCTGTCGGACAACGTAGAGAAATACCTGATCCACACCGATGAAGTACTGTCGTTTGTGAAAGCACATGATTTCGAAGTACTTATCGTATTAGGTGCCGGCGACTTGGACAACCAGGTTCCTGAAATAGAAAAGATCTTAAAAGAAAGATATTGTAAATAATGAAGTTGCGTATAAACTGGAAGAAAACATTACTTGTCGTTACAGATATCCTGTTGTTAGGTTATCTGGTAACCGCCATGGTATCGTTTAACAATCCGGATAACAGTGCCCAGAAGTGTTCCCAGGTAAGCATCAATATTGCAGACGAGAATACGAACGGGTTCCTGAACGCACAGGAAGTGAAGAATATTCTGGAACGTAACCGTCTCTACCCGATAGGAAAACCGTCTGAGACGATCAACCCCAGGAATATCGAGGACTATCTGATGAAGAGTCCTTTCGTCAATACCGCCCAGTGTTATAAGACCCAGAACGGTCATGTGTGTATCACTATCACACAGCGACTGCCCATCATCCGGGTAAAGAATAATCTGGGCGACGACTACTATCTTGACGAGCGGGGAGGAATCTTGCCGAACTCCAAATATACGAGTGACCTGATCATTGCCACAGGATACGTTCAGAAACAATCATCTATGCTGCTGGCAACCATCGCCAAAGAACTGATGAACAGTGATCTGTGGCGCAATCAGGTGGAACAGATCAACCTGTTACAAGACCAAGGAATAGAGATCGTTCCTCGTGTCGGTGATCATATCGTTTACTTAGGTATTCCTCCTAAGGTGAAGAAAGATCAGGAGAAAGCCATCTCTACCTTCATCCATAGTAAATTGGACCGTTTGGAGAAGTTTTATAAATATGGTCTTAACGAGGCAGGATGGAATAAATATCATTATATCAGTCTGGAGTTTGACAATCAGATTATCTGTAAGAAGAACGACCAGAAACCAGTTGTTAAGGTGGCAGTGCCAGAGACAACCGCTCCTGCCACTACCACCACTACCACTCAAGAAAAGCCCGTGACAGAAAATAAAGAAAATAAAAAACAAATATAGCGTATGGCAGCAAATTTTATCGTAGCAATTGAACTCGGTTCGTCGAAGATGACCGGCATCGCAGGTAAGAAAAACCTCGATGGAAGCATTTCTGTGCTTGCAGTCGTAAAAGAAGACTCCAGCACATTCATCCGTAAAGGGGTGATCTATAACATTGACAAGACCGCGCAGTGTATATCGAACATTGTGAAAAAACTCACCTCCATCCTGAAAACCAATATCTCACATGTATATGTGGGTGTTGGAGGACAATCTATCCGTAGTGTAAAGAACGTTATCGTAAAGAACCTGCCTGCCGACACCATCGTTACCCAGGAGATGGTCAACGAACTGATGGATGCAAACCGCAACATGAGTTACCAAGATCAGGAAATCCTGGATGCTGCCACACAGGAATATAAGGTGGACAACCAATACCAGATGGATCCTGTGGGTATTCAGTGTACCCGACTGGAAGGTAATTTCCTGAATATCCTTTGGAGGAAAGAGTTCTACAGGAAACTGAATAAGTGTTTTGACATGGCCGGCGTGGCCATCGCTGAGATGAACCTTGCGCCACTGGCTTTGGCCGACAGTGTGCTCACCGATGCTGAACGCCGCTCCGGTTGTGCACTGGTTGACATAGGTGCCGACACGACCACTGTCAGCGTCTATTACAAGAATGTGCTCCGTCATCTGGCCGTCATCCCCCTTGGCAGTCACAATATCACCAAGGATATCGCCTCCTTACAGATGGAAGAGAGTGATGCGGAGAATATGAAACTCAAATACGGTAGTGCCTGGACCGACAATGGCGAGATTGACAACAACCAGATGATCAGTATCGACTCCGACCGTTCTGTGGAATGCAGGAAGTTCGTAGAGATTGTTGAGGGCCGTACAGAGGAGATTATCGAGAATGTATGGTATCAGATACCGCAGGAATATACCGACCGTCTGCTGGGTGGTATCATCCTTACCGGTGGTGGCTCGAACATGAAGAATATCGAGATAGCTTTCCGTAACCACACCCATGTGGAGAAGATACGCATCGCCAAGTTCGTTACTCAGAGTATCACCTCAAAGGATGCTGATATCAATGCGAAAAACGGCATGATGAATACGGTCTTGGGTATTCTTGCCAAAGGAAACATGAACTGTGCCGGTCCTGAAATAAATGCCGATGGTGATCTTTTCGGAGCGCCGAAGCCCACGACAACCACCGCAGAGATTCATAAAGAGCCGCGTAAGGCCTACGAGATCGGCAGTGGCATCGTCTTGACGGAGGCAGAGAAACAGGCCGCTGAAGAAGAAAGACGTAAGGCTGAGGAAGCCGCAGAGGCTGCCCGTAAGGCTGATGAGGAAGCTGCAGAGGCTGCCCGCAAGGCTGCCGAGGAAGATGAGAAGAAAGAGAGCGGACTGAAGAAGTTCGGCTCTAAGTTGAAGAATATCATCAACAAGATGATTGCTGAAGAATAAAAGAGCATACGTTTAACATATTCACACAACAATAATACCTTATATTATATGAAAGATAATACATTCGATATATTAGACTTCGAAGACACCGAGAAAGAGAGTAGTATCATCAAAGTCATCGGTGTCGGCGGTGGTGGTGGCAACGCCGTTAACCATATGTTCCGTGAAGGTATCCACGATGTCTCCTTTGTATTGTGTAATACCGACAATCAGGCACTCAACGACTCTCCCGTTCCTGTTCATCTTCAGTTGGGAAAAGAAGGGTTAGGAGCCGGTAACAAACCCGAGAAAGCCCGTCAGGCAGCAGAAGAAAGCATCGACGATATCCGTCGTGTGCTGGATGACGGCACAAAGATGGCTTTCATCACGGCTGGTATGGGTGGCGGAACAGGTACCGGAGCGGCTCCTGTCATTGCCCGTATCAGTAAGGAGATGGATATCCTCACCGTAGGTATTGTTACGATACCCTTCCGCTTTGAGGGTCCGAAGAAGATCGACCAGGCGTTGGATGGCGTGGAAGAGATGTCGAAGCACGTGGATGCCTTGCTGGTTATCAACAACGAGCGACTGCGTGCCATCTATCCGGAGCTGACTGTCTTGGATGCTTTCGGAAAGGCTGACGACACCCTCAGTGTGGCTGCGAAGAGCATCGCTGAGATCATCACCGTGCACGGATTAATCAACCTTGACTTCAACGATGTGAAGACGGTTTTGAAAGATGGTGGTGTAGCTATCATGTCAACAGGTTACGGTGAAGGAGAAGGCCGTGTGAAGAAAGCTATTGAGGATGCTCTCCACTCTCCGCTGCTGAACGATAATGACGTGTTCAACTCCAAGAAGATCTTGCTGAGCATCTCCTTCTGCTCTGACAAACAGAGTAAGACCGGTTTGATGATGGAGGAGATGAACGATGTGAACGACTTCATGGGTAAGTTCGGTAACGACTTTGAGATCAAGTGGGGATTGGCAACAGATCCCGAACTCGGTGACAAGGTTAAGGTGACTATTCTCGCCACGGGTTTCGGCATCGAGGATGTGGACGGTATGAGCAGTCACTTCACCAAACGCACCCAGGAAGAGGCCGACCGTATCGCCGCTGAGGAGGAGAAAGCCGCTGAGCGTCAGGATCGCCGTAACCGTTACTATGGCAAAGACGGTTCTTCCAGTCAGTATAAGCGTCATCCGCATATCTTTATCTTCCGTCAGGAGGATCTGGATAATGACGATGTCATCTCTGATGTAGAGCAGATACCTACCTACAAGCGTACCCGCCAGATTCTTGAGGAGATCCGCAGTAAGGCTGCAGGTAACATTAAGAAGACCGACAACGAGAATAAAGAACCCATCCAGGGAACGATAAAATTTTAAAGAACAGGATTATGACGTTATTCGATCAGATAAGTGAAGATATCAAGTCAGCCATGAAGGCCCGCGACAAAGTACGCTTGGAGACACTGAGAAACATCAAGAAAGTCTTTCTTGAGGCGAAGACCGCCCCAGGCGCCAACGATACCTTGGAAGACGATGCTGCCCTGAAGATTATCGCTAAGTTGGCCAAGCAGGGTAAGGAGACCGCCGTTACCTACACACAAGCCGGTCGGCAGGATCTTGCTGATGCAGAACTTGCGCAGGTAGCTGTTATAGAAGGTTATCTCCCCAAGCAGCTCACCGAGGAAGAGATCACCGCCATCGTCAAGACCATCATCGCAGAGACAGGTGCCACCAGCATGAAAGAGATGGGCAAGGTGATGGGCATCGCCAACAAACAGATGGCAGGCAAGGCCGACGGCCGTGTGATATCCGGTATCGTGAAGGCGCTGTTAGCTTAAACACCACGCCATATTAAACTTTCCCTTCCCCCTTTGGGGAGGGGAAATTGTTTTTTCATGAGCCCCTGAGCCAATGTTAACAACTGAATAACTATATAGAAAGGAGGAGATGATGAAGTCATGGTGGATGATAAACGAATCATTTCAGAACCGTCCCTCTGTTCATTTGTATGATAAAAGAACCATGTAATGTCGAAAGAATAAATAGAAACTGCACCATGAAAGAGTTAGTCATTAAGAGAATCATTCTTCTGCTGGTTTTTACGACCAACATCCTGTTTGCAAATGCCCAGGCGTATGAGATTACGTGTGAGAGTGTAAAAGATGGATTTTGGAGAAGCCATTTGAAAGACGCTGTAAAATTCTCAGACAAGAAATTTTTATTATTAGATATAATATGCCGCAGGGATTATTCCTGTATCCTCGGGTTCATCCTGATGGACTATGGCAATTCAAAGATCCATTATTGGGTCGATGAAGGTAAGACAGGCACCATGAAGATATACCTGTCAAACGGCGAGATACTGACAACCACCCAAGCAAAATCCGGCTCCAATTCTTTTTGGACCAACATGGGCGCACAAACCATCGTCAGTAGCAAGACGAACACCACCACGAACAATGGCGGCTATGTCATGCAGCAGCTGAGAAAGTATAATATCACGAAGATTGTTCTTGATGGTAAGGAATACGCCACCCCCAACTTCCGCTCTGCCGCCACCATTGATGCCATGTGCAAGACACTGATCTCGAAAACCGGTGATCAGGGTCAGTATGGCAGTGGTACTACCAGCAGCTCAACGACAAACAGTCAATCAACAGCCCCGGCATCGAACGTGCCCGTCTCTGCAAGCATCTCCAATGTCACTGTGGCTCACAACCAAACAGTGAAAGGTGAAAACGGTATGACACTCAACATGAAACTAAATGTTAATGGCCTGAAAGGGAAAAAGATTGAAGTCACCGCTTATTTCTACGATCAGAATGGCGTGGCGCTGAACGACTTGAATCAGAAATACTGGACGGTTGACAAGAAGGTCTGCTCTCTGGTAGAATCAACTCCGACCTACGATCGGAGTACCTGGGACAGCTACAAGATTTCCATTCCTTATCGTGAACTGCATATCTCGGGAGTCGGCAACAAGAACGTGAAATACAAGATCATTGTATGGAACAAAGCCGTTAGTCCTTCGAAAGAATTATATTCGACGACCATGATGACAACCTCATTCTACAATGATCCCTCTTTCCTGAAAGCCAACGGCAGCACATCCAACAGTTCTGTCTCATTCACAGCTTCTGGAGGAAAGAGAAAAATATCCGTAGAAACCAGTGACGGGACCTATGAGGTATGGGGTGTGCCGTCGTGGTGTAAGGTAGAGAATAAAACCTCCACTTCTTTTGACTTAGTATCTACGGCAAATACAAGTATTGAGAAACGTACGGATTATCTGAAAGTAAAGGCTGCGGGAAAAGAGCTACGAATTGATGTGTCACAAGACAAGGTATCCGGGCCGATGCCTGTCATTAAAAATGTGTGGGTGGAGCACAACAAGATGAGCGGACTGCAGAAAGGCATGAAGATCCACGTAAACTTCCAAACGCTTTACGCCCGGGGAATGCAGGGGCAGCTGAATGCTTATTTCTTCCTACAGAACGGTAACAAACTCATCGACTACAACGGCTACTACCGGGCTGTTGACGGACAAGTGAGCACCTACACAAACTTCGTCCCCAGTTACGATGATACCGTGTTTAACGATGCCGTTCTGTTCATCCCCTATACAGAGTTGCACCTCAGAGGCACTTTCGACTGTAAATTCAACGTAGAGGTACATATCGGCGGGAAAACCGCGTCGAGCGAATACATTAACTTCAGGGTCACTTTATAAAAAATTTTGACGGGAAAGTTATAAACCCGCTCATCTTCTACAGAAATCATCTTAACCGTTAGAACTTCAGTAAATTACCGCAGAATTTACCCCTACGGATCTTCTACGAATCTTCTACGGAAAAATAAATAAGGCAATGACATGAAAGGGGTGACCATCAGATAGATAGGGGCACGCTTTCAGCGTGCATATTCGTTGTTGCTTCCTTTTCCGCAGGTCATCCGACCTGCGGCTACTGAGCGTTGACGCTTCCAGCGTCATAAACAACTGTAAAAAAGACATAACTATGCACTATACGCTATAAACTATGCGAAACAACTTAGTGTCTATCTCCATGAGAAAAAGGGTACTACTACCCTTTTCTAGGCTAATTAGTACTCAATTAGTCGAGTATTGGTACCTTTTACCAGACTAATTAGTACTCAATTAGTCGAGTATTGGTAACTAAAAGTCGGAGAAAAGGTGGTCTTTTCCATCCGAAATAGTGGCCTTTTCCACCCGAAAAAGGCACCAATGAGAGGCTCACTGTCCGTAGAAGATCCCGTAGAGGATCCGTAGAAGATCAGTAGAAGATGAAAAACAGCGTATATCATTGTTTATCTGTTGTTTATGCTGATTTTCGTAGAAGATGAGCGTGTTTATGACTTTGCCGGCGCGATTTCCCATAACGCTTTCATCACTGGCAGTGACTGCAGTTCAGGGAAGTTCGGCACATGAAGGCGATAATAGGTGATCAACACATCAATGATCCTGTTACGATCCTCATGATTCATTTTAAAGAGGTGCATCGTATCGTAGTTCATGCGCATGAGCAACTGGATCCTGGATGACTCATCGACATTCAGGAAGTCGGTGTGCAAAGGTGCATTACTACAGAAAGTTGCATTGCGCATGTCGAAATAATCACCCTCATGATAATCATCCACATTGGGGAAGAAACCGATGAATCGTGAGAGTCGCATCATAAAGACCAAGTGGAAATTAGAGAAATGCCCTGCACTGCCGTCGAGCCAACGCATACTATTCTCGATATACGCAAAGAGATTGGGGTTCTCATGCTCATCACGTGTACTGTGATAGATAAACTCGGCCAAGAAGAGGGTTATCGACATCTTATAGGGATCCATGGGAATAGAGAAGTAAGGATAAGCCATTCGCACATCTCGCAGATGCTGTAATGTCTCTTTCTGACGGAAATCAAGATCCACCTCCAGCAGGTTCATCAACTGGAAATACTGTTTTTTCAGTTTCCCTTTCGAGGTCTTGGGAATATTGATGACGACAGAGACACGTCCCTCTGTCTCTGTCAGCAGATCGATGATATACTTGTTCTCACTGTATTTGAGTGTCTTCAATACAATGGCCTTCGTCTTCAGTAACATGTTGCGAAGATACGAAAAAAGAGGTAATTCTGAAAAAATATCAGAAAAAATTTGTATGTTTGGATGAAAAGCAGTACCTTTGCACCGCATTTTTTGCACGATGGTCCCTTCGTCTATCGGTTAGGACGAGAGATTTTCATTCTCTAAAGAGGAGTTCGACTCTCCTAGGGACTACCAAGAATCCGTCATCTACGCAGCGATGCGTTAGCCTTGAGTAACTGGGTGAAACGATGCTGGAGGGTTTCAAGAGCGGCTGATGCCGCTTTAATCCGCTTAGGGCAACAATGATGTAAGACCCAAGAGCTTCATTTATTAACTTATTAAAATTATTAAATCAAAATGGCAAATCACAAATCATCTGAGAAAAGAATTCGTCAGACCAAGAAAAGAACACTTCACAACAGATATTACGCTAAGACTATGCGTAATGCAGTTCGCAAACTTCGTGCTTGCACCGATAAGGAAGAGGCTGTAAAGATGTACCCCGCAGTGCAGAAGATGCTGGACAAGTTGGCTAAGACCAATATCATCCACAAGAACAAGGCTGCCAACCTGAAGTCAAGTCTTTGTGCTCACATCAAGAAGTTGGGATAAGATCAGACGAACAAAAGATAAGAAAACCCTGGAAGTAGATTTACTTTCCAGGGTTTTTTGTTTTATTTATTTTTTTACCGCCATGTCATTTATTTGTATTATCTTTGCAATGAAATCACAAAGCCCATGCTCAAGCAGATTAGCATATTTATCGATCAAAGCGGAGCTGAAATGATCTGTTCAGGGGGTCAGACAGCTTCCACACGGGTATCAGCTATGGGTTTATCTATCGTTTAAAACATCATAATATGAAGGATGGAAAATGAAGAATATGAAGAAAAGGATTGCTATTGTAACAAAACATACAAGGAAACTGTGCCCGAAAAATTCTGAAAACGGATCATTTGAGCACCGTCCCCGTTTGATCCCTCCTAAATATTGGAATAAATATGGAATTATAAACAACTAATTTATTTTTATTGTAAAAATGGCTAAAAGAATCGTATCAAGAATTGGCAATATCTTTTGCACGGAAATAGATAATCAATATAAGGTTTATCTCCAATACATTGCTAAAGATATAGAACAGTTAAACAGCACTGTAATTCGTGTGTTTAAGAAACGCTACCCTATTAATTATGAGCCTATTTTGGAAGATATCGTAAAAGATGACGTTGATTTTTATGCACATGTAATGTTAAACAATGGGATTCGTGACGGGGTGTGGTATAAGGTGGGAACACATAATGATCTTGGAGATACGGATAATATTTGCTTTAGGAGTTTCAGTGAAGGGAATTATCAACATCTTACAAAATCCCATAGATGGTATGTGTGGAAAATTAACAAGCCACATGTATTTATTGGTGAATTATCAAATAAATATCGTCATTATGAAATAGGATGGGTGTTTCCCTATATCCAAATTATATCAAGAATTAAAACAGGAAATTACACCGTACGACTTTTAGATTAATTATCAACAGATCAAAGCGCAGATCAAAGGGGGACTCTGAAATGATCCGTTTAGTGGCGAAGGGGACCCTTCGGATATGCCCCTCACCCGTCCTCTCCCCTAAAGGGGCGAGGTGATGTTATAGTGGTCAACGCCTCCGAGCGTTGAAGATCATTGGCGGGGACAGGCACCCCCTTCGGGTTGAGCCAGTCCCCGAGTGTTGAGCCGGTCGTCGGGTTGAGCCAGTCCCCGAGAGAGCCAGTCCCCGAAAAGGTAATAGTTCGTGGATCAGTAGGGGACGGAGCTGAAATGATCCGGTCCGGCGATATTCATTTAAGTTATCTTATTCGTAACAGGTGTATGAAGCAAAAATAATCGTGATTCTCTTTGATAAAAGTGAAATAATCTCTATATTTGTCAGCGATATACAAACACTGAGTAATATCTAAAAGTCAAGTTAACAATATTACATCAACATAGAAAGGAGGAGATAATGAAATTATGACGAAGGAAAAGACGGATCATTTTTAGAAGTCCCTCTGTTCATTTATGTACAGCGGGTATTATAACCGCTTCAGTCTATTTGATTATTAATTTCTCTCATTATGCTTAAAATACTATATTTTTTATTGTCCTTGTTGACTCTCACCTTGTATTTACGGATTTCTTCTTATCATGACATATATCATTTGCTAAAAAACTCAAAATATGAGGATCTCACAGGAATAGAAAAGCCTATTCGTATTGATGGAATATACGTATGTACCAGACAGGGAGATGATTCAATATCTGGCGAAAAAGAATGGTTGGATGTGCGGGCTTTTGTCTTTTTTGATGACGGAATGTTTGTAGCCACCTTTTTAGACTCGTGTGTTTATGCAGAAGATGGTTATTTAGATTTGGAGAGAATGGTCTATATGACACGTAGGAGTAAAATATGGGGATATCATAGTGGATATTACCAAATCATCAACGACACCCTTCATCTCAAAGGTTATAATGCAATGCAATTATTACTTGCAGATTGGGATCCCACAGATTATTATTTCAAAATAAAAGATGCGAATTATTTGTATCTATACCAGTGTTGTGAAATTAAATGGGATAGGGATTATAAGTTTATTCCTACGACACATATACCCAAGCCATTCGATCATTATTGGAAGAAAAGGAAAAGATTCTGGAAAAACAAAGAGGACTGGAAAGCTTATAAGAGACAGTGGAAGAAAGAGAAACATGATAAGGATTAAGATGAATCACGGGGGCAGGTATTTGATTCTTACAACAAATCAGTATAGGTGGCGTTATGTGAGTGGGGATTGAACATTAAAACCAGTAAGATAACAAGGTTAAAGGCAGATGAAGCACAGACAATATCAATATGGCAATCATAAGGCAGAGAGGTTTTTTCTTGCTATCCTATTGATGTCGGTAGGATTGAATGCCCATGCCTCATCTGTAAATGCCAACGATACCGTCAGCATTGCAAAGGATTTGGATAGTGTCGTTAATCGCATGATATCAGATGCGGCAAGCGGCAATACTATGAGATTTAGCTTGAGGATTCCCAACAAGAAGGAGTCGCAGCCCCCGTTGCGAGGGATTTGCAATTCCTCGCAAATGAATAGAAGCATTTGTAATGCGTAGAATATGAATAATGATATGAGATCCATTTCAAGCCATGCTAATTCCATGAGGGGGTCGGGATTGCAAATCCCTATACTCAGCACATCGGGATAACATATCATGAGCGGTAGAAAGATTATATTGTCCTTATTATCAAATTGTTAAATAATCAAAACGTCAAAATTTGTCACCTTCAGAGTCCTGTTTTTCTCCCTTTTGTCATAGCAGTAGTCTGTTTCCTCCCAGCACTGTCG
>JAFZPF010000127.1 GCA_017550455.1 Prevotella sp.
AAAGAGGCGGTACGCTCCACGCTCTCACGGTAGTTCAGGAACACCACACTACTCTCATCCCCCACTGTGCGTAACAAGGCAGATAAGGTTTCCAGTTTATCTTTTGTAGCACTGCGTACCTGGTAGATGGTCACACGTTCCGACACCTGATCATCTTCCTTGAGAAAAACAATGCGTCTGACATTGTTCATCCGCACGAAATGGGGTATCTCGGGAGCATCTGTAGCTGACAAAAGAATATGTTGCTTGACTCTTTTGAGTTTCTGTAATATACTGCTCATCTCATCCCGGAAACCCATCTCCAGGCACTTGTCAAACTCATCGATCACCACATATTTAATAAACGATCCGATGATGTTATGTTTGGCAAGATGATCATTCAGTCTTCCAGGGGTAGCAAAGACGATCTGGGGCAGCACCTCCCGCATCTGCCGATGCTCATCCATCGTGGCACGGCCACCATAGAGCGCCATGGAACGCAGTCCGCTACCCATATCCTTCAACACGGTCTGCGACTGCAGGGCCAGTTC
The DNA here is from genome assembly GCA_017550455.1 of Prevotella sp. GTDB lineage: Bacteria > Bacteroidota > Bacteroidia > Bacteroidales > Bacteroidaceae > Prevotella. The sequence continues at coordinate 531 of JAFZPF010000127.1, forward strand.
TCTTCCGGGCACGATGACCACGGCCTGCACCTGGTCGAAGGTAGCATCAATCTTTTGTATGAGTGGCAAGAGGTAAGCGAAAGTTTTTCCTGAACCTGTCGGGGAAAGAATGACAACATCATCATTACTTTCCTGTATGGTCTTGATGGCAGTCTGCTGCATCTCATTGAGCGCCTCAATGCCTAACTTCGATAATATCTTTTTGAGCTCCATGGATGCAAAGGTACGATTTTTTTCTTATCTTCTTGTCTAATTAAAAAAAAATATGTATGTTTGCATGCAGAAAGAGGGGAAGAATGTCATTTCACTAAAGTGTCATGAATATTTTTTCTATTAATATAGTATTCATTAAAAACAAAAAGGATATGAAGAAATTAATGTTAACCATCGCCATGCTGTTCACCCTGACATTTGCAACAAGCATCAGTGCACAGGATATTCAGCAGGATCTGCTCACAAAGGAGCAGTTGAAGGCTCACAAGGCTGCTGAGAAAGCTATCAAGAAGATTGAGAAGACAAAGGCCGACGCTATCAAGAAAGCAAAGGCGGCTGAGAAGGCGGCTGCGAAAGCTAAGAGTTTGGAAAAGAAATACAAAGATGCTGTAGATAAGGCTGAGAAAGCTGAGAAAGCTGCCAAGAAAGCACAGGAAGCAGCAGATAAGGCAGTAGAAGCAGCACAAAGAGACTAAAAAACTGATGAGCGCTTCGGCGCTCATCTCTTATAACACATGATTTATCCAAAGACATTCGAACAAAAAATTGGGTTCGATAAGATACGTGTGCTGCTAAAAGAACGATGTCTGTGTACGCTCGGTAAAGAGGAAACCGACAATATCTCTTTTTCCGACGATCCGGACATCATCAACGAATGGCAGCAACAAACCAGGGAATTCAGACGCCTGAAGGCTACCAACGATGATTTCCCCATGCAGTATTTCTTTGATATGCGTCCGGCCGTGGCCCGTCTGCGGTTGGAAGGCACGCATATTGAAGAAGGTGAATTGTTTGACCTTCGCCGGTCATTGGAGACCATCTATCAGATTGTCAAATATCTGCGTGGGAAGCAAAAGCCGGAAGATGATTTATCTGTTGAGGATAACGAAGAAGATGCTTTGTCGTCAACACCCTATCATGCCTTATATCGTCTGACCGAGGAGGTTGTCACCTTCCCCCAACTCATCCGTCGTATCGATGCTATCTTGGATAAATACGGAAAGATAAAAGACACTGCCTCACCCACCCTTCATGAGATCCGTCAGGAACTGGCAAAGACGGAAGGTTCCATATCACGGATACTCAACGGCATTCTCCGTAGGGCACAGTCGGAAGGACACGTGGAGAAAGATGTGACACCCGCCATGCGCGACGGCCGTCTGGTGATACCGGTAGCCCCTGCCATGAAGAAGAAGATCAAGGGTATCGTGCATGATGAGTCGGCAACGGGTAAGACCGTCTTCATAGAGCCTACAGAAGTGGTGGAGGCAAACAACCGCATACGTGAGCTGGAAGCAGAGGAACGCCGTGAGATCATCCGTATCCTCACCGACTTCTCCAATGAGCTCCGTCCCCATGTCAGTGATATCCTCCAGTCGTATGTTTTCCTCGGAAAGATCGACTTGATACAGGCAAAGGCACAGTTGGCGGAGTATATCCATGCCTACGAGCCCGTGGTGGGTATGTTTGCCTACCTCGACTGGATACAGGCTGTTCACCCGCTGTTGCGCATCTCTTTGGAGAAACAAGGAAAGAAAGTGGTGCCCCTTGACATCACCCTGACACGCGAGAAACGTATCCTGATCATCTCCGGTCCGAATGCCGGCGGTAAGTCTGTCTGTCTAAAGACCACCGGACTCTTGCAATATATGTTGCAATGCGGTCTCTCAGTACCCATGAGTGAGCGTTCGAAGACCGGCATCTTCCAACATATCCTCATCGATATCGGTGATGAGCAAAGCATCGAGAACGACCTCAGCACCTATTCGAGTCATCTGCTGAACATGAAGAATATGATGAAGGCAGCCAACCAGAACAGTCTGATACTCATTGACGAGTTCGGGACGGGTACTGAGCCACGCATAGGTGGGGCTATCGCTGAGAGTGTGCTCAACCAATTCTGTAAGAAAGAGACATGGGGTATCATCACTACCCATTACCAGAATCTGAAGCAGATGGCTGACACACATCCGATTATTGCCAATGGAGCCATGTTCTACGACCGTAACCAGATGCAGCCTCTGTTCCAACTGCAGATCGGGCAGCCCGGCAGTTCGTTTGCCATTGAGATAGCCCGTAAGATCGGGCTCCCCGAGGATGTCATCAAGGAAGCCAGTGAGATTGTCGGTACGGATTACGTGCAGAGTGACAAATACTTACAGGATATCGTAAGAGATAAGCGTTATTGGGAGAACAAACGTCAGAACATCCATCAGCACGAGAAACAGATGCAGTCAACCATCGCCCGTTATGAGTCGGAGGTGGAGAAGGTTGACCAGGAGCGCAAGGAGATTCTCCGCAAGGCTAAAGAGGAGGCTGAAGAACTGCTTCGTGAGAGCAACCGTCGTATCGAGAATGCTATCCGGGAGATAAAAGAGTCGCAGGCCGCCAAGGAAGAAACCCGTCGTATTCGTGAGGAGTTGACGACATTCCGCAAGGAAGTTGCCGAGGTGGATACCACTGCCGATGACGAGATGATAGCCAAGAAGATCCGGCAGATACAAGAACGTCATGAGCGGAAGGCCAAACGTAAGCAAGAAAAACTGAAAAAACAAGAAGAGCAGTCGAAAACGCCACAGGCTGCTATGGTCAAAGACACGCCCGAGGCACTGAAAGCAGGACAGACCGTCCGTATCAAAGGATTATCATCAGTAGGAAAGATAGAAAAGATTCAGGGCAAGATGGCTACGGTCATCTTCGGAGATATGCGTACCACCATGCGCAGTGACCGTCTAGAACCTGCCGAAGCACCTAAGAGAGAAGAGTCGAAGACACTGGCTGTGCCTGTAAGTCGTCAGACACGTGAGACAATTGATGAACGGAAGTTACAATTCAAGCAAGATCTTGACGTCAGAGGAATGCGCGGTGAAGAAGCTATCAATGCGGTCACCTATTTCATTGACGATGCTATCTTGCTGGGAATGAACAGGGTAAGAATCCTGCATGGCACAGGCAGCGGTATCCTTCGCAGTCTTATACGGCAATATCTTGCCACTGTTCCTAATGTCACTCATTTCCAAGACGAGCATGTACAGTTCGGCGGTCATGGCATAACCGTCGTAGATATAGGATAAAGCATATCACATACTGACAAAAAGAAAAAGATGCCTCCCCTAAAGGAGACATCTTTTTAATGTGTGTTTTTACTATCCTTGAGCCTCTTGTCGGATTCGAACCAACGACCCCGAGATTACAAATCACGTGCTCTGGCCAACTGAGCTAAAGAGGCGGGTGGGCAAGCTACTTACATCGCGCCGCTACAACCAACTACCTTTGCTACGTTCCCGTCCTGGAGGATTCGAAGGGAGCTGGCCGTGCAAGACTTGCCCATGTTTCAAAGATTCGCGGCGCAAAGGTAATACAATTAATCGACAACAGACAAGAGTATCAACCAATATTAACTTTTTTTGTATTTTCTCCTACCCTACCCCTTACTTGTTCAGATGCATGCGCAATCCAAACTCCAGGGACGGCGTCAAAGGATGTTCCTTGAAATAATGCTCCAAAGAGGTACCGTCATCGAAATAATATCCAAGAGAAGGCTCAAGATAGAACCCCACCTGCCTGCTCATGCGATACTCTACTCCCAGAGCTCCGTTAACTGACCATTGCCAGGGCTCGTCATTCAGACATTTCTCCAGCATCACGCCGGCAGATGCATACAGATAGAAACGGTTCTTTTTCCACAATTGTTGGGCAACGCCGAAAGGAATGCCGAGATAACGTAACTTCTGTTCATATTCAGCATTCTTGTAAAGAGGCACATTGAACTTAGAATATAAAAACGTGTAGTTTAGTCCCGTCAGCAAGGCCGTCTTTTCACTCAACTGATAATGCAGGCTCAATCCTACCTGAACGGGCAGATGATGATCGGCCACACGTTCGGTCATACGATAGGGCTTGATCTTCTTTCCTGTCATCGGAATAACATCATCATAACCATTATACTCATCACTGGCAACGGAATTGTCGTAAAAAACAGGTTTTGTCTGCTCAGAGGTGTTAGAAGCCAACAGTCCGCCGGAAGCTTTCAGGGATACCGCCCATCTGTCAGACGATGACGAGGAAGCCGTCACCAGGGCGTACGACTGATAGACAGACTGGTTATAGGCACGCAGTGGTTGTTCGTCGGCACGTTGTTTCTCTGTCTCTACTTTCTGTTCTTGCTCAGCCTCCACTTTCTGAATATGATCCGCCTCTGACACTTCTTCCTGTACAGCAACAGCCTCCGGAATACGCTCAGTAGCCTCTTCTTCCACAACAGTCGGCGAAACAGTTGCCTTTGCCAAAAGAGGAGCATTCATCATCTGATGGTAAGGCGCAGATGCCTTACTATTATAATAAGGTGTAGGCTGCGTGGGAGTCTCAACAGGTTCCTTTACCTCTTTCTTAGTCAAGGAAGAGTTATCGGATACAGGCTGGACAGCTTCTGCCACTTGAGGTTCCTCAACCGTCTGTGGGTCATGGAAGACGAAGAAGCCAGCTAACGCCAGTATAGCGGCAGCAGCCCCGTAGTACAACCGACGGATCATCGGCTTCTTTCGGACAGGTGCCTGAGTGAATCCCATCTGCTCGCTGATACCTTCCCACAGTCCCTCAGGAGGATTCTTCTGATGCCCCTCCATCTTCTGTCTGATTATATCATTCCACTCTTTTCCCATTTTTCTCTTCCATTAAATCATTAATTTTTTTTTCCAACATACGCTTTGCATGAAAAAACTGCGAAGCGGAAGAACTCTCCTTGATACCCAACAACTGTGCTATCTCCTTATGGGAATAGCCCTCGAAGACAAACAGGTTGAGCACTGTACGGTATCCGTCGGGCAATTCGGTGATTAGTTGATGAAGATCATCTGCTGACAACAGTTCCACCGACTGTTCCTCTTCTATCTTTTCCTGTATGTTATCATTAATATCTACAAATGTTATTCGCTTTCGGTTTTTCAGGAAATCCAACGCCTCGTTGGTAACCACTCTTTTCATCCACGCCAGAAAAGAATTATCATTCTGGTATTTAAACGAAGAAATAGCCGTGAAGATCTTGATGAAACTGTTCTGCAAAACATCCTTCGCATCATCATCAGAAGGCACATAACGATAGCATACCGACGAGAGTAGTCCTACAAACTGCTGATAGAGCTCTGCCATCGCCTGTCGATCATGATCCTTAATCCGTCTGATAAGTCTTTCGACCATTCTTAACTTCACGTTTTGCTTTAATAATTCAAAAGTAAAGAAATATTGCATGACCGCCACCAAGTATTTAGTTTCTTTAACATTTTACCATGCAATGTTCAACTCTTTTGTCGTTCTTATGGCAAAATCGTTTAAAGAAAAGATGAAAAAAGAACTTTTCAGACTGTGGTTAATCGTGCTGTGTGGAGGACTGTTTTCGTGTTCCACATCAGAAGACTTATCTCATGAGACAGTGGTTAATATGTTGTCAGACCCTCAACCGATAGAACTGACTGCCAATCAAAAGATATTTGTAAACGACAACAACAATTTCTCACTGAATTTCTTCAAGACAGTCAACGAGTCGGGAGACAACAGTAAAAGCATAATCTATTCTCCCCTGAGTATCGTATTTGTACTGGGGATGGTGAACGATGCAGCCACAGGCGTCACTGAAGAGGAATTGGAAAAGACATTAGGTTTTCACAACGGTGGTATCAAGGCTGTCAACGACTATTGCAAAAGCCTGATCAACAAACTGCCGAAAGTTGACAAAGATGTTCATTTGGATATTGCCAATGCTATCTTTGTCAATAAGGATTTTTCTTTGAAGAAACCATACCAACAGGATATGAGCACCTTTTACGATGCTTCAGCTGAATCACTCGACTTCAGTGCCTCTTCTTCCCTCAACCATATCAACGATTGGTGTAATAAGAAGACCAACGGCATGATCAATAAGATATTGGACAAGATTTCTCCCATGGCCATCTCTTATCTGCTGAATGCTATCTATTTCAAGGCCGACTGGACTTCAAAGTTTGATAAGAAAATGACGAAGAATGAGGCGTTTACCACACCCAATGGTCATAGCAAACAACCCATCATGCACCAGGAAGTATTTATCCGTTATCAACAGAATGATACCTTCTCGGCCGTGGATATCCCCTATGGTAACGGATTATGGTGCATGACCGTGATGTTGCCTGAGAAAGGGAAGACCACGGATGATATCATCAACAAACTGGCTGCTGACGGTTGGGGGAGCACTAATTACAGTAATACGATGGGGGATGCACGCCCATATCAAATAGATTTGAAACTGCCGCGATACGAGACATCATCAGATACCGACGATCTGCCAGGCAGTCTGATCGACATGCTGAAAGCAATGGGCATCAACAAGGTGTTCACTACTGAGGCGGAATTACCCAATCTCTGTCAAGAGAGAAATGATGTGTATATCAGCATGATGCGACAAAAAGCTAAGATATTGGTTAACGAGGAGGGATCAGAGGCAGCTGCCGTCACCGTGGCTGAGACAAGGATGACATCAGCATTGCCCAGTGAGCCGGAAGTGATACCCAAAGCCAACTTCCATGCCACACGACCCTTCGTCTATCTCATACGCGAAAAATCATCAGGTGTGATCCTTTTCGTTGGAAAATATACAGGAGAGTAGAATGATTGATGACCACGACTTCCCGTAAAAGACATCATTACGGATGGAGTCTATTACCACCACCACCTTAAAAACTTACTTATTCCGGCTTGCTGACACAGTCAGCAGGTCGGATGACTTTTGTAACCAATGAAAATAAAAAGGATTATTATTTTGTATTTCTCTTGCTTATTCGTATCTTTGCACCTGTTATGGCTACATATCAGGAAATTGAACAGGTACAGGCATTCTCAAGGGTTGACGGAGCAGTGGTGGCATTGTTCTGGATTATCAGCTTTGCCTGTTTCGTGGGCAATTTCAGTAACCCGCTGTTAGGACTGCTATCATTCGTTATCGGAGCAGTATCACTGGTATTTGCTGCCCTCCGACTGCGTCAGTTCCGCGATAATGTGCTCGATGGAAGCATCACTTTCCTGCGTGCCTACGGCTATAGCACGATGACCTATCTCTATGCAGCCCTGCTCTTTGCCGCAGCACAGTTTATCTATTTCCAGTTTATCGACCATGGCTATCTGATGAATCAGTATTCAACCATCTCCCAATCGAAAGAATTCATTGAGATGATGCAGGTGTATGGTATCAAACCGGAAGACCTGAAATTAGGCATGGACAATATTGCAGCCCTGCGACCGATAGAGATAGCCTTGCAGTTTTTTACCATGAACGTGATGATGGGTGTGTTTGTCAGTTTACCTGTAGCCGCCATCATGATGCGTCGGCCAAGAAGAATCATAAATCATTAAACGATATGGATATATCAGTTGTTATCCCACTGTATAACGAGGAAGAGTCAATCCCGGAATTATACCAATGGATTGCCCGTGTGATGGACGAGCACCACTATAGTTATGAAATCATTTTTATCAACGACGGAAGTACTGACCAGTCGTGGAAGGTGATCCGCGAACTGAGTAAGGACCATGAAGAGGTGAAAGGTATTCGTTTCAGGAGAAACTACGGCAAGAGTCCTGCCCTCTACTGTGGATTCAAAGAAGCCCTCGGCGATGTGGTCATCACGATGGATGCCGACTTACAAGATTCCCCTGACGAGATTCCTGCCTTATATCAGATGGTCACCGTAGAGGGTTACGACCTCGTTTCAGGCTACAAGCAGAAACGTTATGATCCTATCTCCAAGACGATTCCCACCAAGCTCTTCAATGCCACAGCAAGGAAGATCAGCGGAATTAAGAACCTACACGATTTTAATTGCGGACTGAAAGCCTATCGTCAGGAGGTGGTGAAGAATATCGAGGTTTACGGAGAAATGCATAGGTATATCCCCTACCTGGCCAAGAATGCCGGATTCGACAGGATCGGTGAGAAGGTAGTTCAGCATCAGGCACGTAAGTATGGCTCAAGTAAGTTCATGGGACTGAACCGTTTTGTCAATGGATACCTCGACTTACTCACCCTGTGGTTCCTCTCTACCTTCGGAAAGAAACCGATGCACGTGTTCGGTTTTTTAGGCACCATCATGTTCTTCATCGGTTTTATAGCCGCTATCATCATCGGTGTTGACAAGCTATGGGCACTCTCCCACGGTATCGCCCACCGACTGGTGACCGACTCGCCCTATTTCTATATCTCATTGGCAATGATGATTATCGGAACACAGTTCTTCCTTGCCGGGTTCATCGGCGACCTGATCAGCAGATCGTCTTCCGGCCGTAACGACTATCAGATTGCCGAGACAGTACACTTGGAGGACTAACACTCCTTGATTATGACAAGAAGAAGTATTACACGACACCTACATGGCTTATGGCTACTGCTTGCGTTCGGCATTTGCGCATGCAGCAGTGTGGACTGTCCGATGAACAGTTCGGTATATACCGTGTATCAGTTGTATAAAGCCAATGGCGTTGCGGACACACTGAAAGACTCACTGAGTGTGATAAGCTTCCAGAAGACTCCCGAACAGGATGCTGTCCTTCTGAACAAGATAGCTAACATCAGCGAGTTCTACCTACCTATCAGTTACCAGCAGACGGAAGATGTTCTCTTTTTCCTCTTCAAAAATGCCGATATCGTGGATACCGTCACCATCAGGAAAGAAAACAGGAATCATTTTGAATCGGTCAACTGTAACCCGTCCTTCTTCCATACTATTACCGGTGTGGAGCATACCAAACATATGATCGACTCTATCGTTGTCAAAAACCCGGAAGTTACCTATGACAAAGGCAAAGCGCATTTCTATATCTACCTTAGGACTGATCGTTAGTATCCTGCTGCTCATACCGGCAGCCGGCAATGCCCAATCGATAAAGAAAAAGATTCTTCATCAGCCCGATACTGTGCCACTGTTAAATGGCTTTGCCGTGTCTGTGGATCTTTTCGGACCCATCCAGCGGATGATCAGTGACTACGGACAGTATGAAGCAGCATTGCGTATCAACCTGAAGGACTATTATTTCCCTACGGTCGAGATCGGACTTGGCAGTTGTGACCATGTGGATGAAGCCACCGACGTGTCGTATAAGACAAGTGCTCCCTACGGACGTATAGGTATCGACTTCAACATGATGAAAGACAAGCACGACAAATACAGATTATTCGCCGGCGTGCGCTATGCCCTGACATCTTTTAAGTTCGATATCGGTAGTCTGGGATTGAAAGATCCCGTATGGGGGGATCATGCACCTTATGAGGCAGAAGGAGTGAAAGCCAGTTATCATTGGCTCGAACTGGTGGCCGGCGTGGATGCCACCCTGTGGGGGCCCCTCCACATGGGATGGAGTGTACGTTATCGTAACCGACTGTTCTCTCATATCAATGATTTTGACAACTGTTGGTATGTGCCCGGTTTCGGCAAACATGGAAGGACCAATATCGGGGCTACCTTTAATATCATTTTTGACATCTGAGAAACATGACTGAAAAGAGAAAAAGAACCTTTCAACTGGCATTCCTCGCATTGCTGATCATCGGAACAATACTGATCATCCGTCATCAACGTACCATGCCCTATCAGAACAATACGGGCATGATATTCGGGACAGTCTATCATATTTCATATCAATATGATGAGAACCTGGAAAAAGAGATACGCGCAGAACTCATGAAAGTGGACCAGTCACTGTCTCCCTTCAACGAGTCATCCATCATCTCACAGATAAACCGTAACGAGAGTGATGTGAAGACCAATGAGATGTTTCTCTCGGTAGTACAACTGGCCCAGCAGATTTCCAAAGAGACAGAGGGTGCTTTCGACATCACTGTGGCCCCTCTGGTGAACATGTGGGGATTCGGATTCAAGAAAGAACAGACACCAAGCAAAGAGACTGTTGACAGTATCCTCGCCATTACCGGGTACGAAAAGATATCGATCACCAACGGAAAGGTCATCAAACAAGACCCTCGTATCATGCTCGACTGCAGTGCTATCGCCAAAGGCTATGGCTGTGATGTGGTGGCCCATTTCCTGAAGAAACGCGACATCAAGAACTTTATGGTTGAGATCGGTGGGGAGATCGTGACCAGGGGCATGAACAGCCGGAAGGAACCCTGGCATATCGGGGTTACCAAGCCAACGGAAGACTCGTTGAATGTAGGTAACGAACTGCAGACGGTGTTGAATATCACCGACAAGGCGATGGCCACCAGTGGTAACTACCGGAATTTCTACTATAAGGATGGAAAGAAATATGCACATACCATCGATCCTAAGACAGGATACCCCGTACAACACAATATCCTCTCGGCAACCGTTTTAGCCAACAACTGTGCTACGGCGGATGCTTACGCCACCTCTTTTATGGTGCTCGGATTAGAGAAAGCACAAAAGGTGTTGGAACATCATCCCGAACTAATGGCATACTTTATATATACCGATGAGAATGATGAGTATGCCGTATGGTATTCCCCTGCATTGAAAGATAAAATCGTGGAATAGCATGCCTTTGACAAAAAGTTTAGAGAAGATGCTTGAACTTCCTCTGTTTCAGGGGATGAGCAAGACTGACATGAACAAAGTTTTAGCCCATACACCACTGGGATTCGAGAATTATTCCAACGGTAAGACCATCGTGGAAGAAGGCTCGGAATGTGCATATCTCTATTTCCTTTTGCGAGGTAATATCACCGCCATCAGCAAGGCATACGACAATAGTTACCGCATCACCGAGACACTCTCTGCGCCCGACATCCTCCAACCGGAATGCCTCTTCGGTTTTACACAACGCTTCACGAAATCGTTCGTTGCCGACGGACCTTGTCAGATGGTAAGGATCAGCAAACGGGAGATAGTCAACCTGTCTGACGAATACCAGATTTTCCGCATCAACATCCTGAATATGGTCAGCACACAGAGTCAACGGGTGAGCAGACTCTTATGGCGTACACCCCCGAAAGACATCCGGAGTAAGATCATCCACTTCGTGGGAAGCAGGTGCATACATCCTGCCGGAGAAAAGATCCTGTATGTCAAGATGGAGGATTTGGGACATCTGTTGTCGGAAAGCAGACTGAATATCTCACGGGAATTAAACAAGATGGCAGAGGAGAAAGTTATTGACCTCACCCGGGGAGTGATACACTTTCATGCGCTGGAACAACTGATATGAATAAATTTCGTTAAAAAAAACTACCAGGCTAATAAGGATTAGAATAATTACCGTATCTTTGCATGATATTATAAAGCCGAAGGAGTATGAGTGTTTGACACCCGTCTTCTGACGGTTGTCTCTTGGGAAGGGCAACATTAGTGAGAACCGATTAGTATGAATGAAAAGATAAGAGTAAACCCCTTTTTCGAAGACTACCATACGTTACACGATACTGTGCCTTTTGACCGTATCCAACTGGAAGACTTCGAAGAGGCTTTCATGGAAGGAATACGCAGGGATAATGAGTTGATCGACAAGACCATCAACAACCCTGCGAAACCCACTTTTGACAATACCATCATCAATACGGAGGAAGACAAGGAAGGATATTACGATCTGCTCGACCGTGTATCTGCCGTCTTCTTCAACCTGCTGAGTGCCGAGACCAACGACGAGATGGATGCCTTGGCACAGAAGATGCAGCCTATCCTCACCCAGCATGCCAACGATATGCGGTTGAACAAACAGTTGTTTGAGCGGGTGAAAGCCGTCCATCTGCATCATCGTAAACTGACTCCCGAGGAGAAGATGCTGTTAGACAACTGTTACGACGGTTTTGTAAGGAGTGGAGCCCTGCTGGATGAAGAAGGGAAAAATCGTTTGCGTGCCCTCACCGAGGAAGCATCGATGCTCTCCCTGCAGTTCTCTCAGAATCTTCTGAAAGAGACCAAGGCATTCACACTGCTTATCACCGATGAGAAGCTGTTGGATGGCCTGCCCGATACCGCTATAGAGGCTGCCCGCCAAGCCGCCAAAGAGGAAGATCTCGAGGGGTGGCTGTTTACGCTCGACCATCCCAGCTATGGTCCGTTTATGACTTACAGTACACAACGCGTCCTGCGTGAGAAGATGTTCATGGAAAGGAACACCCTCTGCACACATGACAACCCGGAGAACAACCTCGCTATCTGTCAACGGCTGATCAACCTCCGCAGGGAGATCGCACAACTGTTAGGCTACAAGACGTATGCCGACTACGTACTGAAAAAACGTATGGCCTCCAACGTGAGAAATGTCTATCGCCTGCTTGACAGTCTCATTGATGCCTATAAGCCAACGGCTATCGAGGAGTATCATGAGCTGGTGAAGATAGCACGCGAGAAAGAAGGTGAAGACTTTCAGATGGATGCATGGGATCAGTCGTTCTATGCACATAAGCTCCAACTGAAGAAGTTTAAGCTCGATCAGGAGATGCTCCGTCCTTATTTCGAGTTGTCCAAGGTGATTGACGGCGTCTTCGGATTAGCCCATCGGTTGTATGGCATCACGTTTAAGGAGAACAAAGACATTCCCGTGTACCACCCCGATGTGAAAGCCTACGAGGTATTCGACAAAGACGGCAGTTATCTGGCGGTGTTCTATGCTGACTTCTTCCCCCGCAAGGGAAAACAGGGAGGTGCTTGGATGACGGAGTTCCAAGGTCAGTGGATCACCCGCAAGGGTGAGAATGTGCGGCCACATGTCAGTGTGGTGATGAATCTTACCAAGCCGACAGACGAGAAACCGGCCTTGCTGACCTTGGGAGAGGTGGAGACTTTCCTCCATGAGTTCGGTCATTCCCTCCACGGAATGTTTGCCAACACGAGGTTTGAGAGTCTTTCGGGCACTAATGTGTGGTGGGATTTCGTAGAACTGCCGTCACAGTTTATGGAGAACTTTGCGGTAGAGAAAGAATTCCTTCGTACGTTTGCCTTCCACTATCAGACGGGAGAGCCCCTCCCCGACCAGCTGATACGCCGTATCGTGAAAAGCCGTAATTTCATGGCTGCCACGGCTTGTCTGCGACAAGTCAGTTTCGGACTCCTGGATATGGCATATTACACCCAGCGTAAGGAGTTCGACAAAGAGATCATTCCTTTCGAGAAGAATGTATGGGAAAAGACCAGGATCACCAAGAACCCTCACCTCAAGAATACCTGTATGTCTGTACAGTTCAGTCATATCATGGCCGGTGGCTATGCAGCGGGTTACTACAGTTATAAGTGGGCTGAGGTGTTGGATGCCGATGCTTTCAGTGTCTTTAAGAAGAAAGGCATCTTCAATCAGGAGGTGGCCCAGCGTTTTCGTGACAATATCCTGAGCAAAGGAGGCACGGAACATCCTATGCAGTTGTATGTCCGCTTCAGAGGCTGTCCTCCAACGATCGATGCCCTCCTGAAGCGTAATGGCATCAAGAGAAAAGAGAAGCAGAGTGTACCCAAGAAATAAATACTTATGATGACTAAAGAACAGAAACAGGAGAAGCTCGACGCCCGTTATCTGCGCATGGCTTTGATATGGGCGGAGAACAGTTATTGTGAGCGTAGGAAGGTAGGAGCACTGGTCGTCAAGGAGAAGATGATTATCAGTGACGGCTACAACGGCACGCCGAGTGGTTTCGAGAATGTCTGTGAAGACGAGAATAACGTCACCAAGCCTTACGTCTTACATGCTGAGGCCAACGCCATTACAAAGTTGGCACGCAGCAGTAACAACAGTGACGGGGCTACACTTTACGTCACTGCATCACCCTGTATCGAGTGTGCCAAGCTGATCATCCAGGCAGGTATCAAACGGGTGGTATATGGAGAGAAATACCGTTTGGAAGACGGCATCAACCTCCTCAAAAGAGCCGGTATTGAGGTCATCTATAAGAATGTGAACGAAACAGCATAACTATAAGATATGAAGAATAATAAATACAGTAGGTGGATGCCACTTATCCTGGCAGGATGCGTGATACTCGGTATCATCATCGGTACATTCTTTGCCAACCATCTATCCAGCAACCGGTTGAATATCATCAACAGTGGTAGTAACCGACTGAACAACCTGTTGCACATCATCAACGACCAGTATGTGGATGCCGTAAACATCGACTCACTGGTAGAGAAAGCCATGCCGCAGATATTAGGTGACCTGGACCCCCACTCTGTCTATATCAGTGCCAAGGATGTGCAGATAGCCACCGATGACCTGAAAGGGTCTTTCTCAGGTGTAGGTATCGAATTTGTGATCCGCGAGGATACTATCCATATACAGGGCGTCATCAAGAACGGTCCTGCCGAGCGTGCCGGACTCCTTGCCGGTGATAAGATCATCAGTGTTGACGGAGAACCTTTCGTTGGCAAGAAGGTTACCAACGAGGAGGCACAACATCGGTTGAAAGGACCGAAGGATACCAAAGTGAAGATCGGTGTACTCCGTTTTGGTGACAAGAAAGAGAAACTGTTTACCGTCACCCGTGGGGAGATACCCACCAGGAGCGTGTCGGCCACATATATGGTTGACGAGAACACAGGGTATATCCGTATCAAGAGTTTCGGTGAAAACACTTATCCTGAGGTACTTATCGCCTTGGCACAACTGTCACAGGAGAATTTCAAGAGCCTTATCATCGACCTGCGTGACAATACCGGTGGATATCTCCACTCCGCCGTTCAGATCGCTAATGAATTCCTCCCCAAAGATAAGCTCATCACCTATACTGAAGGACGGAAAGCCCCGAGGCAGAACTTCCGGAGTGATGGCAGGGGCAGTTATCAGCGCATACCGTTGGTGGTACTTATCAATGAGGTAAGTGCCTCTGCCTCAGAGATCTTCGCCGGGGCTATGCAGGATAACGACAGGGCAACGATCATCGGACGACGTTCCTTCGGAAAAGGATTGGTACAACAGCAGATCGGCTTCCCCGACGGTAGTATGATCCGTCTTACCATCGCCCGTTATTACACACCGTCAGGACGTTGCATCCAAAAGCCGTACGAGCCGGGAAGCAAGAACTATGGTGAGGACCTGTTGGAACGTTACCAACATGGGGAGTTCTTCTCGGAAGACAGCATCAAACATACCGGTCCGGAATATCATACCGCTAACGGTAGGACGGTATATGGAGGCGGTGGCATCACCCCTGATTTCTTCGTGCCGGAAGACACGCTGGGCGTGACATCCTACTATCGACAGGCCAGCATGAGTGGACTGATTCTGCAATATGCCTTCAACTATACAGATGAGAACCGTCAGAAACTCAGTACTTTCAAGAACATGAAAGAGCTCTCTGCCTATCTGGTAAAACAGAATCTGATCGATAAGTTCGCCACCTATGCCGACAAGCTCGGCTTGCAACGCCGGAACCTGATGATACAGAAGAGTCATAATCTCCTGCAACGATATATACACAGTCGTATTATCTACAACATCATGGACGAGGATGCCTGGATACAATATCTGAACTTGGATGATCCTGTCATCTTCAAGGCATTAGACGTCTTCAAAAAGAACGAAGCATTCCCCAAGAAGCATGAACAAGAAAGAACTGCGTAATTTCATCCGCATGCAGAAAGGACATTTCACGCCACAGGAGTTGAAGGAAATGTCGGTAACCATCATGCGACGGATGATGGTTCATCCCAGGGTAAAGAACTGTTCCACCATCATGATGTACTATTCGCTGGATGATGAGGTGGATACCCACGATACCATCGACCAACTGGTGAAGGCAGGGAAGAAAGTCCTGCTGCCCGCTGTTATCAGCGATACAGAGATGGAACTACGTTGTTATGAAGGACCGAAGGATCTGGTGGGTGGGTTCTTTCATATCATGGAACCGATAGGAAAGACCTTCACCGACTACTCACAGATAGAGGTGGCCATTGTCCCCGGCATGGGTTTCGACTCCCGTTGTAACCGTTTGGGACGCGGGAAAGGCTATTACGACCGTTTCCTGCCTCTCCTTCCAGATGCTTACAAGATAGGGGTATGCTTTGATTTTCAGAAGATGCCGGGCATCCCCGCAGATGCCAACGATATCAAGGTTGATGAGGTACTCTGATCAACCACAAAGGAATTCTCAATAAAAACGAATCTCGGTGATAAGCCGGCTTCCTACCTCCTGGTTAAGACGGTTAATCAGTTCTTCACGCATCATTGAAAGATCAGCCCGTAAGGCAGGATTGGAGATCTTCACAAAAAGGGTCTGGTTGCGGATGAACTTCTCCTGTGTATAACGGGCCACGGCCTTCCCGGCAATTTTCTCCCAGGAATCGATGAGGCGTTTCTGCTGTAAAGGCGTCTCCAAACCATTTTCACGCAGGAACCGCTGTAAGACCTCACTGAGAGGAACCATATTTCGCTTAAACATCCGCTGCCTCCTTTCCTTCCGCTGACCGTTCGTCTTCCTTAGCCTGCTCAGAGGAAATCTCCTTGATCTCACCCGCCGTCACATGGA
Organism: Prevotella sp.; assembly: GCA_017550455.1. Taxonomy (GTDB): domain Bacteria; phylum Bacteroidota; class Bacteroidia; order Bacteroidales; family Bacteroidaceae; genus Prevotella. Next base: position 17,197 of record JAFZPF010000127.1, read on the forward strand.
ATAACTTATAGTTGAAACCACTGCCCGACAGGATGGTATCGAGATGCTCACGGTTAGTATCCGAAACGAAGATCTGACCATATTCCTCACTGGATACCAGTTTGACGATCTGTTCTACACGCTGGGCATCCAACTTATCAAAGATATCATCCAACAACAACAGGGGAAGGGTATGGGCACTCGTACGCTTGAGAAAACGGAACTGAGCC
>JAFZPF010000128.1 GCA_017550455.1 Prevotella sp.
CTTGCACTTTAGGATTTAATTTCTAACGATCGATGATGCTGGTGGTGCTGTCTGGCGGTATCAAGGCCGCCGTGACAGTACCATCAGCATCTTTCCTTAATAGCGAACATGAGAAAAACAATATTACAGACTTTCATTCTTTTGTGCCTGGCCACCGTGGCAATGGCACAGAAATATGTCCGACCGAAGCAGCAACCGCTTACTCGGTCGTTTGCTGTTATTACGGATACAAAGACATGGAAACACTGTAAGTCGGAACTGATGGCATACCAGCAGATGCTCAACGAGGAGCAGTTGCCCACCTTTATTATATATAAAGACTGGAAAAGACCTGAGGAGGTGAAAAAGGTGATTCAGCGCCTTCACTCACAGAATCATCTTGAGGGTGTGGTGTTTGTCGGGGATATCCCCATTGCGATGATCCGCAAGGCACAGCACCTCACCTCTGCCTTTAAGATGAACGAGAACACCTTCCCGTGGAATGAATCATCCGTGCCAAGTGACCGTTTCTATGATGATTTCCATCTGGTATTTGATTATCTGAAACAAGATTCCATACAGAAGAATTTCTTCTATTACGAACTGGCTGTACAGTCGCCGCAGACGATACACTGCGACATCTATTCAGGTCGTATCAAACCCGTAGATAACGGTGTGGATTCCTATCAGCAGATCCGTGATTATCTGTTGAAGGCCATCGAACAGCATCGTTCCGGAAACAAACTGGATCAGTTCTTCTCTTATACAGGGGAAGGATCGTACTCCAATTCCCTCACGGCATGGACACCGGAAGCATTTACCATCAGGGAACAGATTCCGGGTGTATTCGACAAACAAGGAAGAGCCCGCTTCATGCGTTACAGCTTCTATGATTATCCGAAAGAAACGGTGATGAACATGATGAAGCGTGAGGATCTCGACTTGGCTATCTTCCATGAGCATGGCACGCCCGACAGACAATATCTCTCTGCTTCACCAGCCACGGAGGATCTCAATAGTCATATCGAGAAGTTAAAGGCTGACAAACGGTCATACATCCGTCGTTGGGCGAAGACACCTGAGAAGATAGCAGAGTATATTCAGAAACAACGTGAGGAATACGGTCTTGACGCTTCCTGGTTTGAGGGATACGACGATCCCAAACAGTTAGAGAAAGACTCCCTGCTTGATCTGAAGACAGGTATTGTCCTTGCTGACGTTACCAAGATGAAGCCCAATGCACGCATGGTGATCTTCGATGCTTGCTACAACGGTGACTTCCGGGAGAAAGACTATATCGCAGGACGTTATATCTTCTCTGAAGGTAAGAGTGTCGTCGCCTTTGCCAACAGTGTCAATGTACTGCAGGACAAACAGGCAAACGAGATGCTGGGATTGCTGGGATTAGGAGCAAGAGTAGGACAATGGGCACAACTCACGAATATCCTGGAATCACATGTGATAGGTGATCCTACCTTCCGCTTTACCTCGAATGATGCCTCTCTGAACCTCAGCGAACTGATCAGCCGACCCTACAATGAGGCAGAGGCATTACGGAATGTAGATTCCCCGTATGCCGATGTGCAGAACCTCGCCTTACATCAGCTTTATCGCAATGGTTATGCAGGCATTTCCGACTTACTGGCCAAGAAATACCGCACATCACCCTATGCTGTTGTAAGATACACCTCGTTGGCTTTGCTGACGCAGGTTAACGACAGGAATCTGCAAGAGATCCTGAAAGAGTCTATCCATGACAGTAATGAGTTTATCCGTCGTACCACGGTACGCTTCATGGCTTATGTCGGTCTTAACGACTACGTCCCGTTGTTAGTTAAGGAATATGCTGAGAATTATTTCTCCGAGCGTGAGCGTTTCGATATCGGTATGAAGATGAGGGTCTTTGATGAAAAAGTAGTGAAGAAAGCGGTGGAGGATGTGTTGGCTCACTCTTATGTCACCGACAGGAAAGAACTTGCTGAGGTGCTTCTGAAGGAAAATGAGTACAAGACCTCCGCTGATGAGCATATCTTTGATAAGACCGGCAAGAAAGGATATCGCATTTCGTATATCAACTCACTGAAGAATGAGAACATCCACGCATCCGTTGACGGTTACCTGAAACTGATTCTCGATGCTGATGAAGAAGAGAAGGTACGTTGTGCCTTGCTGGAGTCCTTGGCATGGTTCAAATGGTCGTATCGCCGTCAGGACATCATGGATGCCTGTCAACAGTTGATGAGCAATGCAAACACACCGGCTGCTGTAAGGGAAAATGCTGAAAGAACCTATTTTAGACTGAAGTAATCATGAGAAGAAACATACTGATATTATTGGCCCTGATGCTCACACTGAATGTGGGAGCAGCCAAACGTGTGGTGAAGAAGACGGTACCGGTACCCACCCCCGTGATCATACAACCATTACAACAGCATCCTACGGCCTTCGCTGTGATTACCGATGACTCTACCTTCGTACGATGCAACGAAGCAATCCTCAGATATCGTGATGCCGTGGAATACGATGGTCTTTCCACCTATATCGTACATGCCAAATGGCAGTCACCTACTGAGGTAAGAAACATGCTTCAGAAGTTGTATGCAGACTGTCCTTCCTTGGAAGGAATAGTGCTCGTTGGTGATATTCCCATTGCCATGGTACGCAACGCCCAGCATATGACAACTGCCTTTAAGATGGATGAAGCAAAATTCCCTATCTATGAATCAAGTGTTCCTACAGACCGTTTCTATGACGATCTGCATCTGCAGTTCCGATTTATGCAGAAAGACTCTGTGTATGAACGACTGTTTTACTATCAACTCACAGAAGAAAGTCCTCAGTCGCTTCAACCCACCTTCTACTCTGCCCGAATCAAATATCCAGAGGGTATGGGTGGTGACAAGTATGAGGGAATAACAGCTTTCCTGAGTAAAGCAGCCGATGCCAAATATCATTGTAAGAACAACCCCTTAGATCAGGTAGTGACCTATAATGGTGGTTCTTACAACTACGACTGTCTGTTGGTGTACATGGATGAAGAGAAGGCCTATCGGGAGAATTTCCCCTTAGCCTTCCGTGACGGACTATCATTCAAGCACTGGAACTTCCGTATGCAGGAGGCGATGAAGTACAAGATCTTCAGTGAGATGCAACGAAAGGATCTGGACCTTTTCATGTTCCACGAGCATGGCAATCCCGATAGTCAGTTGGTTAACGACAATAAGAAAGGAACATCTTCCACCGTACGTTATGATTTACTGAAAGGAAATATCTATTCTTCCGTCCGCCGACATGTGGAGAAGAAAGGATTGGATGAAGACTCGCTGATTCTTGCCATGCAGAAGAAATTCGGTTTGACACCGGAATTCTTCAAAGACTACAAGAATCCCGACTATTGGAGGAAAGACTCTATCGAAGATGCCGATGTCTATATCACGCTGAAAGATCTTGATGGCCGTATCACAAATCCTACGATGGTGATGTTCGACGCATGCTACAACGGCTCTTTCCATGAGAAAGACCAGATAGCCGGCAGGTATATCTTTAATCCGGGAAGTACTTTAGTGGTACAAGGGAATACCCGTAATGTTTTGCAAGACCGATGGACCATAGAGATGGTGGGATTACTGTCTCACGGTTTGCGTGTAGGACAATATAACCGTCAGGTGGCAACACTGGAAGGACACCTCCTCGGGGACCCTACCGTACATTTTGCACCTATCAAAGAGAACACGCTTTCTACCGATGTGGTGACCAAGGCAACAGATATGGCTTATTGGAAGAGTGTGTTAAACAGTGAGTTTGCCGACATACAGTGTCTTGCCCTCAGAAAGATTGCCGATTCAGATAAGCAAAATACCCAAGCACCTTTCTTCCTGAATAAGTTTAAGGAAAGTACCTTCAACACGGTAAGGATGGAATGTCTTAAGATGCTGAGTCGTTATAATGACAAGCATTTTATCGAGGCGGTGCGTATCGGTCTGCACGATCCTTATGAGCGTGTGGCACGCAGCTGTGCTGATTTGGCTGGAGAGATATGTTCACCGGAACTGATTCCGGAAGTTGTAGAGACACTCATGGGTGACGAAGAACGGATACGTGCCCAATATGCGCTCAACAACTCCATCTATCTGTTCAACGGTGATGATATCATTCGAGAGTTAGAGAAATTCTTTGCCAAAGCGAACCGTGTCAACGTAGAAGAGGAGGCCGGAAAGGCTGTCAATGCCTTGAAAAAAGAATTTGAAGATCGTATGCAGCGCGAAGAGGTAATCTTCGACAAGAGCAAAAGCGATGCTGCACGAATGTCAAATATCCGTCTTCTTCGTAACTATCCCCGCACGGGAGGCATTCCCCGTTTCCTGTCATTCATCGGTGATGCAGGAAATCCACTGGTGTTACGCGTAGCCATGGCAGAAGCATTAGGTTGGTTCAATTACTCCGTAGGGCGGCAAACCATCATCGAAGGTTGCCATGCACTGTTGCAAAAAGAACAACCTGAAGAATTAAAGGCTGAGTTAATACAAACCATCAATCGACTGAAATAAAGATGAAATACAGATTATTAACCTTTATGTTTTGTGCCATAGCCCTGTCGGTATCGGCACAACGTATCATCAAGCCGAAGGTGAAGACGCCTTCCAGTTTTGCCATTTTCATCGACCAAAAGAGTTACGACAAGACAGAGGCTGCCGTCAACGAGTATAAAGCGAGCATCGAGGCCGACGGGCTTGCCACCTGTCTGCTTGTGGACGACTGGAAAAGTCCGGAGCCCATCAAGGAACAGATCAAGCGTTTATACGCAGACAAGAAATCTCCTCTGGAGGGATGTGTCTTTATAGGAGATATCCCCATCCCGATGATCCGTGATGCACAGTACCTCACTTCTGCCTTCAAGATGAACCAGACACGCGACTGGAAAGAGTCGAGTGTGGCATCCGACCGCTTCTATGATGATTTCGATCTGACATTCGACTTCCTCAAGCAGGATGCCGATATCCCCCTGTATTTCTACTACAGTCTTCGACCCGACTCTCACCATCAGTTATCTTCAGATATCTATTCCGCACGCATCAAACCCGTGGAGATAGAAGGTGAAGACAAGTACGTTCTGCTGGAGAGATATCTCAGGAAGGTTGTTCGTGAGAAGAAAGAGAACAAGGGAAACACACTCGACCATCTGAGCATGGGACGTGGTCATCATTATAACTCACAAGACCGTGCAGCTTGGGCAGGAGAACAAATGGCATTACGTGAACAGATGCCACAACTCTTCCGTCCCGGCAATACGGTGAAGTTCTTTGATTTCGATACGATGTTCCCCATGAAGCGTATCTACCTCAACGAAGTGCAGGATGAATCGGTAGATGTGATGCTCTTCCATCATCACGGAGCTTCCGACAAACAGTATATCAACGGTTATCCGGAGGCTGCCAATGTGGATCAGAATATCGAGGCTGTCAAAGTGTATCTCCGTAGTAAGATACCTGCAAGAGCAAAGAAAATAGGTAAGGAGGAGGCTATTAAGGAATTTGCTGAGCGTTTCAACGTACCTGCGAACTGGTGCGAAGGTTCTTTTGATCCTGCCTTACAGGAGAAAGACTCTATCAACAACGAACTGATGGATATCCACACCTACGATATTCATCCGTTGCATCCCAATGCCCGTTTCATTCTCTTCGATGCCTGTTATAACGGATCCTTCTATGAGAAAGACTATCTCGCCGGTTCATATATCTTTGCAGATGGTAAGACCATTGCCACTATCGGTGGTACAGTGAATGCCCTCCAAGACAAATGGCCCGATGAGTTTGTCGGCCTGCTGGCTGCCGGTATACGTATCGGACAGTTCAACCGCTATACCGGTTATCTGGAGAGTCACCTCATCGGTGATCCCACCTTCCGTTTCAAAGACAATAGCCACATTGGTTTCGATATCAACAATGCCATCGTCCTCCATCGTGGTGATGTCTCTTTCTGGCGTGAAAAACTTAACCATGCCCTACCCGATGTACAGGCAATGGCACTCCGACAGTTACATGAAGCAAACTATCAGGATATGCCGAAACTGTTAGAGGAGACCTATTTTAATAGTGACTTCTTCGTGGTACGTCTCGAGGCTTTGCGTTTGCTGGCTCGCAACTACCCCGAGCAATCTATCCCTGTTCTCAAAGCTGCACTGAATGACAGTTATGAATTAGTGCGTCGTCTGGCATCAGAGATGGTAGAGCGTAATGCTTCACCCGAACTGATAGAAGATCTTGTTGCATCCGTATTGTTACGCGGCCATGAAGAACGTCTGCGTTTCCGTTATGAGCAAGGGCTCGGTTCTTTTGACACGGAGTCGTTGTTGAAAGAGATGGATAAGCAACTGGTGGGTAAATATATCTATAGTGATACTATCGTTAAAAACTTCCGTCGAAATGTCAACCGTGAACAAACGCGTCTGAATGAGGACCTGACAGAACTGAATGATCGCTCGGCGAAAGATAAAGCGGTGATCTCTACCATCGGTGTTTATCGTAATCACCCCAAACCACAGATAGTAGAGACACTTCTGAAGATTGCTGCTGATGAGAGTCGTTCGCTGGAGGTACGTTTCAGTGCCATACATACGCTGGGATGGTATGATACCAGCTATATTCGCGCAGATATTGTGAAACATCTGCAGACGATATCGACAAATGAAGCATCACTGAAATCTGAAATAGAAAGAACGATCAACAGACTATCAGGGAAATAGCATAAAGATATCGAGACAATTGTCAGGGCAGGTCCGAGAAGAAACCTGCCCTTTCATTTGTCATTCTTCTTTTTTTTCTGTACCTTTGCCAACAAAAAGGATATTATGGCTTTGATAAAAGAAGTAAACGGACTGAAGCCCCAATGGGGTAAGAACTGCTATTTCAGTGAGAATGCTACGATAGTGGGTGAGGTAACGATGGGCGATGAATGCTCGGTATGGTTCAATGCAGTAGTACGCGGTGATGTGGCCTATATCAAGATCGGTGATCGCACGAACGTGCAAGACGGTGCTTGTCTGCACACAACCTATAAGATCGGCCCACTGAATATCGGCAGTGACGTGACCATCGGACATAACGCCACGATACATGCCTGTACCATCCATGATCATGCTCTGATTGGTATGGGTGCAACACTGTTAGACAACTGTGAGATTGGTGAGGGTGCTATCGTTGCAGCCGGCGCCCTGGTGGTTGGCGGCACAAAGGTTGGACCCAACGAGATATGGGGCGGCGTACCTGCAAAGTTTATCAAGAAGACACGCCCAGGCCAAACCGACAATGCTGCTCATTACGTTGCCTATATGGATTGGTACCGCGAGCGCGAAGAATAATGGTTTAGAGCTTAGAGTTTAGAGTTTAGGGTTTAGGGTTTAGAGTTAAGAGTATCTTTCAGAGAAAAGACTACGAAGCAGCCTTTGTCGGGAAAACAGATTAATACTACAACCTCTGAAAAGTCCGGGGAAGTTTTATTCAGAATAAGATATGGAGAAGAAGACAAACATCAGATGGGTGGTGGTAGCCCTGCTATTCTTTGCCACAACCATTAATTACATCGACCGACAAGTGATCGGTTTGCTGAAACCGTATATTCAGGAAGATCTTCAATGGAGTGAGACAGACTACGGTTATATCGTCACCGCTTTCCAGATAGCATACGCTATCGGTATGCTCGCTTGCGGAAGACTCTTGGATAAGGTAGGCAGTAAACTGGGCTACTCCATAGCAATCATCGTATGGAGTATCGGTGCCACCCTTCACGCCGCCGTTAGGAGTGTCGCCGGCTTCGGCTTTGCTCGTGCCGTTCTTGGTCTTGGTGAGGCAGGCAACTTCCCCGCAGCTGTCAAGACCATAGCGGAGTGGTTCCCGAAGAAAGACCGCGCTTATGCCACTGGTTTGTTCAATTCCGGTTCTACCATAGGAGCCATTATCGCCCCTATCATCGTGGTGGGCATCACCCTGCAATGGGGATGGCGCTGGGCATTCATCATCACCGGTCTCTTAGGTTTTGTATGGGTTGTTGCCTGGTGGATTATCTACAAGGCACCTCATGAGAATAAAAAGGTGAATGCTGCCGAACTGGCATATATCGAGCAGGATGAGGAAGAAGAGGAAATGAAAAGCAACGTAACGTGGAAAGAACTGTTTAAGTTCAAGCAAACCTATGCTATTGTCTTCTCCCGTTTTGTTACCGACTGGGTATGGTGGTTCTTCCTTTTCTGGACACCCGATTTCCTCAACAAGACACACGGTGTTGACCTAAAGGCAACAGTATTACCTTTGATCATCATCTATTTCATGTCAAGCATCGGAGGAATCTATGGAGGAGCTGTATCCTCCCGTTTCATCAAGGCTGGCAGGACTATCGACTTCGCCCGCAAGACCACCATCTTAATCTTTGCGTTGTTGGTGTTACCGCTCAATGCCGTTCCTTATATCCACAATATCTGGATTGTAGTACTGATCATCGGTTTGGCAACATCCACCCATCAGGCATGGGCTTCCAATATCTTCACCATCGTCTCAGATGTCTATCCGAAACATGTTGTTGCTTCGATGACCGGTATCAGCAGTGTGGGAGGAGCCATCGGTGGAGCACTTGCCTCTTCATTTGTAGGACTGATCCTTGAGTGGACAGGTAATTACGCAACCATCTTTATGATTGCAAGTTGTATGTACCTGTTGGCATGGCTGACCCTGAAACTTTTCGTACCTATCAAGCAGATTAAGGTTTAGAGTTTAGAGTTTAAAGTTTACGACTTCGTCGTGATTATCGGCTGCACCTCAGCAATAAGTAAACTTACTGCGTTCTGTTTGCACGATAATTAAAGTATATCGACCGTTTGTAAAACCGAATATGTCGGCTTTACAAACGGTTTACTGTTTTCAGGATCTTGTCAGTAGCACCAGCTTGATCTTTCACAAAAGCCCCGGCCTTACTGCTACATTCTTTACGATAGTTCTCGTCGGTGATCAGACGATCCATCAATTGGCGGAACTCCTCAAACGTCTGGAAATCAAAGCCACCACCAGAAGCCTTCAGTCCTTGAGCCTCCTGGAACTTCTCATTGTTAGGTCCGAAAAGTACCGGCATATCCCAGACAGCAGCCTCTAACACATTATGAATGCCCACTCCGAAGCCACCACCCACATAGGCGATGTCTCCATAATTGTAAATACTGGAGAGTAATCCGAAGCAATCAATGATCAGCACCCGTGCCTCCGTTGCCTCCTCTGGAGTGGTCTGTGTATAGCGTACCACCTTTTTCCCATCAGTATTATGATAGGACGACTCAATCAGAGAGATGATCTGCTTGAGATGATCCTCACCAATCACATGAGGGGCGATGATCACCTTCCACTGGGGATGACCTGCAAGATAAGGGATGAATATCTCCTCATCTGGCGGCCAGCTGCTTCCTGCTACGAAGACTGCATGATCTTCATTTGATACACCTTTGCCTTTCACAAAAGCCTCCACGACAGGCAACTGCTTGGCAACTGCCTTTATCTGTAACACCCGGTCGAAACGTGTATCACCGGAAACTTCCACATCTGTTATGCCGATTCCGGCAAGCAGTTCTTTGCTAACCTCGTTCTGAACGAAGAACTTTGTAAAACATTTCAGCACTCGCCCGTAATGACGGCCATACCATCTGAAGAAAATCTGTCCTGGACGGAAAATGGAACTGACACTATACGTTGGAACGCCCCTGTGTTTGAGGATATGCAGGAAGTTATACCAGAACTCGTATTTGATAAAGAAAGCCATGCAGGGACGCACCAGTCGGAGGAACCGTCGTGCATTGGTTATCGTATCGATAGGAAGGTAACAGATAATATCGGCTCCGGAATAGTTCTTCCGCACCTCATAGCCGGAGGGAGA
>JAFZPF010000016.1 GCA_017550455.1 Prevotella sp.
TTCATGTAGGCGTAGATGACTACCTTCAGAAGCATCTTCGGGTCATACGGACTGCGGCCGCGTTCCCTATACAGCTTGCGCATGCTGCTCAGGTCGAGGCTCTCTACTATCCTGCTGATTAGGCGGACTGGATCGTTTTCCGCAATGTCTTTGTCAATTCTTTGCGGAAAAAGTATCGTTTGATTTGGTGAATACGGGCGAAAATGATACTTTTGCATAACTTATTTGTGATGTTGTAAAGTTACAAATAATTTACAACATAACAAAGCCCTGGCTTGAGAAAGTCGGGGCTTTGCGATAAAATAAAGGGGATGTGCCTATTTTGACACACCCTCATTTCTTTTTATAACAAATGAATATACTTTCCCTCTATCCGGATGGTTCCCTTCTCACGCATCTCTTTCAGACAACGTAAAAGAGAGTATTTTTGTATACCGAAATGGTCAGCAAGTTCTTGACGAGACATATTGATATATAGTCTTGATGTTTGCTGACGTTTACGCTCTTCACGCAAAAACATACTCACTTTTTCACGGACATTCATGGAAAGCATGCTTACCTTCTTCGTCAGATAGGAAACGATATTTGAAAGGATACGCATATAATTCATCGCAATACGGGAATCCATCTCAATAAGTGTCGTAAGATCACTGACCGTCAAACGGAAGACCTGACTTTCTTTCAAAACCTCCACAGTCACAGGATAACTGTTATCTTGCGCAAAGACGAAAGCCGGAGCCAGCATATTTCCTGAGTGATGCATCGACATCCGGATGACACGGCCCGAAGGTCCAATCAGGTTTGCCACCATCTCACCACTGACAATAATATCGGCATGAAGACAGGGTGAGCCTGCCATACAGAATAAATCCCCCTTATGATATGTCACAACACGATAACGAATGGTGTGCATCATTTCTATGATCTCTTTTTGACTGATTCCAGAAAAGAGAGGACACGCCATCAAACCATCTAAAGTTTCTGTATTCATGATATATGTTCATTAATTTGAACAAAGATAGAGTTTTTCTATAAACATACCCTTTCTTTAACTTTTTTTATAATAGCCATTGCCATTTGTGACCAAACATTATCCTCATTTATTAGTATTTTTGCAAATAATTGTTGAAAGTTCACATCCTTATGAAAATAATAGATAAACTTACCAGTATGTTTTCCTATCGTCAGAAGGTTGGATTACTTATTCTGGCTGGTGTCATCGTGGGATTAGGTGCGATGTTCATGTATCTTCTCAGAGCGCATACCTATTTCGTGGGTGACGATCCCGCCGCATGTGTGAACTGCCATATCATGACTCCATACTACGCAACGTGGAGCCACTCGTCACACGGTCGCATTGATGATCACTCAAATGGTGCCACCTGCAACGACTGTCATGTACCTCATCAGAATATGGTCATGAAATATGGCTTCAAGGCAATGGATGGCATGAAACATACCGCTTATTTTGTTGCCAACTCCGAGCATCAGGCCATCATGGCCGAGGATATGAGTGCGGAAGTCATCATGGACAATTGTATCCGTTGCCATACACAGCTTAACCAAGAGTTTGTAAAAACAGGAAGGAAAGGCTATATGGAGCAGATGCGTGATGGTGGTAAGGCGTGCTGGGATTGTCATCGTAATGTACCGCATGGAGGCATGAATTCCCTCATGGCTACTCCCAACGCAGAAGCAGTCACCCCACTGCCACCCAGTCCGGTACCTCAATGGCTGCAGGGTCTCCTCTCAAAAAAGTCTAAATGATTTATTACAGAGCATTCACAAACAAGATAATAAAAAACAAAAAAATAAAAACACTATGGAAAAGAAACTGAAGAAATGGCAAGGCTGGGCACTCTTTGGAGGTGCCATGGTTATTGTTTTCCTGCTGGGACTGCTGGTATCTTCGCTCATGGAACGCCGTGCTGAAGTGGCCAGTGTGTTTAACAACAAGCGAACGGAGTTCACCGACTCCATCATTGCACAGAACGAGAAATTCAAGGCAGACTATCCTCGTGAGTATGAAACATGGGCTATGACCGAGGATACGACCTTCCATTCCATGTACAATGCTTCGAATGAAACAGATGAATTGGGGGATCGCCCAGAGATGGTGATACTTTGGGCCGGTTACGCTTTCTCACGTCATTACAACACACCACGTGGACATAAGCATTGTCTGGAGGATCTTCGCAAGATCCTTCGTACAGGAAATCCCGGAATAGATGGTGATGAAGATATGCAACCCGCTACCTGCTGGACCTGTAAGGGACCTGATGTACCACGAATGATGCGTGAGATGAGCGATTCAAAGTCTGTCTTTGACCCGACCAACTACTATGCCGCAAAATGGAGTCAGTTAGGCAGTGAGATCGTGAACACAGTAGGTTGCAGTGATTGTCATGATGCCCGCACCATGGATTTGCGACCTGCCCGTCCAGCATTATATGAGGCATGGGCTCGGGTTGGCAAGGATGTTCGCAAAGCATCACATCAGGAAATGCGCTCCTTGGTATGCGCACAATGCCACACTGAGTATTACTTCATCAAAAAGGACGACCCGAAGAACCCCGGAAAGGCTAACTACCTGATGTTCCCGCAGGATAAGGGTCTTACCTGCGAGGCTGCTGAAGAGTATTTCGATTCCATCGGATTCTACGACTATATCCATCCGCTTTCCAAGACACCTATCTTAAAGGCTCAGCACCCAGGTTATGAAATGGCACTCCAAGGTATTCACGGACAGCGTGGTGTGTCCTGTGCCGACTGTCACATGCCTTACAAACAGGAGGGCGGCGTGAAGTTCTCCGACCACCGAATCACCTCACCACTTGCAAATATCGACCGTACCTGTCAGACTTGTCACCGTCAGGATGCTGAGGTACTGAAGCAGAATGTCTATGACCGCCAGCGTATGACCCGTGACAGCCGTACCAAACTGGAGAAACAACTGGCTGCCGCACATATAGAGGCGAAGTTCGCCTGGGAGAAAGGTGCCACGGAAGCAGAGATGAAACCTGTTCTACAACTTATCCGTTCAAGCCAATGGCGTTGGGACTATGCTTTCGCTTCACATGGCGCATCCTTCCACGCTCCGCAGGAAGTACAACGCTTGTTCAGCGACGGACTTGTACAGGCACAAGAAGCACGATTGATAATCTCAAAGATATTAGCCAAGCATGGCTTCATCGGTGACGTTCCCATGCCCGACATCTCCACCAAGGAGAAGGCACAGGCCTATATAGGTCTTGACATGTCGAAACTAAAGGAAAAGAAACAGAAGTTCCTCAACGAGATTGCCCCCAAATGGATTGAGGAAGCAAAGAAGAACGGGAAATTGATCGAGCTGTAAAGCATGAGACAAGGATTTGCCATCGGTGCAGGTATCATAGTGGCAGGGCTGTTGCTTGAGCTATGTGTCGGAAAAGTGTTTTGGGATGCTTTTACCTGGCCCGCTAACCTAATAGTACTGCTCCTGTTAATGGCAATAATTACTGGCATACACCTTCTTCGGAAAAAGGTGTATGCCTTTCGTTTTCTCAGTACTTACCAAGCCGCAATCCCGGCAATGATATATGCTGTGGTACTCACAGTTATCATGGGACTCACACGGCAGACCGTCAATGGCCAATGGCTGAATGATATGCTTTCCTTCTGGCCTTTCGTCCTCATCTATGTATATATCTCACTGATCTTAGGATTAATCATCATCCGTCGTCTCACTCATTTCCGTTTCACCACAAGTAACATCCAGTTTATCCTTTTCCACCTTGGTCTTTTCATTGTCATCACCACCGCCACCCTTGGAAATGCCGACATGCAACGGTTAAAGATGATCACATCAGAGGGAGAGCCCGAATGGCGTGCCTTGGATGCGCAACATCAAGTGATAGAACTGCCACTGGCCATAGAACTGGAGAAATTCATTATGGAGACGTATGATGACGGCTCACCTAAGCGGTTCGCCTCCCAGATTGAGATTCTCACACAAACAAATAAAAGATTGCGTACCATTGTCGACGTAAACAAGCCAGTACAGGTGGACGGATGGAAAATATACCAATATGGGTATGACCAGTCGATGGGAGCTATGAGCAAGACAAGTATCTTCGAACTGGTACGCGATCCCTGGTTGCCCGCTGTATATACCGGCATCTATATGATGCTCCTCGGTGCACTGTGTATGTTTATCTTCGGTACTAAGACTAAAAAAGCATGACCTGGAACGCATTCATCTATTTTGCCCTCATCGCAGTGCTTCTATGGATAACAGGGGCATATGCCGCATGGAAAGAGAAAAAGACATTAGCACTGACAACGACAGCCATAGGTCTATTGGTGTTTTTCTCTTTTATCATCGCCATGTGGATATCGTTAGAACGCCCGCCTTTGCGCACCATGGGTGAGACACGTCTGTGGTATTCATTCTTCCTACCTTTGGCCGGTATTATCGTCTACTCACGTTGGAGATATAAATGGATCCTCACCTTCTCCACCCTGATGGCCATCGTGTTTATCTGTATAAACATCTTCAAACCTGAGATTCACTCCAAAACCCTCATGCCCGCGCTGCAGAGTTCATGGTTTGCCCCTCATGTCATCGTCTATATGTTCGCCTACGCCTTGCTCGGCGCTGCTGCACTGATGGCACTGTACCTCCTTTTCTTCAAGAAGTCTCCGGCTACGGCACAAGAGTACGACATAACGGATAACCTTGTCAACGTGGGTTTTGCGTTTTTGACTTTCGGTATGCTTTTTGGTGCACTATGGGCTAAAGAGGCATGGGGGCACTACTGGTCGTGGGATCCCAAGGAGACATGGGCTGCCATCACATGGTTTGCCTACCTCTCATATATCCACTATCGACTGGGATATCCCAAGAATCATAAGACAGCCTTGTGGATGCTCATCATCGCCTTTATCCTGTTGCAGATGTGTTGGTGGGGCATCAACTACCTCCCGAGTGCCCAAGGAAGTTCTGTTCACACGTATTCCACTTCTTAGTTGAAGAAACGGTGATTAAAACAGATGGAAAAGGTGATTAAAAAGGGTGGAAAAGGTGATTAAAAAGGGTAAAAGTAATGACTAAATTCATTGATTTTGGTCACTACTTTTCGTAGAAATGTGCACCAAAACTTTTCGCAAGATCATCCATCCCCTCTAAAGAAATCTTAATTATTCCTTCCGATAGGCTTGTATCTCATGATAATTATATAATTTTGCTCTTGTTATGAGAAAGATACTACTATATTCTGTAATTTGTTTGCTGACATATTCGTGTTCACAACGAGAGGAGATGCACCAACTCTTACAACAACTTTTACAGGAGGATCGTCATGAGGTGGTGTTCAGAACAGATACCTTAGCACTGCGTCTTGTTGATTATTTCTCGCTTCACGGAACCACGAACGAACAGATGGAGGCTTATTATCTCTTAGGACGTGCTTACGACAACATGAAGAATCCGAGTTTGGCTTTACGCTTTTACTATGAGGCTGTTCAAAAAGTTGATACTACAGAGATGAATATTGACAATGAAACACTTAGCCGCGCTTATGCACATTCTGCTAAGTTGTTTTTAGCTCATTTTGATTGCCGACCAACTCTGGCACTTGAAGATGCTCGTAAAGCTCTTTGCTACGCTAAAACCTCCAACAACCAGCTAATGATAGATATCTGCAAAGAGCAGTTGGGTAACTGCTTCTTTGCCTTAGGGCTTTGGGACAGCATAAAGGTATATGATCCACAACGGTATGAGTGGATGTATCACCCCTGGAAGTCTTCTCCAGGAAGAATCATGTTTAAATATCAATCGTTCATCCCTACATTAAATAACAAGTACAATGAAAGTCAGAAAGTGTATGTTTTTTATAATATTCCCCTTGACTCTATCCCTGAGGATGTGAAAGCAAAAGGTAACATACTGGTAGGAGGCGGACTCTCACATGCCATTGAACATTCTACAGACCGCGACAGTATCATGAACCAAAGCAATATTTCTTCGTTTGTTGAAATGAAACTTCAGTCGCAGCAGAAGTTGTATCATCAACGGAACATGTTCTTCTTGTCTCTGGTCATCCTCTTGTTCATTATTATGATAGGATATTATTGGTTAAAGAACATTCAACGCAAAGAGCGGGAAAAGATGCAGTGTCTGAACACCCAATATAATCTTGACTTAGCTAATTATCAGATCATTCTATCTGAGCTGAATCTAATGAAGCAGTCTTCTGAGCACAAGGAAAAAGCCATTGAGGATAAACAAGAACAGCTGTCGAACTTGCAGGAGAAGATTACAAATCTTCAGGAAGACAGTGCCATACCCTCCGTCTGGAATATTCCAGACGATATTATGTTATCCCCACTGGTAATGGATCTTCACAAGAAGGCTTCCATAGGTGGAATCGCATCGAATGGTGAGCTAAGGGATCTTCTCAAACTTGCGAACAGCAAGATGCCAACATTCATATCATCGTTATCTTCTTTGGATAAAACTCTTGATGACGAGAATCTGGTTATCTGTATACTCACTAAACTCCGGTTCTTACCCTCTGAGATGTCTATTCTTTTAGGAAAATCATCGCAAGTGATTACCAATCGTAAGGCAAGAATGTTGAAGTACCTGTTCAAAGTAGAAGGAGGCACTCGCCAATTCGACCATCAGATAAGGTCACTATGAGATTGTGTAAAGTGTGTAAAAATAGCGTAAATTATTGAGTAATAAGTTCTTGATTCATTTCTTGTGTAAACTGTGTAATCGAAATATTTGCATCATTTGATCAGAGATGATATTTTTGCCTTTGACTTTATAGTGAAGTCTGAGTCCTCGTTAAAGGGCAATAATACCAATAAAACCTTTGAAATGATGAAAAAACTTATTCTAAATGGAGTACTGACGTTAACTCTATGTCTGTTACCAGTAAAAGGGATGGCATACCATGTATCCGTTCCTTTCAATTTTTTCCAATATGTTATAAAACCCTTCTTTGCGGCGGACGAAGAAGAACCCTTTGAGAGAGATGTGGCTTGCCCATCGTGTGGAAATGATTGGTGGACAATATGGCATTTAGGAGATTATACGATAACATATAGGTGCGAATACTGTGGTTATCTTATGACTTATGCAATCAAACAATGAAGTACATAATTAATTTTTTTTTCTTTTACCGGTCAGTAGTTGGACTATGGAAGCAAAGCAGGCAGCTCCCATAGTTACTGACACCATCCCCATACATAAATCCGATACCTTACAGGAAGTGGTGGTGAAGGCAGAGAAGATCAGGCACGATGCGGAGGGGTATCGGGTGAACATCGCCACGATACCACAGTTGCAGACGATGGATTTGGCACAGATAATGAACTATCTGCCGGGCTTAGTGGTGGAGAACAACCAAATGAGCGTCTATGGCAATGGTGTTGCTGAGGTATACATTAACAATAAGAAAGTTGGTCTGTCAGGCGAGCAACTACAACATTACCTTCGTGCTATTGACGGCAAGAACGTCCGATCTATACAGGTAATTACCTCATCGGGGGCAGAGATGGGTGCCCAGAGGGGTGGCATGGCCGTATTGAAGATTCTTACCAAGCGAATAGAAAATGGCGGTATGGCCAACTTCTCTCTCAAGGATGACTTCTGTAAAGGACAGTATAGTATGATGCCCAGCTATAACATTGAGCAGCGCAGTGGTCGCTGGTCGTTCTATTCGATGGGCAACGGTAGTATCAGTCGTCGCGAGACAAATCAGTTGAGAGAGACCTTCTTCGAACAGTCGCAGACTCAGTTATTCAACCAGAGTGAAAATACGTTTAGGAATAAGAACTATATGGCACTCTTTGGCGGAAGCTACGACTTCTCACCAACCGACTATCTGTCGGTGGATGTGGAACTCAGTAACCAGTGGCAGAACAGCAATATACGCTACGATGTGCTGCGCAGTACACCCACCACTACCGAAGCACATTATGCCGATGACATGACAACCCGTTTGGAAAATGGACTACAGTCGTTTGCCGTCACCTGGTTCCACAAGTGGAGCACAGGACAACTCACTGCATCTGTCAATGGCCGTCGGTCGGATGATGACGATCACCGTTATCAGGAGCGTGAAGATAACCCGCAACTATGGAATACCGATAACATAGACAACTCCCGCAACCGTGTCATTACCGAGGAGATAGATGTAACCCAGCAGTTAGGCGGGCAATGGGGCAAGGTGAAGACGGGCGGTATCCTTGCCGCATGGCATAACCGCAATGTAAGCGATTTCCATCTGACAGAGGACAGGGAGGTGATTCCTTACGGTACCTATCATGACAACTATCTGTATAAGGAGCGAACGGCAGCGGCATATGTCAGTTGGGACTGGAACTATAAGGCGCTCAGCACATCATTGGGCTTGCGCTATGAGCACAAGGTAATCGACCCACACTCGGAATATACACCCGACCAAAACTACAAACGAACTTACGATGAACTGTTCCCAACCGTTCGACTGAACTATAACATCAATGCCAAGCGAGGACACAGTCTGCGACTGAGTGCCAACCGTAGCTACAACGTGCCTCACATGATGCAGCTCAACCCTTACGTGCAATGGGAGGGAGAGTATAGCTACTCTAAGGGAAATCCCTACCTCATACCAGCTGTCGGCTACCGGGCATCAGCCATCCTCACGCTATGGAACAACTATTCTTTGACCGCCAACTACACCAATGAGGACAGGTTCGAGAGTATTTACGAGAAAGAGGCCGACAGCGATGTCTACTTTTCCACCAGTCGTAATGGAGCCAAACGACGGGGATGGGAGTTTATGTTCAGTGCTATGCAACCCCTCGGCAAACGGGGCGTGCTGAATGTCAACGCCAGTAAGACACTGCAGGACATCACTTATCAGGAGAAAAAGACAAAAAACAATGGATGGAGGGTCAGGGCATCGTTCTCCTACCGTCTGCCGCTGGATCTTAACCTCTCGCTCTCAGCCAATTACTCTTCACCCATGAAGAAATTCAACCGCACAGAGAAGGCACGCCATGGGGGTAGCTTCAGCCTGAGTCGTGCCTTCCTCGACCGACAACTCAACGTCAGTGCCAGCTACCGCTATAGTCCTAACACCAGTTATACGGTGCAACCGGAAGGGGTGAACAGTTCTTCGAAGACGAACATCATCGCCCACAGTTTCGGCATCAGTGTCCGCTATATGCTGCGTTGGGGCAACAAACAGGCAAAAGTAAATAAGGCCGTCCATGGAAACAGCGAGACTTCCAGGATGTAGAAAAGCAAAATATTTATGTAGGACGAACGAGATGATTCGTCCTACATAAATAAACCTTTAAAAAGAAATGCTTCCGTTTATTTCCCTTTAACCAAGCTGGCAATCCACAATACAAGGGCTGCGCCGATTACGGCAGTACCTATCTGTCCGACCAATCCTCCCCAACTGATATTCAGAAGATTAAACAGCCAACCGCCGACAACACCACCGACAACACCGAGGATACAGTTCCACAAACAACCGAATCCCTGACCACGCATAATCTTTCCAGCCAAGAAACCGGCAATGATTCCTACGATGATTCCTCCAATAATTCCTTCCATATTAGATATATTAACGTAATGTAACCTTACTCTAATGCAAATGTACAAAAAAAAAATTGATATAGATACCTACCTTAAACAAAAATATCGTCTTTTTTTTAGGAATACAGGTGGAGACATAATCACTCTTCTTTCCTGAACCTTGCCACAAGCGGCAGATGGTCGCTGTAACCGTTATTGTATCGATAACCATTATAGTTCCTTCTCGGTTTTACACCACCATATTTCCTATCGTCTTCCAACAAGAATGGAGGATCATGGACGACACACGACAACAATCGCTTTCGCATCTCCTCATTGACAAAGATATGATCAATGTTCTGCCAGTGTGACTTGTATTTATAGGTACCTTTCGCCCCGTTACTGCCCCTGGCACCTTGAGAGACATCATAAAGATTTTTATTTTCCAGCCGTCTCAACGCATGGTTATCTGTCTCATCATTAAAATCCCCCATGATGATGATTGAAGCTTGCGGTGATAGGCTTCGGATAGAATCGACAGCAGCAATAATCTTTTCTGCTACTAACAAACGATGCGGTCGTGTCTTCTTCTCCCCATTAAAACGACTGGGTGCATGTACCACCATCAGATGGATGGTATCACCGCTGACAAGGGTTCCCATGACATAAAGGATGTCACGTGTTGGTCTCATGCCTTTCATTGGGTCGATCCTTATGGAATGACTATGGATGAGATGGAAAGAATATGTTGAATAAAGCAGAGCCACATCAATTCCACGTTCATCAGGACTATTGGTCATAACATAGCGATAGCCTCCATTTCGAAGCAGGGAACGCTCGGTAAGGTCACGCATCACACTGTCGTTCTCCGCTTCACACAATGCCACGAAATCCGGCAATCCCCACCCTTCTGGCTGATCACCGCACGAGATAATCTCTTTTGCGATATGATTCACTTTATCCCAATAGCGATGACGATTCCAATGTCGTACACCATCAGCAAGATATTCTTGATCTTGTTTCAGGCTATCATGCTGTGTATCGAAAAGATTTTCACAGTTTAGCTCTACACAGGTGAAGATTCCTAATAACAGGCTTAGCATAAAAAAATTAGCGTTTATCTATCTGTATATCCCGTTTTACATTATGGCGGATCTTCTGCAGATAAGCCGCCATGCCCTCATTATCTTTTTTGTCGATAATCTCTAGCAATTCCTTGAGTTCTTCACGAATCCGCACCACATTATCATGAGTATAAGGATTAAACAGAATCTCTTGCAACAGGTAGTCATCCTCATTAAGCACACCCTTAGCAATCTGCATGTGGCGTTTAAACGTGGTACCCGGTGCATCCTGATGTTTCATCACGGCGGCAAAGACAAAAGTACTGACAAACGGTATACTCAATGAATATGCCACAGTCTTGTCGTGCTCTTCAAAGGTGTATTCGTAAATATTCAATCCGAGTTTCTGATAGAGATCCTTAAAGAAGATCCTTCCGATGAAATCCCCTTCACTGATAATGATGGCATTCTCCTCGCTCAACTGATTGAGATTAGCAAAAGTGGGACCGAACATAGGATGGGAAGAGACAAAATGCATGCCTGTTGACTCATAGAACTCCTTCAGCCCCGTCTTCACCGAGGCAATATCACTGATGATACACTCCTTGGGAAGATGGGGAATGACTTCTTGAAAAGCAGGAATAGTATATTTCATCGTTACAGCATTTATCAGCAGTTCCGGCTTGAACTCCTCAATCTCCTCCATGGTGGTGAACCGCAAGGTATTATACGTAAAGCGCATCCGTCGGGGATCTCTCTCATAAACAGCCACCTCATGTTCAAAACTCAGTAAGTCGAGGAAGAAACTGCCCATCTTACCCGCTCCTAATACTAATATCTTCATTGTTTAATCATTTATCATTGATACTGAGTTACTTTGATCATCATAACTCTACACAATACACTCTTAACTATTTATAATCTCTATCTGCTGACGTACACTCTCCTCATGAATAGCCTCAAAAACTTTCTTAATGAATTCAGCATCCATACCATAGAGCGTGCCCTGAGCACCTCGTTTGTCGAGAATCTCATTGTAACGCTGTGCTTGCAACACTGTCAAATTATGTTCTTTTTTATATTGCCCGATCTCACGACAAACACGCATTCGCTTAGACAATATATCCATCACCTGATTATCCAACTGATCAATCTGCTTACGTAATTGACTGATGCCCTCTGTGGTGATCTTCTCACTGCGTACCACCAGCTGCGACAGGATATAGTCAAGCACATCAGGTGTTACTTGCTGTTTGGCATCACTCCATGCATTATCCGGATCACAATGACTCTCTACGATCAGACCATCGAATCCCAAATCCATGGCTTGCTGACACAAAGGAGCTATCAGGTCACGGCGTCCACCGATATGACTGGGATCACAGACGATAGGAAGCGTAGGTATCCGTCGGCGTAATTCTATAGGAATCTGCCACATCGGCAAATTACGGTACATCGACTTATCATAACTGGAGAATCCACGATGAATGGCACCCAACCGTTTGATACCAGCCCTGTTAAGACGCTCCATGGCACCTATCCACAGTTCGAGATCTGGATTGACTGGGTTTTTTACAAGCACCGGGATATCAACACCCTTCAATGAGTTGGCAATAGCCTGCATGGCAAATGGGTTTGCTGTGGTTCGGGCACCAATCCACAACAAATCCAATTCATATTTCAGTGCCAGTTCCACATGTGCAGGAGTAGCCACCTCGGTGGTGATGAGCATACCTGTCTCGTCTTTCACTCGTTTCAGCCATGGCAGTGCTTTCTCGCCATGTCCCTCGAAGCCACCCGGTTTGGTACGAGGCTTCCAGATACCGGCACGAAAATTATGACATCCTTTGCTTGCCAACTCTAAAGCTGTTTTCATTACCTGTTCTTCTGTTTCAGCAGAACAAGGTCCTGCAATCACAAAAGGACGTTGATTATCACTTGGCAACCGCATCGGTTCTAATTCTAATTCCATATTATAAATATTTTGATTATTCTACTTTTACAGGGTTACCCCATTATCCAACAACTGTCAATATCACTCTAAATTATTTATCCGTTGTAGGGCTTCACGCATTTTCTCATCCTTCGCACAAAGCGAGATACGTATGTATCTATTTCCATTACTACCGAAAATGAATCCTGGCGTGATAAACACCCTTGCCTGATGAAGTACTCGCTCTGTTAGTTCTTCCGCATTCTTATAATGCTCAGGAATCTTTCCCCAAAGGAACATCCCCACTTGCTGAGGATTGAAAGTACATCCTAAGGCGGTCATGATCTGTTCGGCAATCTCTCTGCGCCTGCGGTAGGTAGTGATATTAGCCTGATAATGCCAAGCCTCATCATTATGCGTGAGAGCCTCGGCAGCTGCCAACTGTATGCCCCGGAACGTACCACTGTCTATATTACTCTTCACTTTGAGGATCCACTGGATAAACTGCGGATTAGCAATGCACATTCCCACACGCCATCCAGGCATGTTATGACTCTTTGAGAGAGAGTTAAGTTCTATGCAATGGGCTTTCGCCACTTCCCTGCTTGTCAGTCTTGTTGAAAAGATTGATAATGGATTATCATTCAGGATACGTGAATAGGGATTATCATTCACTACGACAAAATTGTTTTTGCGGGCCAGTTCTACCAGCCGATCGAATCCTCCTTGAAAAGCAGGTGCTCCGGTCGGCATATGAGGGTAGTTCGTCCACATCAGTTTCACATGTGATAAATCACGCTTAAACAGGTCGGAGAAATCAGGCTGCCACCCATTTTCCTCTTTCAGGTCATAATATTCCACCCGTGCTCCGAGCAATTTTGACAGTGATGTATAGGTAGGATACCCCGGATTGGGTACCAAAACCGTCTCTCCTGGATTGACAAAAGCCAACGTGATATGGAGGATACCTTCCTTAGAACCTATCAAAGGTAATACTTCCGTTGCCGGGTCAACATCTACATCATACGTTTTCTTGTAATAGTCACTCATCGCTTGGCGCAACTCCGGAGTGCCCATCGTGGGCTGATAGCCATGAGCATTATCCTGTTTCGCCACCTCACAGAGGGTGGTGATCGTCTGTGTTGATGGTGGACAGTCAGGACTTCCGATGGCAAGACTGATAATATCCTTACCTTCGGCATTCATCTGAGCTACCTCTTTCAGTTTTCTGCTGAAATAATACTCTGTAACCAACGAGAGCCTATCGGCCGGTTGTATCTCATACTGGGTTCTTTGCTTCATTGTATTCTCCTAAAATCTGTAATTCTTTGGTTAGTGGCATAATCGCATCGATACTCTGGCGATAGCGAGTCAGGTTATCATAGAGCACGTCGATATAGAACATATACTCCCATTCACGACCGATAATCGGCAGACTCTGAATCTTCGTAAGATTTATCTTGTAGAACGAGAGAATGCTAAGTACATGTGAAAGAGTACCTTCCTCATGGGGCAGAGAAAAAACAAGACTCGACTTGTTGGTTTTCTCCAACGGCCGTAAAAACTCGGCTTTATGGGGATTGCACGTTACTAAGAAACGGGTGAAGTTATGTTTGTTGTCTTCAATATTCTCCTCCAAAATACGTAGCCCGTACATTTTAGCTGCTTCTGTAGAACAAATAGCTGCCCAGCTGCGACAATCATTCTCAGCAATAAATTTTGCCGAACCTGCAGTATCTTCAGCCTCAACGGCTTTCAATGCCGGATGATTAGCCAAGAATCCCCGGCATTGCATCAGTGCCACTGGATGAGAATGTACCTCTCGAATGGTTTCCCAAGAATCCTCCTGCAGGCAACAGATACAATGAGAGATATGCAGTTTATGCTCTCCCACCACAGTTGTAGCTGAATCGCGTAGCAACTCGTAGTTGTGCAACAGACTGCCGGCTATTGTATTCTCAATAGCCAACATGCCGATGGCAGTAGGATCGCGCTTGATATTCTCAAACACTTGCTCAAAAGTGGAGCAACATATCAATTGTATCTGCTCATCCTTGAAATACTGTCTGGCGGCAATGTCGTGAAAGGATCCCAACAAACCCTGTATCGCTATTCTCTTCATTTCTCTTATCTATTTATAAATAAAAGTCCCACCTCATATTCTGAAGCGGGACCTTATCATATATAATCATTTACTTTTCATAAAACTTATACGCACCTTCCCGCTTCACATTTCCATGCAAAGTAAAAATAATAATAAAAAGATGCGTTTAACGTATTCATATCTCTTTTCTCTTTTATTGCTGCAAAAGTAAAACAATTATTCGTAACCAACAAACATTTTATCGCTTTTTTTTCGTTTTTGTCAATAGATTAACAATTTTACGAGATAAAGAAAACATCCATTATCAGTTTTCTTTCAACGTTTCTGCCTCTTCGTAATCCCTTTCTCAGCAAGCCATTTCTGATAGAGGGGAACAAGCATTGCCGGTCCGTTACTATACCATCCATAACCATTACGACGCTCATGACCGATCTCACTAAGATGTTTACGGGGTATGCCGTCACGATCACAGAAATAGGGTTCTTCTGTCTTCAGATCGTAGAAACGAGCCCACAACGGCTCGGCCTTAGCATCTTCCACTACCCTACGGTCGTAACGTCCATCTTCCATACGATAGGTCTCCAGGCGGATACCGGTAATCTTATGTTTCTCAAACCACTCCATAGCCCCATTGACGGCATCAATAATACGCTGGTCGGGATTAGGCAGTTCCATCAACAGCCTTACCAATGAGGCACTCTCGGATGAACAGTAAGAAGGCAATTCATACGAACGTGCTGAAGCCGGAGCAAATGTCTCACGGTCATGTTGCTGACACCATACTGTAGGTTTTCCATTTACTCGTATCTGCGTCTTGAGGATACACTCAATACCTTTATTAAAGGCTTTGTCAAGTTCTGCTTTTGTCTTGGCATCCACCAATCCGTCAAAAGGCTTTATACCATCTCTCAGATCACGGATCACACGCATGGTCTGTACCATAGCATCGTCATTGTATGTAATATGAACCTGATAACCTCTATTCTCTGGCCAAAACTGTGGCCATCCCCCATTATCATATTGTCCGTCAAGCATAAAGCGCAGACCCTTCAGGAAAGCTTCTTTATAACGAGGGTCAGGCACCACATGCCACATTCGTGCCAGATATGTCATCTCCAGGATCGTAGCATCATTATCTGTAGTGGAGTCATTGCGTTTCTCTTTATCAGCAAGGATAAGATCACGGTCACCACCCAACGGACGATGAATAGCCTCATTTTTTGGCCATCCGCCGGTATTACGTTGCCAAACCAAGACATTCTCCGCAAACTGTCTGGCTAAGGGAGAGTTCAGGAATGAGTCAGGACAATGACGTGCTATCATCTTCCATTCACGGGAAGAGTAGTTGAAATCCTTGGGATTAAACCTTCGTTGTGCTTGACAACAAAGGATAACGCTCAACATCAATGATAATAACAAAACAAATCTTTTCATATCTGCGAATTCTTTTTACAAATGACGTATTGGTAACTTTTTTGTAATAAATAAACTGATAAAAGGATAAATATTTTTAATTCTTTTTGAAGTCACGGCAGCAAAGGCTATCTTTGTCATCAATGAAAAGAATAGGGATCACCATATTCATGATTCTCTTGTGTATAGGAGCATCCTTTGCACAGGAGAGCGTCAAGGAGCAGGATGTTATCACGGCTCCACAACCTGTTGTATCACAGCCACAGCCATCATTGCCCGACTTCTCTCCACAGTGGGTCAGTGACAGTCTCCATTTGCCAGTGCTCAACCAATATGGACAGATGCCGTATATCAACAGCTATCCGATGCATTGGGGTGGTTATTACAACTGGTTGTTGCACGAGGGGCTGAACGTGAATATAGGTGCCAGTGTATTTGCTTCATTTGGCAAACATGCTCCTCATGGGGCCGGCTTCCAACAGAATATCTCTGCGATGTATGCCATGCCTCTGACTAACAAGTTATCATTCGCCATTGGTGGTTATCTGAATAATGTATGGTGGCAACGTAACAGTTACCGTGATGCCGGCATCAATGGTGTACTGGCATACCGTTTCAATGATCATTGGGAAGCTTATCTATACGGACAGAAATCATTCACCGACAAGAACAGGATTCCATGGCCACTCTACGATATGAGTGAGTTAGGCGATCGCATTGGGGCAGCCGTGCGTTATAATGTAAACCCCTCTTTCAGCATCCAAGTATCTGTGGAGCAAA
>JAFZPF010000129.1 GCA_017550455.1 Prevotella sp.
CCATAGAACCGGAGGCGGTCTTCGGACAGATGAAATACAACATGGGATACAAAAGGTTCCGGCACTTCGGCAAAGACAAGATCACTATGGACTTTGCCTTCTTCGCCATTGCCTTCAACATCAAGAAAATGGCTGCAATACTTCGAAAACAGGGAAATATGTCGACATATAAAGTGCAATCCGTGCCCTTTGATGGCTCATATACGCCAATGAGGTGCCCGCAGAGCTCATATAAGACAGAAATCATAAAAATTGCAGCGTAGCAATACCACGACTCACTTACCTTCCATGTATAAACAAAAAAAGAGGATGTGCCTATTTTGACACACCCCCTTTATTGTGTTTTGGATGTACGTACAAACCAACCAACCTTTGGTGTCATCGTTTTTGTAATAGAATCCTCCTGAACACCAACAATTCCTGCGATTAGTTCTAAATCAAAGGAAGACATTTTATTACCTTCTGTATTCAGTATTTCATATTTAAATGGAACGCATACGGTTTCCGGGAGCATGGTTTGAGTGATAGTGACTTTATTCGGAGTACGCCCATGATTGTCAAAGGGGAAGAATTTGAGGAACCAACCATCGAAATGCGTCATTTGCGTATGACGTTTCATGCAGGAAGGTCCTTTAATTCTTCGTGGACGGTTTTTCTTGACAATATCTTTCCAAAACCAGTAATCTATATGCCCTTCTGCGGCACGGACAAATTCTTCTAAGATGGGCAGCAACTGTGATGTCCACCAATTCAAATTGAATGCGTCCAGAGAACGTGTTTTCTCCATCACTTTACGCCAGTCATCCGGTGTTCCCGTCAGTGTGATTGAGGGGATACCACAGACAATATAGAATGATGTATATTCGAAATAGGGCTTGACAACATCCATGAGTGTCACTTCTGAAGCGATTCGCTCATCCGTTCCTGTTGTGGAAAAATCAGCTACAATAGTAGTGGAAATCTCGTTGTTTGTATATTTTTCGATCTCTGAAGTAAAACTGGCTATGAGTCTTTCCCAGTCGGCTTGCTCGGAAAAAAGGTCATTCGTCTGGATCCGCAGTTGTTTTTTCCCCTCATGATGTGTAAGGAGACTTTGGATTTTTTTCGGATTCTTATTGACATAATGGCTGAACTGCTGGCAGATAACCAGCCAGATAGCATCCGGACTCAATACCACGGGACGATGCTGACACCAGGCCTTCAGAAGCATCTGGAATAAAACGTCCTCTCCTATATCATAAAGATTATCAACATCTGCAAAACTATTTGCTAGTATTTGTGGTTTCCAGTCTGAAAACATCTCATCTGCTTCCTCACGATAATGAAGATCCATGGCTGTCTGATGTCCACTCCTTTTCCATCCAACTGTATGATTTGGTACCTCCACCTTATCAACGGCAAAAGTGATGCGCCCAACCTCCTGTTCTATAATCAGTTGAGATGGCTGTGCTTTCATAAATAAACCGTAAAGCAGACTCCAAAGTATCAATAAAATTTTTTTCATTTATGATTTATTTCTTTTGCGAAGAGATTGTAGGCGTTTCTTAGCCTCTAAGGAATCCGGCCGAAGTTTCAATGCTTTCTTGTAATTAGCAATGGCTGCATCCCACATCTTTTCATGTTCACATTCTTTTCCCATCAAGATATACTCCACGGATAATTGTTCGAGATAATCTTTCTGTTGTTCAATCTCTTTCTCTAACTCTTTCTTCTGCTTTTTCAACTGGTTGATAACGGATAATTTTTTACGTATCAGTCGTTTGGCAGCTGGCTTTTCTATGTCGTAACGACTGTGAATGGCAATGAAGAAATGATTGAGAAACTGCTCATAATCGCCTTTGTCGAAGGCTGTTATCGCATCATGATATTCTTTGTCTGCTTTTCCTTCTGACAATGCTTGATGGATGAATTGCTGATTGTTGTATTGCTGTGCATGTTTGATGACCTCCCCACGTACGAAAACATCTTCCCTACGGATAGGTTCTGACAGAGACAAACCCTCAAGAGCAACACATCGGCTGAGTGCCACGTATGTCTGTCCACCGGCAAACACCCCACCTGTAAGATCAATGTTCACATGGCGGAAGGTTAGTCCCTGACTCTTATGAATAGTGATAGCCCACGCCAGTCGTATCGGGAACTGTTTATAGATCCCAATTTCTTCTTCCTCGATCTTCTGTTCTTTCTCATTGAAGGTATAACGGATATTACTCCACTGAGCCGGTTCTACTTCGTATTCTTCACCATCCTCAGTGATGACATAGATAATAGAAGATTCTTCATCGATGGCTTCAACCACTCCCAAGGTCCCGTTTACCCAACGTTTCTCCATATCGTTTTTGATAAAGATAACCTGTGCACCTGGTTTGATATACAGCTCTATAGGGGTAGGAAGATTACTCTCAGGAAACTCACCGGTGATAACACCATTAAAAACGGTTGGTTCACCCGGTAACTTGTCCAACTCCTGGGTGTTGATATAGTCAACAGTATCTCTTCTGGAAGAGAGGGTTATCGCCAACTGATTATCTTCTTGTATGCGTGTGTGATCCACTTGCTTATTGAGCATCTGGAGATCCAATGCTGAGACATTGTTGGTACGTACATGATCCAGAATGGTGATAAAGACAGGATCTTTCTGCCGATACACCTTCTTTAGTTCGATACTTACCAGCTGGAATTCTCTGAAGACATGTGCATCGAAGAAATAGTTGGAAGGGTAGAAGGGTTGAAGCAATTTACGGTCTTCCTCTCTCACGACGGGTTCCAGTTGATAGAGATCACCCACCAGCAGCAGTTGCTTTCCCCCGAAGGGCTCACGCATATTACGGTTGTATACACGCAATATTTTATCGATGAAATCGATGATATCGGCACGTACCATCGATATCTCATCAATAATGATCAATTCCAGCTCGCGTAACAGTTTCTTTTTCTCATTGTTGTATTTCAGTGTCTCTCTGATATGTCGCGAACTGAATCTGCTATCGTTAGGTAATAATGGATGAAAGGGAATTTTGAAAAAACTATGCAGTGTGACACCTCCCACATTAATGGCTGCAATGCCGGTAGGTGCCAACACCACATATTTCTTCTTCGTTGTATTACAGATATATTTCAGTAAGGTAGACTTTCCTGATCCGGCTTTTCCTGTCAGAAACAGCGATCTGCGGGTATAGTTGATAATCTGCAGAGCTTGCTGCAGTTCTTGATTGTCAAGATCTATCTCGCCGATATCATATCTTTTGTCTGCCATTACAAATCATCAAATGTGACCGTCTGTTCCTTTACCTTTTCTGTTTTCTTTTCTGGATTAGGTTCAGTAGTATTCTCTTCCTTTTCTTCGGTGATTATGGGATTACCTTCTTCATCGAGGAAGATCTCATCATCCATGATGTCGAGCGAATCGATGTCTGAGGTGTCACGCACATGAACATAATAGCTTGAACATTCGTACAGGCTGGATACGATATCATCCTCTGAAGGCTTCTTGAATTTTCCGTGATATTGTGTGAAATTCGGATCGTTCATCAGTGATTCCAGGAAGTAGCCACAGATGGGTAATGCTGTCTTAGACCCTTGTCCGAGCGCTCCTGTACGGAAATGGATACAGCGGTATTCACCACCTACCCATGCTCCGCAGACGATATTTGGACTGATACACATAAACCAAGCATCGGAATGGTTGTTAGAGGTTCCGGTCTTTCCACCGAACTCTGTGTCTAATGCCTTGCGGACACCCACCCAATGATTAAGACTCATGGATGTTCCACCTGGTTCCCGTAAGCCACCCATCATCATCTTCTGCATGAGGAAAGCACTCTTATAGGGGATCACCTGTTTTACCTCCTGTGGTGCTCTGTACACTTCTTTACCATTCTTGTCAATGATATGTGTGACGAGAATAGGATCGATATGTTTGCCATCGTTAGCCACACAGCAGTAAGCATCAGCCATTTCCAGCAGGTTGACATCCGATGAACCCAACGCTAAAGAAGGAGCATCATCCAACTTACTGTGAATTCCCATATCCTGTGCCGTAGCGATGATATTCTTGATACCCATCTCTTGTCCCAACCGTACAGCCACGGAGTTGATACTCTTAGCAAATGCCGCTTTCAGTGGGATAGAGTCACCCGAGAATCTGCCGTCTGCATTCGATGGAGTCCAACGAACCATCTTCTTTTGTTTACTGTCATAAACTTCCATAGAGAAATACTCATCCCTGCGTTTGTCACAAGGAGTGAGTCCTTGGTTCATCGCTTCGGTATATACGAACAGTTTGAAGGTTGATCCCGGCTGACGCATGGCTGTCACCTTATCATATTTCCAGGAATTAAAGTCGATATCACCTACCCAAGCCTTCACATAACCTGTCTGTGGTTCCATGGCCACAAACGAGCAGTGCATGAAACGTACCATATAACGGATGGAGTCCATGGTGGACATCTCTTTCTCTACCGTTCCTTTCTCATAGTCGAACACTTTCACCGTATGGGGCTGGTTGAGATAGTATTCGATGGAATCGGGGTTATTATGATATTTCTTGCTGAGATGCTTATATACGGGCAGCTTTTTGACGATACCCTCAATGAAGTTAGGTATCACATTATGTGTCTCATCCTGCCATGGTTCCTGTTTTCCCCAATGATTGTCGAAATTGTTCTGAACGATCTTCATCTGGGTGGTAGCAGCTTCCTCGGCATATTTCTGCATGCGGGTATCGATGGTGGTGTATATTTTCAAGCCACTGCTGTAGAGGTCGTAGTTATTCTCTCTACACCAGTCATCCAGATAATTAGCCACTGCCTCACGGAAATATTGTGCTTGTCCGTCATAGTTCGTCTCCACACTATATTCCAGTGATAATGGAATTTTTTTCAGTGAGTCGCAATCAGCTTTAGTCAGATCACCATGAGATAACATATTGTCCAGAACGACATTACGCCGTTTCTCAGAATTCTTCGGATTGACGATAGGATTGTAGTACGTCGTAGCCTTCAGCATACCCACGAGGACGGCTGCCTGCTCTGTCTTCAACTGTTTGGGCGTTGTATCGAAATATGTCTTGCAGGCCGTCTTGATGCCGAACGCATTAGAACCGAAATCTACCGTGTTGGCATACATCGTAAGGATCTCTTTTTTGGTGAAGATATATTCCAGTTTGCTGGCGATGATCCACTCCTTTGTTTTCATGATGAGCATCTTTACACCGGGAATCTTTCCCAGCAATCCTGTAGAATACTGCGTACGTACACGGAACATGTTCTTTGCCAACTGCTGGGTAATGGTAGAACCGCCACGGGCGTCATGATGAAGGACAGCATCTTTGACAGCGCCGAGCAATCCTATGACATCTACACCCCGATGTTTGTAGAAACGTTCATCTTCGGTGTCGATTAGCGCTTTCCAGAAAGCCGGGTTTACCTCTTCGTATTTAACCGGGGTACGGTTCTCGCTGAAATATTTTCCGATCATCACGCCGTCAGCGCTGTATATCTCTGATGCCTCACTCGTCTGCGGATCTTTGATACCCGATAAGAAACCGGGACTCTTACCGAAGAGCCACAAGAAGTTCACATCTACCATTCCGAGGTAGATGATAAAAAGAAGGATCAGTGATATCAAGCCAACGATTGTTTTCGTATACCATCTTTTACCCTTATAGAGTGATTTATACCAGGTAAAAAGACTTTTAAACCATGATAGTAGTTTGCCGAGCCAAGATTCGCGTATGTTCATGAAATAATGTTTTATTGATACGTTCTGCAAAAATACAAAAAAAATGGGAATATATCATTATTATTCCCATTGATTATGTTAATGATTCGATATATTTTATGATTTCTTCAACATTGTCGGGATTAAACCACTTAATATTTTCATCGTTCTTATACCAGGTAAGTTGTTTGCGACAATATCTACGGGTATTCCCTTTGATACGTTCTATAGCCTCTTCCAGCGGCCATATACCATCGAAATAATTAAACAGTTCTTTATAGCCAACGGTGTTCAAAGCATTCAACTGTCTTAGGGGATACATCCTTCGTGCTTCCTCCAAAAGGCCTTCTTCCATCATTTTGTCAACTCTTCTGTTTATCCTGTCATACAGTTTGTTACGGTCTCTCGTTAAACCAATTTTTAGGATTTTGAAAGGACGCTCTTTATGGGTGTTGGTTCGGAATGAAGTATAGGTTTTCCCACTACAGTGAATAATCTCCAGTGCGTGAATCACACGCCGATAGTTTTTCTTGTCAACGATGGCATAGTAGTCGGGATCCAACTGCCGTAGTTCTTCACAAAGTGCATCGAGCCCTTCTTGCTCAAACCTTTGTTTCATCCAAGCTCTCGTCTCATCATCTACGGTGGGGATATCATCGATGCCTTTACATACCGCATCAACATACATCATCGAACCACCGCTGAGCAATGCTATATCATGACTTCGAAATTCTTTTTCAAGAATCTCCAGCACATCCTGTTCATACATCGAAGCACTGTAGTAGTCGGTCAACTGATGGTTAGCCACCATGTAATGCTTTACGCGTTGTAACTGTTTGGGGGTAGGGGCTGCAGTTCCTATGGGAATCTCACGGAATATCTGACGTGAGTCGGCATTGATGATAGGTATACGAAAATACTCAGCCACACGAAGGCAGACATCTGTTTTGCCTACACCTGTGGGGCCGAGTATAACGATAAGCGTTTTATTCATTTCAACGGATAATACCGCGCTTGGATGATTCTACGAAATCAATGATATATTGTATTTCGGGTGTCAGTGGGAGGTTGTTCTTTATCTCTTCGATACCTTCTTTCAACAATCCCTTGGAGTATAGCAGGCGGTAGGCCTCGTGGATATTCTGTATCGTCTCATTGCTGAATCCGCGACGACGTAACCCAACCAGATTGACACCGGCATAGCGTATAGGCTCCTTACCGGCAATGATATACGGAGGAATATCCTGTGAGGTACGGCTGCCGCCCTGGATCATCACATAGCCACCCACACGGATAAACTGATGGAAGAGAACGGTTGCACTGATGATGGCATTGTCATCAACCACCACCTCGCCGGCAAATTTCGTGGAGTTGCCGATGATACATCCGTTACCGATCACGCAGTCATGGGCAATATGCATATTCTCCATCAGCAGGTTATTGGAGCCAACGATTGTTGTGCCCTTGCTGGCAGTACCTCTGGAGATGGTGACATTCTCACGGATACTGTTGTTGTCACCCACTTCACAGATCGTATCTTCACCGTGGAATTTCAAATCCTGTGGTTTGGTGGAGATGCTTGCACCTGGGAAGATCTCATTATTATTACCGATGCGGGCACCGTAGTTGATGGTAACACTGTTTTGCATGATGTTATTATCACCGATTACCGTGTTCCGGTCGATAAAGCAGAAAGGACCGATAACATTACCGTCGCCCAGTTTTGCCTCCGGATGAACATATGCTCTTGGATCAATAATATTCATATATATTCTATTTGTTTTTTGTAATCTGTGCAGTGAATGTAGCTTCGGCCACGATATTGTCGCCAACGAAGATATAGCCTTTCATCGAACTGATACCATGGCGTAGAGGAGCCATCAGGTCAACTTTAAACAGCAGGGTATCACCGGGTACAACCTTCTGACGGAATTTCACATTGTCGATCTTGAGGAAATATGTACTCCATCGCTCAGGATCTTCAACGGTATTCAATACCAATAGTCCGCCACATTGTGCCATGGCCTCGATGAGCAGCACGCCGGGCATTACCGGTTCTTCGGGGAAGTGGCC
>JAFZPF010000017.1 GCA_017550455.1 Prevotella sp.
CCCACAGCCGAGAACTTTACCACACTTGCGGGCGCAGTCGCTACCTATACCTCCATCGACGAAGCCGTAGGCACAAAGGTTTCCGTTGCAGCTGGCGAGACGCTCTACATGCTTTTCCCTACAAGCTGGATGAAAACTAAAGACGTGGCACTTGAGGACGGGGGCGGCGAAACCGTCAATTTTTCTAATAAAGATGCCGCCACTATCTCTGGTTATTCCATTTACGAGACATCGGCTTGGAAATCATCATCAACAGCAACACTTAAAATAATCCCGAGTTATTTTTGGTATTGCGGACCTATTAGTGAATCTGGAGAAAACACAATTAAGATTTCAGACACGATGTATATTCCAACAATAAATAATAATAGTTTCATAGATGAATCTGAACAATTAAGTGACTTGCCAGGATGGAGAAAAATTGACATGAATTCAAGTTCAAATTATATATATGTAGGTTTTGAACGACATGGTTATATAATTTATTTAGATGGTAGAGATGAAAATAATGAACCTACATATGATGAATATGTACCTATGATTTTAGCATTACCAGTTGATTGTAATTTAACATTAACAGATGCAGTTGGAAGTTCATATGATAGATTATTTGTTAAAACAATAACATATAATAATATATCATATAATATATATAAATATGACACTGATGAATTTATTTTGACAATAAAAAAATAATTTTTAACTACATATAATATGGATATTAATAAAAACAATACAACACTTGAGAAAATCCTCGATTCTTATGTTAAACGAGGCTTTGGTTCAATGACCAAAAATGATTTTGAGGTGTGGATCTTCCATCAACTCCTTAAAGGAAAACTGCATGGCAAGACAAATCGAGAAATAAGTATATACCTGCGCATACCTGACACAAAAGTGAAGCGCCTGCGATATGAGGCAGATCTTAAATGGGGAAAACCTGATGACGATACCACCTACCACGATGCTCTTGTGGATGTCATTAAAAAGGCGCGACTCGTCAAAAATAGGAAGCAAATACTTTTTGTTATAGAGGATACTGCGCTATTGAAGTATCTTGATGCCAAAATGAAGACTGCGGAGGTTTCTTGGGATAAGTCATTCAACTCTGAGAATATTTTCATAGACTTCGAGCAATACGAACTGTTTTGTAAAGACGTCTTGAATAGTGAGTATAAGGAAGCCGTGGATTTCTTAAACAAAAAGTTCAAAGATAAAAACTCTATCGCTAAGTTTTTCGAAGAATTGAGTAAAAAGACTCGCGAAGAGATTCTCAAAGAACTATCTGGTGGTGCTATTGAACTTACCAAAAAAAGTCTACCATTGCTCCTTTCAATAATCTAAGAAACGAATCACTGCAATGCAGACTCTTTTATGATCTTTAGTAAAGTCGCCGCTACGAGGCAAGGTTAAAGTGATAGATATCCTTTAATAAATAAAAATAAATATTAATTTAAATAGATATACTTATGAATAGAAAAACAAGAATTTTTGCTACAATTGCATTAGCCATTGTTGCATGCCATGCTGCTGCCCAGACAATCAGTATCGCGCCCATAGAGGGAGAGACGGGAGCGCAGACTTCACTCACAATCAACCTTAGTGATGAAGGAACGAACATCACCGCCCTGCAGTTTAACCTCTTGCTGCCTGATGGCATCACTCTCGACAAGGCAAATGTCACGAAAGAAGCGGCCGTCAGCGAGCACGATCTCTCTGTCCGCACACTTGAGGGTGGCGGTTACCTCTTTGTACTTTACAATATGGACAAGAAAGTAATCAATAAAGGCGCAATTCTCCGTTTGCCCATCACTCTGCCCTCGAAGGTTGGGAAACTGACAGGTAGGCTCATCAGTTTTCGTTCAGCGAACACAGACGCCGTGAGTAAGAAGTGCGCCGATGCACCGTTCTTTATTACTGTGAAGGAAAAAGAACCTTCAGGCATACGGACGATAGAAGATAAAAACACCACAACAGCTCCAATCTTCAATCTCTCCGGGCAACGTCTGACTAAGCCGCAACGCGGTATAAACATAATCAAAGGTAAGAAGGTTGTAGTGAAGTGATGGGCAGGGAGATGCAAACTTAACATATAAGGTAAAAGTGCATCAAACCGAACCAGATTGGTTTGGATATCCCGACAAGTGTTGCCCTGATGGGTAAGAGCGGACAACTGACACGTGCCATCATCAATAAGGTGAAGACCTTAGGACAGGTGGTAAAAGAGAACCCGAATGCGGCCATCGTAAACGTAGGTGACGCTTCTTATTTCGTTGCTAACACAGGTACACATGTGTTTGTGGTTTATGGCTATCTGGATGTGAACCAGATCGACATTGAACAATACCGTAATGTGAAAGAAGGTATCGGTGAACCTATAAAGAAGGTTACCGACCAGTTGCAGGATATGGACTACAGCGAATTTGCAGATACACTGGCCTCTACACTTAAAGCATTGGGTGAAGCCTTCGAGGAAGTCGTTGAGGAAAATCCTGATGTTGAAGAATAGATCATTCTTTTTTAGCATTCTTTTTTAGGTTGTGAAACCTTAATACTTATGGTTATCGG
The DNA here is from genome assembly GCA_017550455.1 of Prevotella sp. Taxonomy (GTDB): domain Bacteria; phylum Bacteroidota; class Bacteroidia; order Bacteroidales; family Bacteroidaceae; genus Prevotella. The sequence continues at coordinate 2,569 of JAFZPF010000017.1, forward strand.
CAGCCACTATCCTCTTTCGGGGGTGTGGCTGCTTACTATTATGACAGAGTTAATAGAAGTAATTGTTAGGTAAATGATATAGATAAGGCTATATGAAGAACAGGAAAGCGAAAATAACAATATTCTTGATGATGTTCATGATGATATGTACCACGGTCTCTTCACAAAGCCAAAAGGGTGCAGTGAAGAACCCTTGGAAGACCATCAGCAAGGATGAGATCGTAACCATCTCGTACAACACGAATATCACCACGAAGAAAAACGGTGAGCACATCGTTTGGGTGAAGGCCGTGTATCATACGGCTGACTGGCAGATGCATTTTGCCAGCCTATTAGGCATTCGAACACCAGTGGTGACAACGAAGACGAAGGCATTGTTCGACGAGGAGTATAACTTCGTCATGGTCAGACAAGTGATTTGTTATAATAAGGCAGGTAAGCAGATATATGATTCGGGCGAAGACTCCTCAGCCGGATGGTATCCCGTGAATGCCAGCGATCCGGTAGGTATTGTGGGTGAGTATATAGACAACCTTAGGAGAAAGCCTCAATAAGAGATTTTTTCATAGATACAATTGGGGTACTTTTCGTAGTCGTTGTGTTTTGCTTACTGCCTTGATCTTTAGCGTCAACTATCTCTGAAACATTAGTTACTAAATGTTGTACATACAAAACAGATTTTAATATTATTTGTTCTTTACGGAACACAAAATCTATAATTAAGGCAATAATATAGGAGTTGGCATATGACGCTGAAAGCGTCAACGCTCAGTAGCCGCAGGTCATCGACCTGCGGAGAATGTATTAATCATAAATATGCACGCTGAAGGCGTGCCCCCATAAATAATGATGGGCAACCCCTCCAGGGTTGGATGATTGCTACAACACCTTATCCGCAGGTCATGCCGACCCACGGCTATTGAGCGGTAACCGCGTTGCGGTTATTATGAGCATACCCGTGACAACTTCCATATCATTGCAAAAAATTATTGTTAAAGGGCCGATTATTGAAGCAACAGACGTTGATGGCGAACCTTCTTCTCTACTTGTATATATTTGATATATTTCGATGCGGAAACTGAACAAAATATAGCGTTTCCGCACCTAAGTTTGCATAATCAAGAATAATTACAATTGGTGATGATAACGACTTACGGTGTCAGACAGAATGCCCATAGCGGCATCATGCAATCTCAGGTAAGGATGGGCGATTTGTTTGCAATCGCAGAGTAACCGTGAAAGGCAGGTGGAGAACTGCTGCCACTTGAATACCTTACAGATTTTAGGGATCGTGTCGGTGACATGCAAAGCGATCCTGTCCCCGTTTTCATTACCTCATCCCAAACTTCTCCTTTTCGTACTTGATATTCTGATAGAGTGCCGGACTGCCCTGACTACTTTCCGGTAGGAAGTGGAGACGGACACCACGGATATGCTTATGGGCATCGAAAGCTGAGGGCTTGTCCACCTTATCGCTCTCTATCTCCAGTTTCATCATTCCCAAGTCCTGCAGTCGCACTTTATCACCCTTCCGCAAATGACGGCTGATGACTGCGGACAGTCTTGACATCACATGGACAACGGTCGCCCTGTCAAGACAGTTTTGTTTAACTATCTCTTCAATCAATTCATTACTCTCAACGGTCTGATAATGACACGTCACTGCCTTATACTTCCCATAAGTGGAAAGTGTTGGTTTCGTTTCTTTTACGAGTTTATATTTCATACCAAATATTTTATATACAGTAATTTTCAAAAAAAAGGTTGTAAGGTTGTCAAAACCCTTTGTGGTAAAGGGCGTGCAACCTGTCAGAGGCTGTCAAAGGTTGTCATGAGGTTGACAACCTTGACTCAACGATTTTCAGGGATAAGTGGCTTCAGTTGATACTTTCTCCTTTCTTTTCCCTCTCCCCTCATAAAGTTATTACGGCGGAGGTAAGCACCTAATATAGTAGCATTTGAATGATTTCCGGTATCCATCTTCAAGGCACCAAGTATTTCCGTGGGACTCATCAGTATCGCCTCATCACTGGCTTTCGGCTTGGAGAAATAATCCTCAAACAGTGATATGACATTGGGCATCTCATAGTAATCCGCATTATTGGCGATGATCTTCCGCTCGCGTTCACCCGTAAAGGCATAGTCATACCCTTGTCGGATCTCTTCTACTATCTGTGCATAAAGTTGCTGATAATCAATCTGTTTGTCACCTTGCGTGTCGGTATCTATCACGTCATTGACTTCTACCACCAGGTAACGTCGACTGCCACTCTCATCTTTCAGCGGTGCCAATGAGTTGGTGGTCGCACAGAATACGGCATAGCGTTGTTGCTGTTCGAAGGTGGTGGTATAGAGTTTACGCTCCTTCACATCCGTACGCTGGATGAGATGCTTGAGGTAGGTTGTCTGTGCTTTGCTTACCTGATCGTATTCATCGATATTGATGAGCAGAAAACGGCTCAATGCCCTTAGCGCCTCTTTTTTGTTGACAAAATCTATGCGGTCGATATAATAGGGCATCAGCTCACGAGGAAGCAACATCCGCATAAACGATGACTTGCGTGTACCTTGATCACCAACGAGCATCAGCACCATCTGGGCACCGTACATGTTATACACATCACTCTGCCACTGACTCACCATGGAGCGCATCCACACCCGGAAATTCTCTTCCCAATCAGGCGTGTTTGTCTTAACCCTTCGAGCCAATTCCCCCAGACGATCCCTACCGTCCCAACGTGGCAACTCATTAAGCCACTCACGCACAGGATCATACGTCTCCACCCTCTCAGATATGAGGATGCGGTCCAAATCCTTGGGCCACACTTTGATACCCTCGCGGATGGCGGCATTGTTGATGTCGTTACGCACTTCCTCAGAAAGAGGTTTCCACCAAAGATGAAAACGATACTTCTCCTGTACCTCTATTTCCCCGGTCACCTTATTCTTACGGAAAAGGTACCGGCGCTTCAGGAAATCCTCCAACAGTTGTTGGTGCATCAGACTGCTCTCTATCGGATTGCCGATTCCCAGTTTGTGCTTTTCATAGGCAGTATTGAAGGTGGAACGCACCAACACTTCCTTATCGAAACAGTCTAATTCCTCCAGCGTCATCTTCATTGCAAGTTCCTGGTCAACACCTGCCTTCCTGCAATTTACCGCTAAGCGCATCAGATGCTCTTCCAGTTCTGCAACCTTTTCATAAGACAGTTTCCTACAGATGGCATTATACTTCATCACATCCATCTGTCTGCGCGTGTAACCGGGCAGCACCAGGGTATCTAATGACGGTTCTTCTTTATTGACCACTTTTACGGTAAGTTCCGCCAAGGTCACTGTGGGCTGTTCCATAATAATAGGTTCTACCCTGAGGTTAAGGTACACATGTTTGTCTGCAGAGAAAAGGAAATGCTCACTTCCGTCATGACAGACCTCCTCTGGACGTACACCAGTGGCATTGAAGGCATATTCAGCAGCCCGTTTGTACGCATATTGCCTGAATAGTGAGAGCTCCCGGGAATCATCAGGAAGCGCGCCATTAGGCAGCCGGTAAGGAATGAGTACTTTCATCGACAGTCCG
>JAFZPF010000130.1 GCA_017550455.1 Prevotella sp.
CGCGAGGCTGTCGAGAATGACGTGCATATCGTTGGTGCTTCTTCACTGGCCGCTGGTCATAAGACACTTATTCCTCAGTTGATCGAGGAGTTGAAGAAACTCGGTCGTGAGGATATCATGGTTATCGCCGGTGGTGTGATTCCAGCTCAGGATTATGACTTCCTGTATAAGGCTGGTGTAGCAGCTATCTTCGGTCCTGGTACTTCTGTTGCTAAGGCTGCATGCGAAATGATGAATCTGTTACTTGAGAAATAATCTTGAGTGATATCAATAAGAATAATCCCGGTGAAGAGTTCTTCATCGGGATTATTGTTTTTAGTAAGTGATATCTTTATGATTATATACTCATCGGCCGGGTAAAAAGGGCTCTTTGGCCGGGCCTTTGAGCCACAATGGCCGGACCGCTGAGGGTAGGGTAGGCTAAATAATGTATATCTTATTCAGATAGCTTTTTCGATAGTTTATCAAGCATGTCAACAGTCATGGAAGAAAGGTCATACTGTGGCTTCCAGTCCCATTCTTTGCGTGCACAACTGTCGTCCATCTTGTTGGGCCAACTGGTGGCAATGGCTTCTTTTAAAGGATCCACATCATAAACCATTTCAAAATCTGGCTTATGCTTTTTGATCTCATGGTAGATCATCTCTGGCTCAAAACTCATAGCCGCTATGTTAAACCCGTTATGATGAACCAGTCGGGTAAGGTCAGCTTCCATTAACATGATAGCGGCATTCAATGCATCCGGCATATACATCATATCCATATATGTGCCTTTGGCTATCGGACAAACAAACTTATCACCCCTTACCGCATTGTAATAGATATCTACTGCATAGTCAGTAGTACCACCACCAGGAAGTGTCATGTATGAGATAATACCTGGAAAACGTACTGAACGGGTGTCAACACCATACTTGTGGAAATAATAATCGCTTAATAATTCTGTGGTAACCTTAGAAACACCATAGATAGTCTTTGGGCGCTGAATAGTATCTTGTGGGGTATCATCATGGGGTGTGTCGTCACCAAATGAACCGATGGAACTAGGGGTGAAGACCGCACATTTGTTTTCACGGGCAACTTCCAAAACATTCCATAAACCATCGATTCCGATTTTCCAAGCCAAACGTGGCTTGGATTCTGCTACAACAGATAATAAAGCAGCTAAATTGTAAATAGTGTCAATGTCGTGTTTTTTAACAACATCTGAAATCACTTGTGCATCCGTCACATCAACGAGCTCAGAAGGACCACTTTCTTTTAAGATCCCTTTTGGTTCTGCTCCCTTGATGTAACCGGCTACAATGTTTTCATTACCATATCGTTTCCTTAACTCAAGAGTCAACTCGGATCCAATCTGTCCGGTAGACCCGATAATTAGTACTTTTTTCATTACGTATTACATTATTAATTTATTTAGGTGCAAAGTAAACGCTTTTTTTTTGAATGGCATAATATAATGAATAAAAAATGAAAAAAAATGGCTAATATAATTAAAAAACTCAGAATTAATTATCGTGTTCAAAAAATAAGTATTTACTTTGTAGTCAATTAACTTTAATTATTTAATAATTATGTATACCAAAATGAAAGAACATCTCAGCAAAACACTCGCTGAGATTAAAGAAGCAGGACTTTACAAAGAGGAACGATTGATAGAAAGTCCTCAGCGAGCAGCCATCACCGTTAAAGGTAAGGAAGTGTTAAACTTCTGTGCAAACAACTATCTCGGCTTGTCGGATAATCCCAGACTGATCGAGGGGGCAAAGAAGATGATGGACCGCAGAGGATTCGGAATGTCTTCAGTACGATTTATCTGTGGTACACAAGATATTCACAAAGAATTGGAAGCAGCTATTTCTGATTATTTCAAAACAGAAGATACTATTCTCTATGCTGCTTGCTTCGATGCTAACGGTGGCGTTTTTGAACCATTGTTTACCGAGGAGGATGCTATCATCAGTGATGCTCTCAACCATGCATCAATTATCGACGGTGTCCGTCTATGCAAGGCTAAGAGATATCGCTATGCCAATGCAGATATGGCAGAACTGGAAAAGTGTCTCCAAGAAGCACAGGCACAGCGTTTCCGTATCATCGTTACAGATGGGGTCTTCTCTATGGATGGTAATGTGGCTCCAATGGATAAGATTTGTGACTTAGCTGAAAAATACGATGCACTCGTAATGGTTGATGAGTCACATTCAGCAGGTGTAGTTGGTGCTACAGGTCATGGCGTAAGCGAATTCTTCAATACTTACGGTAGGGTTGACATTTACACAGGAACATTAGGAAAATCATTTGGTGGTGCTTTAGGTGGATTCACCACAGGTAGAAAAGAGATTATCGACCTGCTTCGTCAGCGCAGTCGTCCATATCTCTTCTCCAACTCTCTTGCTCCATGCATCATCGGTGCTAGTCTTGAAGTATTCAAGATGTTGAAAGAGTCAAATGAGATTCATGATCGTCTTGTTGAAAATGTGAACTATTTCCGTGATAAGATGATGGCTGCCGGTTTTGACATCAAACCAACTCAGAGTGCTATATGCGCAGTTATGTTGTATGATGCAAAACTTTCACAGGTTTATGCAGCTAAGATGCAGGAAGAGGGTATCTACGTCACTGGATTCTACTATCCGGTAGTTCCCAAAGGACAGGCACGTATCCGTGTTCAGATATCAGCTGGACATAATCGTGAACAACTTGATAAGTGTATTGCTGCATTTATTAAAGTAGGTAAGGAATTAGGCGTGCTTTCTTGATAAAAGATTAATTTTGTTAAGAATCCCGAAAACTTTCTTGTTTTTGGGAAAATAGTTGCCAAAATATTTGGAGGGTATTGATATTTATCATACCTTTGCATCCGCTTTCGCCTCTGAAAGGGGGTTGATAAGCGACAGACAAGTGCTGTTTGACAGGATTACATGGAATAGAGAAGTAGTAGTACAAGAAGCGTCGCCGCTTATGTGTTTTTTCATGCATTATGCGGTGTACGGGTATATAAATGCGAACCGTCCGATTCTTTTTTTTTTCGATCGGGATTATGAAGTTTGCCGTTTAGACCTGATTTTTTTGTTTACGGATACAGCGACTGAGTTTACGGAACAGGCCGCCGCTGTTTTATTGACGGCGGTGCCGAAG
>JAFZPF010000131.1 GCA_017550455.1 Prevotella sp.
GCAGTTGGTCGTATGTCATCAAAGACCCTCAAGGAAAGGTTGTTGGTAGCACAAAAGATTTGTCTGTAACAGACAATCACGGTTCTTCCCCTGCACTCTCCCTGAAGGGAAAACCGCAACTCTGGGATGTCAACAACCCGCAGATGTATACTTGTGTATTGACGCTCAACAATGAGAATACGAAACAGACGTTCGAGATTCCTTTCGGTTTCCGGGAAACGCAGTTTGTCGAGCATGGTCCTTTCATGTTGAATGGTCGTAGGTTGTTGTTACATGGCACTCACCGGCATGAAGATCATCCCGGTGTGGGGGCAGCCATGACCGATGCACAGATGCGTCGTGATATGTTGCAAATGAAAGAGATGGGTGTCAACTTCATCCGTCTGGGACATTATCAGCAGAGCGATCTCATCCTCCATCTCTGCGATTCTCTCGGCATACTTGTCTGGGAGGAGTCACCCTGGTGTCGTAATTACGTTACCAGCACATTTATGAAGGATATGTCGAAACGGATGCTCAGACAGATGATTCTTCAGCATTACAACCACCCGTCAGTCATCCTATGGGGTATGGGCAACGAGGTGGACTGGTTACAGAACAAACCTTATTACGACAAACAGGTGTTGAGGGATTTCCTGCAGGAGATGGTTGACATCAGCCACAGCCTCGATCCTTCACGGATGACCTCCATGCGTCGCTGTGACTTTGCCCGTGATATCGTGGATGTCTATTCTCCTTCAATATGGGCAGGGTGGTATAAACAGAACTTCCACGACTATGCGCAGTTGGAGCGGGATGGCTATGAGAACACCTCTCGTTTCATTCATGCGGAATGGGGTGGCGACAGTCATGTAGGCAGACATACTGACGGGGATTTCAACGAGATATCTGTCGGGGATAAGAATGGCGACTGGTCAGAGTCATATATCGTCAAACTCTTCGACTGGCATCTGAAAGAGCAGGAGAAGATGCCATGGCTGACGGGTGCCTGTTTCTGGACCTTTAAGGATTTCTCCACACCGCTTCGCCCCACCAATCCTATTCCTTATGTCAATCAGAAAGGTGTGGTACAGCGTGACAACACCCCTAAGGAGAGTTTCTATGTGTTCCAATCTTATTGGACCGCCACGCCGATGGTGCATATCTACGGTCATTCGTGGCCTGTACGCCCAGAGCAGAAAGACGGAAAGTACGAGATTTTAGTATATTCCAACTGTGAGGAGGTAGAACTGTTGGTGAACGGTGTTTCAACTGGTGTGCGACATCGTAATACCGATGATTACCCTGCTGCCGGTTTCCATTGGGATGTAGCGTTACGTCATGGTGACAATACCATCAAAGCCATAGCCCGTCAAGGAAAAACCATGCTTACCGATGAGATTCATCAGGTGGTACAACCCGGCACCTGGGGTGCACCTGCCAGCATAAAACTGTCGTCGGTGATCTTGGAAGACGGTAGTCCCACACTACAGGCATTGTTAGTGGATGCCCAGGGAAAGATCTGTCTTGACTCACGTGATGTAGTGGAATTTGGCAGCACCCGTCCCGATGCCTTGTTGATCAACCAAGGCACAGCCACCGGTTCGAAGGTGATTCAGTTGGCCAATGGCAGGGCCTATATCCGTGTGCTTAAACAAGACCGCAGCTGCGGCTTCTCTGCTTGGCTGCGCAATAATCCCAACGTGTGCAGTGGCGTTCTGACATTCTGAACCTAATAACGATTAGCTGAAGTACAACCATCTATCATTACATTCAGTTTTCTATATAACAAATACTCGAGTATTCTACCATAGCGTACTCGAGTATTTATTACTAATAGTTGACTAATTGATACTTGATTAGTCGAGTATTGATACATAATAGTTGACTAATTGATACTTGATTAGTCGAGTATTGAAACGTAAAAGTCGACTAATCGGTACCCAATTAGTGAAGCATTGATACACAAAGGTTGTTATTTCCTCGATGTTATCACGATGACACCATTACCCCCACGGTAGCCATAGCCCTCACCATCCCGGAGAATCTCTATACGTTCTATATCCGTTGCAGACACTCGGATATCCACCTCGGCACTCGACTCAAAGTAAATGCCGTCAACAACGAAGAGGGGTTCCGTAGAATTGTTACGGATGATTATACGTGAGCCCTCCGTATTATCGACAACTTTCACTCCATGAATATTATAGCGGAGGATATCATAGATGTTGGAAGCCGACATCTCCTCTATCTGTTCGCGGGTGATGATATTGTCGAGTAGCGACTTCTTCTGACTCCGCTGGTATTCTATCGTCAGGTTCGCCTGATTGCCGTTATTCCTCACCACACAGTTTTTCTTATTCATTTTGATGGAGATATCATGCATATCGCCGAGAGGGATGACAGCATCGTATCGACTGGAGAAGGCAACGACCAGGGTATCGTTAGCGATCGTACGCTCGAAACGGAACGTCCCGTTATTGTCGGTATAGGTAGTGTCGGAAGCATTTTTCAGACGGATCATCATATTTTTCTCAGGTTTGTCCTTTGCGTTAGTGACAACCCCCTTGAACTGTGCATGTGATGATATGCAGCAGAGAAGAAGAAATGAAAGAAACAATACCTTTTTCATAAACCATTAAAAACTACCACATCGTGGTGAAGACCTTGGGAGAGACAGAGAGCATGAGCCAGGCCCACTGCAGTTGATGGTCATCCTTAGCACGTTTCAAATACACCATGGTGTCGGTGCCCCGCATGAAAGAATAACCGGCGCTCACACGCACATCCTTCATCAGTTGATAACTGGCTGAAGCCTCTAGCTCATGCCCCAACCCTCTTTTGGCGTCGTCCAACTTGACTGCCACCGCCAGATAATGATAACTCAGATCGAAGGTCAGCTTCTTGTTCGGCTTCCATATTCCACCGATGTACGCGTTCTGCAAACCCGGTGTAAATCCGCCATAATAGGTGGTGAGATAGAAGAAATCCATAGCCCCGTAGAACTTATGATGTGATCCGAAGATAGAAGTGAAACCACGTATCTTATCATGCCTTATCATGCCGATCATTCCCTTTGGAGGAACATTGAAATTCTTGTCACCACTGAGATAGTCATAACCGACATATCCTGTGAAAGAGAGGCTCGGTCGGTAATGCACCTTTGCACTTGTCATCCAGGCATTGATCGGAAGTCCATTTTCCTCCTTACCCATCTGGTAATAGAGAGCCAGTTCTGCAGAGATTTTTTTCGGGTGGTAGTTAATATAGGTACCCACCAGTTGCTGCTGATAGGTGCAGGTATCTGGAATATCTTCTGAGCTCTGCATACCCACGTTCATACCTATCAGTGAGATACCGAGGGGAACTTCCGGTATCTCATAGTGATACCACAACGCCTCCATGGCTTTGTAAGGTTGCAGTCCACCACTGAAATAAGTACCGCCGTTCCTGTTCTTGATATTCTGGTTGTAAGCTCCCATCAAGTGGATCTTGTGTCTCCTGTTTTCAAAACCAAGCACCAGGGCATCATGCGACTCTGCAGTCATCGCCCAGTGGTCAGCACCGAAGATACGCTGATCATCATAGCTAAGGTCCTGCCGCCCTATCTTCGTAAAGAAACCCTTGGGGGATTTCAACTGTACCCATGCCTCATAGATATTGAAGCTGTTGGTCTCGTCACTTCCCCATGTACCACTATGCTGAGCCGTTACTCTGGATGACAGGATTCCCCGTTCATACCCCATTCCTATGAGTGTACGTTCGATGATGAAAGCAGCCATATCATCACCATTTTTTTCGGAAGACAGTCCTCCACGACGTATCTCATCACGGTTGAGAATGTTCAGATCAATCGTGAACTTATTCTCCTTCTGTGGTGTTGCAGCAACAGTATCAGTAGGCTGCTGTGCCCATATCGCGGTGACAACGGCGAGAAAGACAGTAATAAAGAATGTTCTCATATGTGGGAACGACTTAATGAGAAATACTTTTCCGATAGAATTACTCAAACTCAAAGATACTGTTGAAACCAGTCAGTCGGAATACCTCCTGAATATCTTCATTGACATTCTTTAGAACCAGTCGGCTGCCTTGTGCCTTGGCTTTCTTTAAGATGCTCAACAGAATACGTAATCCACTGGATGCGATATATTCCAGTTCTGTGCAATCGATAATGATATCACGACCCTCACTCTCATAAAGAGGTTGCAATGACTTTTCCACTTCCATTGCTGCCGCAGTGTCGAGTTCACCGGATAAGGTAGCGATGATTGTTCCCTCGATTTCTTGAATAGTTGTTTTCATATTTCCAAATAATAATTTTAATTCATTGATATTGTTATTCATGCTGCATCATTTTACGCAGCGTAAGTATATTTCGGCCGTTTATGCGCTCATAATTGATGGAGTCCACCAATTTTCGTGTCAACAGAATACCTAACCCACCAATGGGACGCTCTTCAGCCGACAGGGTCGTATCCACATTCCTGGCTGCCGTAGTAGGATCGAAAGCAGCGCCTGAGTCACTGATAGTGAATTTGATACGGTTTTCATTCAAGGCGGCCTCTACGATAATGTCGCCATGGCTTTCGGGAGGATAAGCATAGTTCATCACGTTGACTACCACCTCCTCCAACGCCAACTGCAACCGTAGTGTTTCTTTTCTGTCTAAGCCTGCCTGAGCCAGGAACTGCTTGACGAAGGTGTTCAGTTGTGTAATCTGGGTGACATCATTCTGTAAGGTAATGCTTTGGTTCACCTTTTCTTTGATGACAGGACGCTGATAACCGATAGCCAACATAGAAAGGTCGTCGCTCTGTTCGGCATCTCCTACGAAGTGGTTCACCTCCTCTGTCATCATCGTGAGCAACTCCTGGGCACTTACCGCTGAGCGTTGCGTACAATGGGTTAGGGTCTCTGTAACTCTTTGCAGTTTAAACTGCTGACGCTGATTATCTTTCGCCTCAGTGAGTCCATCGGTATAGAGGAACAGGATAGCTTCATCGGGCAAAACATATTCCTCACTAAGATACTTATAGTCGCTGATTACTCCTAAGGGCAGATGAGCCTTGACAGGTAAGATCTGTACGCCGTCTTCTTTCCCACATTCCACGATAATGGGATTATCATGACCGGCATTACAATAACGCAGTCGCCCTGTGGGAAGGTCGAGAATACCGAGGAAGAACGTGATGAACATGTTGGTGGTATTATCACGACTCAGTTCTTTGTTCAATTCTTCCAGGATGTTGGCAGGATTCGTTTCATGTGCCGTCGTAACGCGGAACAGTTTCTGTACCATCGCCATGACGATAGCAGAGGGCACACCTTTTCCGGATACGTCACCGATACAGAAGAAAAGTTTCTCATCACGGATAAAGAAGTCGAACAGGTCACCGCCCACTTCCTTGGCGGGAACAAGAGATCCATAGATATCGACATCCTTCCGCTCCGGATAGGCAGGGAACTCCTTGGGCAGCATCGCCTGCTGGATGCCGTTCGCAATCTGTAACTCACTGCTGATACGTGCCTGCTTGATACCGGCTTCCTCCAGTTTGCGCTCATTACGTACAAAACGGTTGATGATAAAGAAAAGCACCAACAGTCCGATAAGCATCAGGATCATATTCTGCAGTCGCAGTTGCTTTACAGGTTGGTAAACCTCATCATAATAGTTTACCGTAGCCAGGATCCAGTGTGGTTCTTTTCTCAACATCGTAAAGAAGATACAGGCTTTGCGATTGTTATTATCGTCGGTGAAATCGATGAGCCTACTGCGTTCCGATGCCTCAAAGGCTTTGAGTGACAGACTTTTTTGTATAAGACTGATAATCTCACTCACATCGTTTTCTCCATCTCTTTTCTTGTGTGGCTCCACCACCATCTGTCCCTTCTCATTAAACATCAGTCCGAAGGAGGAAGGAAAGACATGACGAGCGTTCAGGGTGTCACTGAGCCACGATAAGTCAATGTCGAGACCGCAGAGTGCAACCACCTTGCCTTTCTCATCCGTTAGGGGGTAGGTATAAGTAGTCAGTCGTGACAGACTGTCTTCCATATATTCATAAGGGTCACTCCAAAAGGCACGTTTCTCATTCAGTGCGATGTTGTAAGCCGGATGCTTGGTATAGTCATGTTCAGCCGATCCTAACTGGATGATTGATATCCGTCCGTCATTCTTATAAGCATATGGTTCGAAATACTGACCTTTCTCAGGATAATAATACGGAACAAAAGCTATGCATCCGCCAACGATCTGATTGTTGGTGGCAATCAGTCTTTTGGTAACATCGAACATCTCATCGGCATTGTCGAGATGATTTTGTATATCCCACAGATGTTCCTGCATGGTAGCTTCAGCCTTGTCAAGAGTATGAGCTATCATCTGTGACTTCAAAGCCAGCTCCGTCTTAACACGTCGCACCACTCCTTCACGCTGTACGTTGCGCATGGAGTAGTACTGCACGATGCCTATCAGTTCCAAGAGTACTGCAGCACAGATGATAATACCTAACCTGGAACTGATAATCCATTTTAGGCTTTTCTTTATTTTGTCAAGACTTATTACCATCCTCTTGTAGATTTACTCTATTTATCAGTATTTATTAAAGTGCAAAAATATCAAAATTGCCAAAGACATGATAGCATATAATGCTAAATATAAATAATGAGAGAAAGTCTTATGGTTAAAAAAACTTAATGCAAGATTTGTTCTATGCCTCTGCTATATCAAAAAACTAAAATTATTTCTAATTTTACAAACAAATAACGAAGATACAATTACATAGAGAGAGACAGAGGCATGGATTATTTACAAAAGGAAATCCTCTGTAGCTCAGTGGTTTTGTGTTGAATAACGTCAAGGGTCAGACACCAAAAGGTCACCCTATGACAGTCATCATGATAAAGATAATTAAATAATACATCCATGAAACAGCAGTTTAAGTTATCACAGAGTCAACTCGGTATTTTTGCAGAGTGCATGCAACATCCTGAAGAACCGGTATACGACCAGCCATTCTTTTATACTTTAAGTAAAGAGGTTGATTTGTCGGCCTTAAAAGCGGCCATTCTTAAAGCCGTGGAGGCCCATCCCAATATGAAGTGTGGTGTCATCATCGATGACGAAGGTGTACCGAAACAGTTTATCCATGACGATCCGTTGGAGATTCCTATTGAGAAGATCGACGATATCAACAAGGTGAAAGACAATTTGTGGAAGCCATTCCATTTTGATGGCAGTCCGCTGACCCGCATCCGTCTGTATGAGGATAACACGGCGAAATATATGTTTATCCAAAGTCACCATCTGTTATTCGACGGCACTACATTCGGTACGTTGTTCAACGACATCGAAAACATCTACCATGGTGGGGAAGCTACGGAGGAACAGGTGACAGCTTTCGAGTATGCCGAGGAAGAGGAGACACTACGCCACAGTGACCGTATGGAGGAGGATCGGCAATGGTACGTGGAACATTTCCCCGATCCGGAGGTAGAGACCATCTTGCATCCCGACCTTGCAGGTAAGGAGCCCTCATATGTACGTGTCATCTTGCCGCTGAAGACACCAATGAACGAGGTGATGACCTTCTGCAAGCAGCATGGGATAAAGATAAGTAACTATATGTGTGGGGCTTATGCTCTGCTGATGGCTCGTTTCAATGCCGATGATCAGGTGTTATTCTCCACTATATGGCATGGCAGACCCTGTAAGGAACTCATGAAGACCGCCGGTATGTTTGTCAAGACAGTGCCTTATTACTATCACCTGAAAGAAGAGGATACCGTGGCCGACTTACTGCAGCAGGGTGATGAGATGGTTGTTGGTACCCGCCAGCATCATCTGTTCTCACTGGGTGATGCTGTTGAGGAGCTGAACATACATCCACAGACAATGTTCTGCTATCAGGGGTATCTGACAAAAGACTTTGTCGTTGGCGGTTACCCTGCTATATTCGATCGACTGTTCCCTCATGCCACCTACGATCCGTTGAGCATTCAGGTATTTCAGACAAACGAGGGATTCCAGCTTTATGTGGAATACATGGACAACCTGTATTCCGAGGAGTTGATCCATCAGTTAGTAGAGAGTTATGACCGGGTAGTTGCTCAGATGATGGATATAAATCGTCTGTTGCGAGACATCCAGGTATCCTCCCCCGATCAACTGTTGTTACTAGACACCTTCAATCAGACAGATGTGGTATACGATGACAGTCAGACGATTGTATCACTCTTCCGAAAGCAGGTAAAACAGACACCAGATCATCTTGCGGCTGTATATAAGGATTGCCGACTCACCTATCAACAGGTGGATGATATCACTGACCGGTTGGCATTCCTCATTTCTTCAAAAGGACTGAAAAGCGAGGATATTGTCTCTGTGCTGATACCTCGTTGTGAGTGGATGGTGTTGGCATCACTGGGTGTACTGAAAGCCGGCTGTGCCTATCAGCCGTTAGATCCCAGTTATCCTCAGGAGCGCCTGAACTTCATGATGAAAGATGCCTCTGCAAAACTATTGATTGCCGATGAGACATTACGTCCATTGGTAAACGAGTATGAGGGCGAGGTGTTGTTGACACAAGACTTGATGAACGTTTTGTCCAACCAGCCACTGCCTACAGACGAAGAAAAACAAGTGATGACTCCACAGCCGGACAGTTTGTTTATCATGCTTTATACCTCTGGTTCTACCGGAATACCCAAGGGCTGTCAGTTGGAGCATCGCAACCTGGTGGCTTTCTGTCATTGGTATCGGCATTTTTATGAACTGACACCTGACAGTCGTGTAGCAGCCTACGCCAGTTATGGTTTCGATGCCTGTATGATGGATATGTATCCGGCACTGACGACCGGTGCGAGCGTTTATATCATTCCCGAAGAATTACGTTTGAACCTACCGGAGCTGAACGACTATTTCGAAGCCAACGGTATCACCCATTCGTTTATGACCACACAGGTGGGGTATCAGTTTGCCACCAATATGGACAACCACTCACTGCACTTTTTTGCCGTTGGTGGAGAGAAACTATCATCCCTTGAACCTCCGAAAGGCTACAAGATGTTCAATGGCTACGGCCCCACTGAATGTACCATTTTCACCACTAACTATCTGGTACGTGAATATGAGAAAGACATTCCCATCGGCAAACCTCTTGATAACCTTCATCTATATATCGTAGACCGCTATGGCCATCGGTTGCCCGTAGGAGCATGCGGAGAACTGTGGGTGAGCGGTCCGCAGGTAAGCCGTGGTTATCTGAATCGTCCGGAGAAGACCGCTGAGGTGTTCATCCCCAATCCTTTCGATACGGATGAGCGTCATGCCCGTGTCTATCGCACCGGCGATATCGTACGCTACCTGCCCGACGGCAATATCCAGTTTATCGGTCGTAAGGACGGACAGGTGAAGATCCGCGGTTTCCGTATAGAACTGAAGGAGGTGGAAGCAATCATCCGTCAGTATCCCGGCATCAAGGATGTGACGGTACAAGCCTTCGATGATGAGACAGCCGGCGGAAAGTTTATCGCTGCCTATATCGTGAGTGATGAGCAGGTGGATATCAATAATCTGAATACTTTCATCCTGGAGGAGAAACCACCTTACATGGTGCCTGCCGTGACGATGCAGATCGACCGTATCCCATTGAACCAGAACCAGAAAGTAGATAAGAGAGCACTGCCGAAACCGAAGCGTGAGAACAATGCTGCAAGTCAGGAGCATGCTGCTCCGCTGAATATGCTCGAGCAGGAGTTAAAGACGATGGTGGCTGGTATCGTGGGACATGAGGACTTCTCGTTGACCACCCCATTAGGTTATGCCGGACTTACCTCCATCACTTCCATCAAACTGGCTATTCAGGTGAACAAACGTTTTGGGGTGTTGCTCGACTCGAAATCCCTTGCCAAGACCGGAACCCTGCAGAGTATTGAGAATGAAGTGTTGGCACATCTGTTGCATGGGGAGAAGAAAGAAGAGGCTCCCGTACATGAGAGACAGGAGATTAAGCCCGTACCGCTATCGTATGCCCAGATCGGCGTGTATGTGGACTGTATGAAACAGCCGACATCCACGTTCTATAATGTTCCAACCCTCTTGACCTTCAAGAAAGGCACTGACACAGAAAAACTGGAGCATGCACTGAAGACATTGGTGAAGGCTCATCCAGAGTTGACCGTGCATTTCGACAATCAGGAAGCAGAGATTGTGCAGATAGCCGAACCCGATCAAGATGTCGTAGTAATAAAGAGTTCGATGACAGTGACAGAACTCGACAATTATAAGCGTGAGTTCGTGCGGCCATTCAATCTGAAGCAAGGACCACTCTATCGCTTTGAGATTGTCACCACCGAGGAGAATGTCGCCTTGCTGATGGACATCCATCATCTCGTCAACGACGGCGGTTCTCTCAACCTGCTGCTACACCAGTTATGTTCACTGATGGATGGCGAGGAGATAGAACAGGAGGATATGACGTATGCCGATTATGTCGTAGCAGAAAAGGCTGCTGAGGGTGGTGTAGACTATCAGGCAGCAAAAGAATTCTTCCATAGTCAGTTGGCA
>JAFZPF010000132.1 GCA_017550455.1 Prevotella sp.
ACTATAAATTGGTTTGTACTTTGATTGATTATTTGTTGCAAAAGTACTTTCCAGATTAGTTTCAGTTATAAAAAATTAGTTCATCCCACCTAAATATTGTTTCATGAAACAAATTTTTAAGGGAATGAACGAAAAATATAATTGTTTTGAGTAGACGAGTAAACGAGTAGACGAGTAGACAAGTTGTTAGTTAATGTGTTTGTGAGTTTGTTGGTTATTGTTCAAGAAAAGTCCGACGGGCTCACGCCGAACTCATCCTTGAAACACTTCGTGAAATAAGATGGGGCGGAGAAACCTACATCATAGGCAACCTCCGATACCGTCTTACCCGACGATGTCAACAACAACTTCGCCTTGTTGAGCCTGCTCAACCGGATAATATCCACCGGTGTATGTCCCGTCAGCATCTTCACCTTACGGTACATCTGCACACGACTCATGCCCATCTCACTGGCAAGCGCCTCCACACCGAAGTCACTGTTGCTCATATTCTCCTGCACCCGTTTACGCAAGACTTCCAGGAATTGTGTATCCTGACTGTCCTCTGCCTCGATCACCGACCGCTCCTCGGGGGTAACCTCAACGATATTCTTATGTGGTGTAACAGCCGGCTCACCGTCTTCCTTCGTCGCTGCAGGGGCTACTGGCATCGGAGTCTCCGACATGCTGCCGACCACCAGGGCGTATGCTTCTCTTTCGAGTTGTTGCTTCCTACGCAGCATCCTCACGATATACCAGGCGCCTCCTAACACCAACAAGATGATAATTCCCATCAACAAGGTATAAACCTGTTGGTGACGGTACTGTGTAAGATACCAGTCAGTCTTGTTGTGCAGCACATCCAGCCGCTCACGCTGCTGACTCATCTCCTCAGCCTGCATCATCGTAACGACGGCATTTTCGGGGGTTACGATGGCCGCTTTCATCTTATTCTCTTTCTCGAAAGGTTTCCCTTCAAGGATATTCATCGCGAGCTGCATCACCAGATCACCTCTTGTCGGATAGATATAACTGGCATCGAGCACCCCTCTCTGTACATAGTCGATACCGTTGTCTTTGCCCGGTAGCGCGTCGATGCCACAGTATCGTGTGTGATCAGCACCGATCACCTTACGTGCTCCTGCTGCCATACGGTCGTTCTGTCCAAACACGAAGTCGATGTTCCGCAGATCCCCTTGGTACTCCTTCACTGCCTGCACCGCGCTCTCCTCCGTCCAGTCACCCTGCAGTGATGCCACCAGAGTGATTCCAGGGAAAGCCTTCAGCGCCTCCATGAATCCGTCATGCCGCTCCTGAGCCGGTGAAGAACCTTTCAGTCCTTGTATCTCCAGCACCCTACCCTTACCTTTCAGTTGCATGGCGATATAGTCACCCATCAGTTTACCCATCTCGAAGTTATCTGCACCGATATACGCGGTGAATTTCTCCGATGATGTCTTTCTGTCGAAGACGATAACAGGGATGCCCGAGTCATAAGCTTTGTCAATGGCTGGGGTCACGGTGACCATCTGGTTAGGTGCCACAATCAGCAGATCCACCTTGTCTTTGACAAACTGGTTGATCTGCTCCACCTGCAGTTCGTCGTTATCATCGGCTGAAGCCAGCTTCAGATTCACGTTGTCATACAGGTAAGTACTCATCTTCAGTTCGTCGTTCAGTTTGTCGCGCCAGATATCCTGTGAGCATTGCGACACGGCAATGCGATATGATTTCTTTCCCTTGGAGCAAGCTACCAAGGAAAGCGTAATGGCCAATAATATAAAGAAGTATAGTTTACGGTTCATCATTTTCTATGGTTATTTCCATGCAAAAATAATAAAAAAACAACAAAGAAAACAACAAATCACAAAAAAAATGTATTTTTGCAATATCAAAATAATAAAATGATGAAGTGTATCGCAATCATCATCGGATGGCTCGCCGATAAGATTTGGGGGGATCCTGCATGGCTGCCGCACCCTGTGGTGTACTTCGGCAAGGCCATCGCATGGGGAGAACACCGGTTGAACAAGGGGCCTCACCGACGACTGAAAGGGGGCATTTTAGCTGTCTCGCTGATTCTGCTTACCTTTCTTATCACATGGGCGTTACTGCGGTGGCTACGGCCTGTCACCGTCTGTGGCATCCCCATCAACATCGTTATTGAAGCCATCCTGATCTTCTTCTGTCTGGCGGGCACCACACTCATCAAAGAGGTGAAGGAAGTGTTCCGAGCCCTCGACCGTTCGCTGGATGACGGGCGTAAGCAGGTAGCCCGCATCGTGGGGCGTGACACCTCGGCATTGGATGCACAGGAGATCCGTAAGGCTGCCTTGGAGACATTGGCAGAAAACCTCAGTGACGGGGTGATAGCCCCGCTCTTCTGGTTACTTCTGTTGGGTGTTCCCGGGATGATGACCTATAAGATGGTGAACACGCTTGATTCGATGATCGGGTATCGTACGGAGCGTTACCGCCGGTTTGGTACCGTGGCGGCACGCATCGATGATGTGGCCAACTGGTTGCCGGCAAGGATTACGGCCCTGTTGATGACCTTGGTGGGTGTCTTCCTCCACCCGAAAGGATCCTCCCGGTCACTACCCCAACTCCTTCGTTTTATCTTCCGTTATGGTCACTGTCATGCCAGTCCGAACAGTGGTTGGCCGGAGGCTGCCCTGGCAGGCATCCTCAACTGTCGTTTTGGGGGACCACATATCTATTTCGGAGAACTCATAGACAAACCGTTTATCGGTGAGCATGACCGTGAGTTGACCACTGCCGATGCCACCATCGCCTGTAAGATCAACCTTTGGGACGAGATTCTCATGGTTGTGATCACGGTGGCTATCGTCTTGCACGGGTACATGATTTGGGTTTAGACTTTTAGTAAATTATTTAATATATGAGACATCTTTTGTTATTTCTTACCTTGTGTATCGCATCATCGGTCTCAGCACAAGACCGCGTCTATGATGCTATCGTTGCAGCAGACGGCAGCGGTGATTTCACAACGGTGCAGGCAGCTATTGATGCCGTGCCCGATGACAATCTCGACCAATACCTTATCTTCATCAAGGCCGGAACATACAATGAGCATGTCTTCATACCGCAGCAAAAGAGTCGCCTGAGCATGATCGGAGAAGGGATGGACAAGGTGGTTATCTCCGACAACAAGTTGAGCGGCGGCCCCGGAGCCATCCCCGTTGACCGAGCTGCCACCGTGGTGGTGCATGCCAACGATATCACCTTCCAGGGTATTACCTTCGTCAACAGTCACGGATGGGAGAACAACAGCGGGCCGCAAGCCCTGGCACTCTATGCCAAAGGCGACCGTATCGCCATCGATCATTGCGCAATGCTCAGCTATCAGGACACCTACCGCACCTCCGAGGCAGACAATGGACGTAACTACGTGAGCAACAGTCTGATAGCTGGTGGCGTGGATTTCATCTACGGCAACGGCAATGCCTGGTTTGAGCAGTGCACCATCAAGATCACACGGAAGTCAGGTGGATGGATCGTAGCACCAAAACACCGTCTTGTCACCCGTTGGGGTTATGTGTTCAACCACTGCACACTGACAGCCGACGGTAACCCCAAGGAGACAACGATCTGGCTGGGGCGCCCCTGGCATCATCAGCCGCAGACCGTCTTCCTGCATACCCGTTCAGAGATCACGCTGCCAGCAGAGGGATGGTTTCCACACATGGCAGGACTGCCGTCAGTGTTTGCCGAATACAACACGATGGATGCCGACGGGAAGGCTCTCGACCTCTCCAAACGCATCAACCGATATTATCGCATTGATGAGAAGAAAGACACCGTCTGGGGTACTGCCAAGAACGTGCTGACCGCTGCAGAGGCTGCCCGTTACACGGTGGGTGCCGTGATGGGCGGTGACGACCATTGGGATCCCGTGAAGATCTTCCTACCCTCCAAGCAACCCATCGGTTATGTGATGGTGCAAGGACAGCGCCTGCCGGTAAACAGGCATGGCTGCTTCACACGGGAAGGTCTGTAAAATGAGTTTGTGAGTTGAGGGGTAACCCCTCTCTGTACCTTTCTTTACTTCTCTCTGTACCGCCAGAGAGGTTCATGTTCTTTTTCTCTGTACGACAGAGAAAAAGCAACCAAAAAGAGAACTCGTTGCACGCTTCGAGTCAGAACAGATTACGATTCTGAAAAACTGTGCTGCGGGACTCGCTTCGCTCAGACAGGTCCTCGCAATGACTTCGTCACCGTTTTTCAATCATCGTATCTGTGTACCTTCCTCTCTCGCTATCGCAACCTATTTAGTTTAGGGTCTAGAGTTTAGGGCAAGCAGGCGAAGCCTGCATTAAACAATCACCGTGACCAAATCAGTGAGCGGTACCTTAATGTAAGAGCGACGAGAAGGAGCGGTTACATCCCCTCCCGAGAACGGGAGGGGCGTGGGGTGGGATGAGTCCCCTCCTTAGGCAAGGAAAGTAGCGATTAAGCGAGGGCAGAGACTTGCTTGCAAAGGCTATGCCGAGCGTGAGCGAGTTCGACCGAAGGTCAAAGGGTTGGGGAGGTTGTGAAAAAGGGTCTTCCGAAACAGGGAGAAGAACATGAAAAGATAACCCTACATTATAGCCGAGGGTGTGTCAAAATAGGCACATCCTCCTACATTTTATCGCCATCTGTAACTTGTAATATATTTTACCAACAGTTTTAATAACCATTTCCACTGGTTTTAATACTCTTTTCCAACAGTTTTAGTAGACTTTTCCAACCGTTTTAGTAACCTTTTCTCCTGATTAACTTTATTTATCATCATAGATTCGCAATCGTTGATGATTTTATTTATTTTTGTAAAATATATTGATAGCAAACAGAATAATCATTTTTATAAATATAAAGCTTATGAAAACTAAGAAATTCCTTAAGAGACTGTTTCTGACTGTTATAGCAATCATTGTAGCCATCATCATCGTTGCTTTGGGATTCCGCCTTATCGACGGGCGTTCACCTCAGGCTTATATTGTTTCCCATATGTTTTCTAAAACAACCATGGAGGCATATTATCAAGTCAAGAACGACACTACGGACAAGAGCACCGTGGAGATTCCACGCGAAGTGAAGTTCCCACGCGAAGTGACGCAGTACAGGACAGGTAATATGCAGGTGTTTGAGGTCGCTGCAGAAGACGACTCAAAGCCCGTCGTACTCTACATCCATGGCGGTGCTTATCTGAATAATTTCAGTTCGCGTCATTGGATGGCGATGGCTGAATGGGCTGAGACAATCGGCTGTGGCATCGTGACACCCAATTATCCGTTGCTTTACCGTTATACGGTCAAGGATGCCTTCCCGCTGATGTTACAGTTATATCGACAATTGCTGGAGCGTTTTCCTGCCAAACGGATCATCATCATGGGTGATTCAGCCGGAGGCGGTTTTACCCTTGCCCTGACACAAGAAATTGTCAAGTTAGACTCCATCGATGTGCCAAACAGGTTGGTACTTATCTCACCCTGGGTTGATGTGGTGGGAGGTGACGATGCACTACAGCAGTACGACACATTCCTAAACTTGGAGGTGCTGCGACATATTGGTGCCGACTGGGCCGGCGAGATGGATGTTCACGATCCGATGGTCTCTCCTCTCTACGGAGACATGCAGGGACTGCCGCCCACCGACCTCTTTGCAGGAACGTGGGAAACGTTCTATACGGATATTGTGAAAACCTACGATAAGATGAAGGCAGCAGGCGTGAATACCCACATACATGTGAAAGAAAAGATGGGGCACGTCTACCCACTTTGGCCATGTCCGGAAGGAAAGGAAGCCCGGAAAACAATTGCAGAAATCATCAACAACTATCGCAACAATGGTAGTTGAAGCGTGATATTTCCGATTTAATGGCAGTTATTTGCACTTATTGTATTGTTTTTTATACAATATGATATCAGTTGACCTAAAGCACTGAAAGT
>JAFZPF010000018.1 GCA_017550455.1 Prevotella sp.
AGCCTCACGGAATTTGGCCAATGCCTGACTCACATATTTATGTACCATAGCAGAAGATGTTCCCATGATCTCTGCCAACTCATCATATTTCTTCCCTTCCAGGTAGTGCTGCTCGATGACAAAACGCATCTTGGCGCTCATACCATCCATAATCTTTGAGACAAGGGCCATACGTTCATCGAGCACATCCGGGGAATCGCCGATCAGATATTCCTTATTGGCAACCATCTCATCTACGGCTTTCCGCTCCACCGCTTTGTGACGCAAGTAGTTCACACAGCGGTTCTTAATTGATCTTCCAAGATAGAAATCTGCCGTGTCAGGTTGCAAGACGGTATTGTTATCCCATAAGTCACTGAACAAATCGGCAACGATATCCTTCGCCACATCCTCATCTTCCAACCAGCTGAGCGCATAGCGGAACAGTCGCAAATAATGTTTGCGATAGATCTGTTCAAAAGCCTGCTGTCTTGTTTCTTCCATGGACAATGAGGATATGAAAAAACGAAATGAGTCAGATGACTTACCATCACCTGACTCATTATCTATGTCTTACCTGTTATCACAGATCAGATTCTCACCCGTCATATCAGCCGGCTGCTCGAGCCCCATGATATGGAGGATGGAAGGAGCCACATCCGCCAAGCGGCCGTCCTTCACCGTTGCCGAGTTATTGTCGGTAACATATATAAAAGGTACGGGGTTCAGCGAGTGAGCCGTATTCGGAGTGCCGTCAGGATTGATGGCATTGTCGGCATTACCATGGTCAGCGATGATGATCGCCTCATAGTCGTTTGCCTTGGCAGCCTCGATCACCTCTTTCACGCAGTGGTCAACCGCCCATACAGCCTTAGCGATAGCATTGTAAACGCCGGTATGTCCCACCATGTCACCATTCGCGAAGTTCACCACGATAAAGTCGTATTCCTGGGTATTGATCGCACCCACGAGTTTGTCTTTCACCTCATAAGCACTCATTTCCGGTTTCAGATCGTAGGTAGCCACCTTAGGAGAAGGTACGAGGATACGGTCCTCATTCTCGAACGGAGCCTCACGACCGCCATTGAAGAAGAAGGTTACGTGCGCATATTTCTCTGTCTCTGCAGTATGCAACTGTTTCTTACCCATCTTGCTGAGATACTCGCCGAGGGTGTCATCCACATTCTCTTTCGGGAAGAGGATGTGCACGCCCTTGAAGTTGGCATCATACGGCGTCATGCAATAATACTGCAGATCCTTGATGGTATGCATGCCTTCCTCGGGCATATCCTGCTGGGTAAGCACGATGGTGAGCTCCTTCGCACGGTCGTTACGGAAATTGATGAAGATGATCACATCACCCTCCTGGATAGTTCCGTCAACCGTTTGATTATTAATCGGTTTGATAAACTCATCGGTAACGCCCTCAGCATAACTCTCTTCCATGGCTTTCACCATGTCATCAGCCTGCTTACCCTTACCCTCTACGAGCAGATCGTAAGCCTCCTTAACACGATTCCAGCGCTTGTCACGGTCCATGGCATAGAAACGACCGACGATAGAAGCGATGGCGGCATCATTCTCTGAACAGCAGTTACCCACCTGCTCGATAAAGCCTTTTCCGCTTCGAGGGTCGGTATCACGACCATCCATGAAGCAATGAACAAACACCTGATTCTTCAGACCGTAAGACTTACCGATCTCAATCAGTTTGAAGAGATGTTCCAAAGAAGAGTGTACACCACCATCGGAGGTAAGTCCCATCAGGTGAACCTTCTTACCGGTCTCCTTGGCATAACCGAAAGCATTCTTGATCTCAGGATTCTCCATGATGCTGCCATCCTTACAGGCACGGTTGATCTTTACCAGATCCTGATAAACCACACGACCGGCACCGATATTCAGGTGACCCACCTCAGAGTTACCCATCTGTCCGTCGGGCAGACCGACATCCTCACCAGATGCCTGCAACTGTGAATGTGCGCTTACCGCTGTAAGATAGTCTAAGTAAGGTGTCGGAGTATTATAGATCACATCACCGGCACCATGTTTGCCGATGCCCCAACCATCGAGAATCATCAATAAAGCTTTCTTTGCCATAATCTTCTTATTCTAAAAACGTCTTTTTACTATTCTGTTATTTGAAATGCAAAAATACGAATAAAAGTACACAATACAAAATATGAAAGTGAAAACATGATAAAAGAAGCGCTTTTTTGTAACATAAATCAAGTTATAAGGAGAAAAATCACTATCTTTGCCACATGAAAAATTGGAGATTCTTTTTATACATATCCGGTTTGCTGCTGACGATTGCCTGCAGCAACGAGGACCATCTTTTGTCGCTTTCCACCAACTCGCTCAATCTGAAGCAGGATATCTGGGAACAGACCGTTAACATCCAGGCTCCCGGCAAATGGACAGCCAGGTCGGATGTGGACTGGTGCGGCCCCTATCAAATGAGTGGTGAAGGGGATAAGACGTTGACGCTGTGGGTTAAACCAAACCTGTCTGACCAGCAGCGTAGCGGCACCATCACCATCAAATCGGGTGGCGACACCGAAACCATCGCTTTGTCACAACCCGCTTTCCAAGGTAGTCTGGATGACTTCACCTACCATCTGCCGGTGATCTTCCACATCCTTTACAAGGATAAGAATGACCCCTTGCAGTATCCCGCAGAAGGCAGGATGGCAGAGATCCTGAAAGGAGTTAACCGGTTGTATGCCAACAATAAGATGAACGTTCAGTTTGAGTTGGCGAAGTTTGATCAGACCGGTAAAGAACTGGAAGAACCGGGTGTCATGCGTGAAGCCATTAAGGTAGATTCGATCTCAAGCATGAAGTTCCTGGCTCAGAACAATACCGACTATGGTTATCTCAACCAGGACTTTCAGCGGTATATCAACATTTTCGTGTTTGCCTACAGCGAAAAGAAGAATTTAGGTGTTTCCGACCTTCCTGTGATGCCTACTGAGCATACGATGGACGGATTGGCGAATCAGGCAGGTAAAGAACTGCAGACATTCAAGACACTGGGATTCCCGTGGGGTGTGACCATCAATAACCAGATTATCGATCAGGATCAGGAACCGCGCACTATCAATCCGCGTTATGTCACCCTTACCCTTGCCCATGAACTCGGGCATTACATCGGACTCCTTCATACCTTCTCACAGAACGAGTGTTATGAGGATGACTACTGTGATGATACGAAGAACTGCGACTATAATGCCTACGAAGAGGAGCTGACGCGTTATATGGATGAGATTACTACCAGTGGTGGAAAGATAGATGCCGACATTGTGCTCCGCAGGATCAGTTGTGAAGACGGCAGTGATTACCGTGCTGACAATATCCTCGACTATATGTACACCATAGGCAACATATTCACCGAACAGCAGAAGGCAAGGGTTCAAAAGGTGTTGAACTACTGTCCGATGGTGCCCGGTCCGAAGTTGGAGATATACAACACGGCCAAGACACGTGCAACAGATTATTTCATCATGCCACGGTTGTCTGACTGTCCGGAGGTGAACGGAAACGCCAACGGGAACGCTAACGTTAACGGGAACCAACGGTCATGGCTCGCTCGCTGAAACATCGCTTTTAGGCGGTGGCAGCAATAACAGCCGTGGATTCATTTACTTTCAGAACAAACTGCAATCACTTATGAATAAACTAATTTTATTTTTCGCTATGCTAACCGGTTGTGTGATAAATGCAAACGCAGGAGAGATACACGTGAATAAGAATACCTCTCTTGAGGAGGCACTTTTCCAAGCCAGAGAATGGCGGCGACTGAATGCCCCCGAGGCAACAGGAGGTGTTCATATCTATCTGGATAACAACAACTATCGATTGAACAAGCCACTCCTTATCCGTCCGGAAGACAGTGGTACCGCTGCCTCTCCCACGATCATCCACGGAGGAACGATCTCGGGAGCTGTCAGTGTGAAGGACTGGAAGAAGGAAGGTAAGTTGTGGGTGGCTGATGCTCCTTTGGATGGGAATAAGATTATCTATTCACGTCAGTTGTGGGTGAATGGCAAGAAAGCCTTACGCGCCCAGCAGTTTGCTGCCGGAAAGATGGAGCGGATGATTGACTTCAACGCCAAGGAACAGACGATTACCATCCCCACGCCCAAAGAGAATCTGACAGATGCCAACCAACTCGAGATGCTTGTTCATCAGCGGTGGGCCATTGCCATTCTCAGGGTAAAGGAGATAAAGAAGGTTGGCAACAACACCGTGGTACGTTTCCATGAACCGGAGAGTCAGTTGGAGTTCGCCCATCCCTGGCCCCAACCCGTTATCGATGGTGAGAAAGGCAACTCCTCTTTCTGTCTGATGAATGCCAAAGCCTTCCTGAACGAGCCCGGTGAGTGGTATCAGGATTATCCCTCGGGAAAGATTTACTACTATCCCATGAATGGTGAGGATATGAAGAAGGCTACCGTGGAGATTCCTCATCTCGAACAATTGATCCGTATTGCCGGCAGCGAGGAACGCCCCGTCACTGATATTCATTTTGAGGGCACCACCTTCTGTTATGCCGGTTGGCAGCGCCCCTCCTACGAAGGTCATGTCACCCTGCAGGGTGGTTTCCGCATGCTCGATGCCTATAAGCTACAGACACCGGGACTCTTCCATAAGGCAGCCTTAGAGAACCAGGC
>JAFZPF010000133.1 GCA_017550455.1 Prevotella sp.
GGAGGGATGTTCGGTTCGTATCGCTACTGCATCTTGATATCGCAACAATTATCAATTGTCAATTATCAATTGTCCATTTCCCCTCGGCATGGGGCGAGGCGTTCGATCCGCATCGTTACCAAGGTAATGTCCTTTTAACTTCTGCCGCTGAAGGCGGCTAACTTCTCTTTAACTTCCCTTTAGCTTCCCTTCCTCGGGGACAGGGCCGCTTTGCATACCTGTCCCCGATTCATTTGTCCTTTTAACTCCCTTTTAACTTCCTAAGCGAAGCGATAACTTCCTGTTAACTTCCTTTCTTTCTCAACTCCCAGCCACACAAAAAAAGCCCGACTGTAGAGTCGGGCTTTATATATAATAAGGTATGACGAATCGTTTAGAAGAAGAGGTAACGGTTATCTTTCACGTTAGCCTTCACGAAGAGCTCCTGCATGAAGTTGCCGGCATACTGCATGGCCTTCTGCTTGAGAGACATCTCGTAAACACCCTCCTTATACTCCTGGGTACGCGGACTCTTGCTCTTCACCTGGAAGAGATAGACACCGGCATTACCCTTGACAGGGTTAGCAGAGAACTTACCCTGAGCGGTAGCTGCCACAGCGCCACTCAAAGCCGGCTCGCTGGCACCTGTCTCAGAGATGAAGACAGGAGCAGTGAAGGTGATCTGATTGACATCAGAAACCTTACCACCCTTCTTCTGTGCCTCGGCAACACTCTTCACACCCTTGATCTTCTCAAGGATCTGAGCAGCCTTCTTATCCTTCAGCACCTCAGACTTCAGATACTGAGCCACCTGAGGATTGTTCTTAGCCATATAACCCTTAGGATTGATATTGGTAAGAGCAACCACGAGGAGATGGTCGTTGTTACCACACTCATAGAGTGGAGAGACAGCGCCCTTCTTGGCATCAAACAACCACTTCATAGCCTCACGGGTGGCGCGTACGCCGGCGATGGTATGCTCAGCGTTGTTCACACCCTGACGCTCCTGCACCTTATAACCGTACTTAGCGGCATTCTTCTCCATGGCCTCGATGGTCTGGTTCTCACTGACAAACTGAGAGAACTTATTGAAGGCTGCAGAATAAGTGTCCTTAGAGAAGTCGATGCCCTTCTTGATGACAGCGGCGGTATATTTGTCGGTGAAGGCCTTACGGTCGAGCACCTGCACGATCATGTTGCTGCTGGTCATCTCCAGGTTGGTGATAGCGTTCACGGCAGCGGTATTCAGTGTGCGGATATACTCACGGGTGTCCTTATCCATAGAAGGAGCGGTCTGATACTGTGCGCTGGTCAACCAGTTCTTCTCACCGGTCTGGCCGTATTTCTTAGCGATAGCCTCGAAGTCAGCACCTCCCTTGAGGGCGGTATATACACTGTCAGCAACACGGCGGGCCTCAAGCACGTCTGAGCCACCGATCTGGATAGCGCGGAACTGGATAGAGTCTGCCAATGACTGCTTAGCCAACAGTTTGATGACATTGATGGTATTGTCGTCCTTGTTCTCTACAGGAGCACATACGCTGCCCACTGCCATGCTGTCGAGCTTATTGGCGATATCTGTGGGGAATGCTGCCTTGGTCTGCGGGATACCTAAATAAGGTACGTAAGACATGCTCTTACGGATCACCTCACTGGGGTCTGTTGCTGCAGCCAACTGTGAAGAGAGGTCGGCAATGTTCTTGTTGAGGGCTACACGGTCTTCGGGAGAAGCGACCACCTGTACATCAACATACTTGATGTCGCGGGTCTCCACGATCTGCTTGAACTGCTGTTTCAGTTCATCATACTTAGCGCTCAGGTCACCATCGGTAACAGCCACCTTATTGTCGTTGATGTCGACATAAGGGAAGGAAACCAACTGGATATTGCTCTCGATATTATCGTTCTCATAAGCCTTCTTTGCAGAGACAGGGTTAGAGAGCAGACAGCTACCGAGCAGGTTCTGATATTTCTGTACGAGGGTCTGCTGACGGAGGTTCTTCTCTATGAAGTTCCAGAAGTTATACAGGCTCTGATACTGCTCGAGCATCTGTGGGTTGGTATTCTTCACGTTCTTATACTCAGCAAGGAACTTCTGCAGCATGTTGGAGTCGAAACGACCGGTCTGCTGGTTGACAAACGGAGTCTGCGTGAGCATCGGGTTGGTACCCTGCTGAAGGATATTCTTCATCTCCTCATCGGTAACGGTAAGGCCAAGCTTCTTGGTCTCGTCCTCGATGATAAGGGTCTGTACATACTGATTCCAAACCATATCCTTCACCTGGTTCAGCTCCTCGTCGGTGAGGTTCTCACGACCCTGGGTCATCTTCACCACATCCTGATACTCATCGAGGAGTTTCTGGAATTCTTGTACATCAATTTTCTTACCTAAAACTTCACCGATACGCTGGCGCTCCTGGTTACGGGTTGACTCACAAGAGCGGAAGAGCTCCTCGGCAATAAATGCGAACAGGGCCAGTCCGATGACTATCACGAGCACCGGCCCCCAGCTTCTGATTTTTCCTATTGCTGCCATTTGAAATTATTATTTTGAATATTATTTATTTCTTTTCTCTACACGAGTGACGGAGTGGATGAGGATTGTTTTTTGTACCTCTTTGTCTCTGTTTCTCAGTGTTTTTAACGCTATATTCTGCCTTCCTCCTTACGAGGCGGCAATTCAGCGTGCAAAATTACAAAAAAGAAAGTAATTATCGGCAAAAAAAACGTAAAAAGTTTCGTTATTTCGTCACATAAAGACGTACCAGCTCAATTTTCGTCATGGTATTCTTGATAATACGGAACTCAAAGCGTCCAATTTTCACTACCTCGTTGAGTTTCGGGAAACTCTGGTACTCATGGAGGATCAGGCCGCCCAGTGTCATATACTCATCACTTTCAGGGAGGTCGAGGTCGAAGAGCTCGTTCACTTTGTCGATCTCCAGACGGGCAGAGAGGAGATATTCCGTATCGGAGATTTTCTTCGCCACGTAGTTGGTGTTGTCGTGCTCATCCTCGATATCGCCGAGGATCTCCTCCACGATATCCTCGAGGGAGACGATGCCACTGGTGCCTCCGAACTCATCGACCACCACGGCCAGTGATTTCTTCTGCTGGAGGAGTGTGTGCATGAGTTTGCGTACCATCATCGTCTCCGGCACATAAGGCATGGTCTGTATATGATCCATCCATAGCTGGTGTTTGCGGAACATCTCACTCGAATGGATATATCCGATGATATGGTCGATATCTTCATGATAGACAATCAGTTTGGAGTGGCCACTCTCCACGAAGCCGGCCATCAGTTCTTCAATGCCGCAGGTGTCTTCCACCGCACAGATCTCCGTACGGGGGATCATACAGTCGCGCACCTTCGTATCGGAGAAGTCGAGGGCATTCTGGAAAATCTTCACCTCATCCTCGATATCCTCATCGTTCTTGGCATTCTCGATGGATGACTGCACGAGATAGTCGAGATCGACCTTCGAGAACTCCTCGTCCTCATCTTCTTTCTTCACCTTCACCCCCACGAGACGCAGCAAGCCGCGTGACAGCAGGGTGGCAAAACGGGAGATGGGCCACAGGAGGATATAACAGAGGAAGGCGGGGAAGGCAAAGATGGTGAGCAGTCGGTTGGGATTGCTCTTGAAAAGAGTCTTGGGGAGGAACTCTCCGGTGAACAAGACGATGAGTGTTGACAGGATCGTGTCGGCAGGCACGGTGAAGGCGGCGTCCATGCCGCGGAAGATCGTCTTGTCGAAGAAGGTGGCGATGAGGATGCCATAGACCACCAGTGCGATATTGTTTCCCACCAGCATCGTACTGACGAAGTTGTTCGGATGATGGTAGAAGACGTCGAGGGGCTTGGCGGCCAGTCCGATCTTCTCCATGTCCATCTCCGCCTTCATGCGGTTGCTGGACACGAAGGCGATCTCCATTCCGGAGAAGAATGCAGAGAAGACCATCGTGATGATGATTCCTATGATCAGTGGCATATCTACTTCGCCCATCCTATCTGTGATTTATGGTTTTGTGGTTTTACGTTTTGAAGTGGTGGGATAGCGCTTCATCGACTTCACGCTGTCGGGAGCCGATAAGATACTGTCGCCGGCATTACTGCCGAAGCCATCCTTCCCTCGTACGAAGGAGCCCTTGGAGTTGCTCACCGTATAATGATTCATATGCTCGTCACTGCGGAAATAGGTGCCTTGCATCTCACGCTCGGGAGTGACCACACGGGAGAACTTGTAGCTGTACATCTCGTGTTTCACCTGATCCCAGAAGAGTTCTTCACTGTTGAAACGCAGTCCGTCAACGGTCCGCACACGTACTCGCCCAAAGAGCTTCCACAGTTTCTCCGTGTCGTAATAATAGGCGGTGTCGGCCTGTATGTACGCCTCCACATGGAATTTCTCATCAAACTGCTCGAGGAAAAGTCCTTTCTCAAAACTCCAGCGGGAAGGGTTCTTCACCTTGTTGACCTCCCAACACTCTGTCACGATGCGGTATTTGAGCATACCGGAGTCGGAGATCAGCGTGTTGACGCCCCATGATGTCATCACCGCCACCGAGTCACGATCATAGATAGCGGGGGCGATATGCTCCTTCTCTTCTGAGCAAGCACCCAGAAAAATGAAGAAAGCCAACAGGGGGAACAGGGTTCGGGGTCTCATGATTCTTCGTTTATTCCACCTTCCACTTAGCGAACCAGCGTTCGTTGAAGGTCATACCGATATTGATGCGGAAGGTATTCTCGGTGATCATGCCCTTGCCGGAGGTATGCACCCACTGACCGGAGATATTCAACAGCGAACGGTTGTTATAGCCGTTCATGATGGGGATACCGAAGCCGAGACTTGCGGAGATCTCCTTGGGACCATCACTGCCGTTGATCGACTGATAGGGGGTGGTGTATGACACACCGGCACGGTAACGGATACGACTGAGCAGTTTGCGATACATAGCTCCCTTGCAGTATTCACCGCCAAGGGTGAATTTCTGACGGTCCTTGAAATAGTTGGTGTTCAACGAATAGTCGGGAACATTATTCTTCACCTGGTAATCGGGGAAGCCTACACTACCCCACTGCTGCAGGGTGTAGTCAACGCCAATCTTCAACTGGTTGTTGTGATTCCACATCAGTCCGCCACCAAACATATTCGGCAGTTTTACACCGTCCTTCACCACATAACTGGTGGTATCCGTCACGGAGGTGGTGGAGTTGTAGCTCACCACCTGGCATTCGGGGTCAGCCTTCAGTGAATGACCGGGAGAGAATGTTGCGCCGATGGTCACGCGGTCTTTCTTTCCCAATGGCAGGGTATATTGAATACCGGCATCCACCTTATAATTATTTACCGACAGGTTGTAATATTTATACAAGGTGTTGACATACGAATCACTGTAGGTATTGGCAATCGACTTGTTGTATTTTCCCCAAAGGTAAGAGACATTGGCACCTACGGAGAGATTCTTGACAGGCTCCCAGCCAGCACCCAGATATACCTGATGCAGACCGCCGCTACCCGTATAGGTATTGGTGTAATACACGGTGTTGCTCTTGTCGATAAAGTCGCTGTTGGAAAAAGAGTAGCCTACATTCGTGAAGGGGAGGATACCAAAACTGACACCGACATGCTTGAAAGCACGGAAACCGGCCACCGCATACTCGAAGTCGGCATTCTTCGCATTCTTACGTACGCCATTCTCATTGAAATTGGTGATCTGCCCGCTCAGTCCCATATCGAAGATAAAGGTCAGTGAGTCGATAGAGGAATAGCTCGCAGGGTTGAGGAAATTCACCTGATTGCCTTCGTGGAAACCAAGTCCTAAGCCGTTCATACCACGGTTGAAACCGCTGGCTTGCTCACTGAGGATTCCCAGTCCGTATTGGGAATAGGGAGAGTTGGTCCCGCTCTGGGCGTTAACGGTCAAGACAGCAACCATCATCAGGATGGTGAGAGATATTTTCTTCATTATAATAGAATATTCAATTAATATTGATCCTTTCGAACAATTACAGCTTGCAAAAGTATTGAAAAAAACTGAAACTACCAAAGTGAATATCATTTTAAATCATTATTTGGATTTTTTTAAACTATAAAAGCAAAGATAATAATAAAAAACATTACCTTTGTAACGTGAAAAAGTATTTTTGGATTATGGCCCTCCTCCTGTTGGGAGGATGGCACATTGGATTATCAGCGCAGCAAACGGAAGACAACAGCGTCTCTCATGAGGTGAACAAAGCACATCCCATGGACTCCGTGGATATCAGTCTGCTCACCTGCTCGCCTCACCAGGAGGTCTATAGCCTCTACGGACATACCGCCATCCGCGTCAACGACCGGCGGACAGGGCGTGACATCGCCGTCAACTACGGGATGTTCTCCTTTGCCAAGCCTTATTTCGTCCTGCGGTTTGTCTTCGGACTCACCGACTACGAGATGGGCATTGAGGGCTTTGAGGATTTCTGTCGTATCTATGCCTATTATGGCAGTAGTGTGACCGAACAGATGCTCGATCTGCTGCCAGAAGAAAAGATCAGGATCCTGCAGGCCCTGGAAGAGAACTACCGACCGGAAAACAGGGTTTACCGATATAATTATTTCTACGACAACTGCACGACACGTGCCAGGGATATGATCGCCGACCATCTGAATGGGAAGGTACGTTATCGTGAGGAAGAGAAGTATCCCTCCTTCAGGGAACTGATTCATGAGTGGAACAAGGAACATCCTTGGGCACGCTTCGGCAATGACATGCTCTTAGGTATCAAGGCCGACCAGCACACGACTATCGGTGAGCAGCAGTTTATCCCGGCCAATACGATGCGGGATTTCGACCAGGCATATATCGTGGATGAGCATGGTGAGAAACGACCGTTAGTAGGCTGTAAGATGATCGTCGTGCCCGCCAGAGAACAGATTGTGGAAAAGGAGTTTCCGCTCAGGCCCCGTACCTGTGCGATCATCTTGTTTGTGGTGACATGGCTTGTGTCTATCATTGAACGTGGAAGACAAAAGATCTATTGGGGTTACGACCTGCTGTTGATGCTGGCCAGCGGACTGGCGGGATGTATCCTCTTCGTGATGATCTTCTCGCAACATCCTACCGTAAATATCAATCTCCAGATACTTCTTCTCAATCCCCTACCACTGTTCTTTATCAGAAGGATGATCAGGCGAACACGCAAACACTTGCCTGACAGTCAGTATCTCTATTGGACCTTCCTGATTATGATCGCCATGGCCGGTGGCCTGTTCCAGCATTATGCTGAGGGAATGTTTATTGTGGCATTATCTTTGTTATTTAGAAATATATGGAGGTACGGTTATCAGTTAAAGTATGACAAAAAAGAATATCATCAGTAAAAGGTATGTGACAACAGCCACCCTGCTGGCTGTCATGATAACGGCTCAGGCACAGCTCGCCCAGCAACCGAAGTTGATCGTGAATATCACGGTGGACCAGTTGACGACGGAGAACCTGCAGAGCTACATGCCCCAACTGTCATCAAACGGGCTGAAGAGACTCATTGAGAAAGGCACTGTCTATGAAGATGTCAGTTACCCTTTCCAGCCCATTGACAAAGCCTCAGCCATCACCACCATCGTTACAGGCACTACACCTTATTATAACGGCATCATCGGCAACACCTGGTTTAACCGCAAGACCGGTAAGCTCCAGGAGTGTATCGACGACCCCGACATGCAAGGTATCTACACGACAGACAAGGCGTCTGCACGAAAGATACTGACATCCACCCTCAGTGATGAACTGAAACTGTCCACTAAAGGACAGAGCATTATCTTCGGAATAGCGGAAGACAAGACGTCAGCCATCCTGACAGCCGGTCATGCCGCCAACGGAGCACTCTGGAAAGATCATTATAACGGTGGGTGGTGCAGCTCTTCGTACTATTTCCGGACAGCACCCAGTTGGTTGACAGCCCATAACAACAGTCATCCTCTCGATAAGAAGGCGAAGGTGGTCACTACCCTACCCGCTGAGACCACCGACATTGCCTTGCTGTGCGTGGACAAAGAGATGATGGGAAAAGACGAGGTGACCGACCTCCTGCATGTCACCTATGACGTGGCAGTACCTCCCGTTGTCGTGGATACGAAGAAAAAGAAGAATGCCGCTGAGCCGACATGGGAAAGCAGACAGCAACAGAGATACCAGGAAATCGACAAGGAAATCGGTCGGTTGGTGGATAGTCTGGAATATCGTATCGGCAAACAAAATGTAATATTTTTTATAACAAGCACAGGGTATGTTGACGAAGCTCCTTACGACTATCAACAATACCGCATCCCCACAGGAACATTTTATATCAACCGTACTGCCAACCTCCTGAACATGTATTTGGGAGCCATCTATGGGATGGATAAATACGTGGAGGGATGTAGCAAGAATCAGATTTATCTAAACCTTCAACAGATAGAGCAAAAACGGTTGAATTTTAGTGAGATTCTCAACCGTTCTCAATCTTTCCTTCTTCAGTGTGAAGGAATAAGGAATGTATATACCAGCGAGATGCTCCTCACCTCTTCGGCAGGCAACATTCAGAAGACTCGCAACGGATTCAGTCCGGAAACCGGTGGACAACTGTTGATTGAGATAGCTCCCGGTTGGAAACTGACGAATGAAGACACAAACGAAAATTATCAAATAAATTCAAGGGTTTCTTATTTCCCGATAATCATTTATGGAGCCGGTGTTCAACCACAGAAGATCACAACACCTGTGAGCATCGACCGACTGGCTCCCACCATTGCCAAGAGCATTCACATCAGAGCCCCGAATGCTTGTTCTGCGTTACCATTATTCTAAGATTTGAACGCATTTCATTGGGTGTTTTAAAGCATACAATCGTAGCTTTGGCTTCGTCAAAGTTATCATGTATATGGAAAAGCGCAAATAAAATTTGGCTTTTCGCTCGTTTTTATATAACTTTGCACCCGTTTTACACATTATTAATTAAAAACAATAAGAATATCAATAAAATCATTACAAAATATGGGTCTTAATAATATATTAAAATCACTGTTCGGTGACAAATCAACGCGTGATATGAAACTCATCCAGCCATTGGTGGAGAAGGTGAAGAAAGCATATCCTGAGATAGAAGCACTCGACAATGACCAACTACGTGCCAAGACAAAAGAGATTCAGGCCTACGTACAGGATTCCGCAAAAGAAGAAAAAGAAAAAATCGAAATACTCAAAGCCAAGATTGAGGATACCCCTATCGATGAGCGTGAGGCCATCTTCAACGAGATAGACAAGCTCGACAAAGAGGTCTTGGAGATCTACGAGAATGCCCTTAATGAGGTGATGCCTGTGGCTTTCTCTATCGTGAAAGAGACAGCTCGCCGACTGGCGGAGAATGAAGAGACGGTTGTTACCGCTACTGATTTCGACCGTGAGCTGGCAGCCACGAAGGATTTTCTCCGCATAGAAGGCGACAAGGCCATCTACCTTAATCACTGGATGGCCGGTGGTAATGATCTCAAGTGGGAGATGATCCACTATGATGTACAGTTGTTCGGTGGTGTCGTTCTCCATCAGGGAAAGATTGCCGAGATGGCTACCGGTGAAGGAAAGACCCTCGTGGCTACCCTGCCGGTATTCCTCAATGCCCTAACAGGTAACGGTGTGCATGTAGTCACGGTGAACGACTATCTGGCCAAGCGTGACTCTGAGTGGATGGGACCTTTGTATATGTTCAACGGACTGAGTGTTGACTGTATCGACAAGCATCGTCCGAACTCTCCTGAAAGAAGAAAAGCTTACCAGGCAGATATCACCTTCGGAACAAACAATGAGTTCGGTTTTGACTATCTGCGTGACAACATGGCGATATCCCCGGAGGATCTCGTACAGCGAAGACATAACTATGCGATTGTCGACGAGGTGGACTCCGTGTTGATTGACGATGCCCGTACGCCGTTGATCATCTCCGGACCGGTTCCCAACGGTGAGGACCAGATGTTTGAGGAGTATCAGCCACTGGTAGAGAAGCTCGTGGGTGTACAGCGTAAGTTGGCCACGGAATACCTGTCGGATGCCAAGACGAAGATTGCCCAGGGTAACCAGTTGTTGGAAGAAGGAAAGAAGAAAGAAGGTCAGGAGTTGTTAGACCAAGGATTCCTGAGTCTGTTCCGCTCCCATAAGAGTCTGCCAAAGAACAAGCCACTGATCAAGTTCCTCTCGGAAGATGGTATCAAGAGTGGTATGCTCCGTACGGAGGAATTCTACATGGAGAACAACAACCGTAGAATGCCGGAGGCTGTAGAACCTCTCTATTTCGTGGTTGACGAGAAACTGAATAGCGTCGATCTTACAGATAAGGGTACCGACTGGTTGGCTAAGCAGGTAAACAACAGTGAGCTTTTCGTGTTGCCCGATATCACCTCACAGATGTCAGAACTCGAGAACCAGGATCTCACCGATGAAGAACGTGTGAACAAGAAAGACGAGCTCCTCTCCCACTATGGCGTTCAGAGTGAGCGTGTGCACACCCTGCAACAGCTGTTGAAAGCATACACAATGTTCAACAAAGACGATGAGTATGTGGTTATCGACGGTGAGGTAAAGATCGTTGACGAGCAGACCGGCCGTATCATGGAGGGTCGTCAGTGGAGTGACGGATTACATCAAGCTGTAGAAGCCAAGGAGCATGTAAAGGTGAAAGACGCTACACAGACGTTCGCCACCATCACCCTTCAGAACTACTTCCGTATGTATCACAAGCTGGCTGGTATGACAGGTACTGCCACGACAGAGGCAGGTGAGTTCTGGGATATCTACAAACTGGATGTGGTGGAGATTCCTACTAACCGTCCGGTGATCCGTAATGACCAGGATGACCGTGTCTATCGT
This sequence comes from Prevotella sp., assembly GCA_017550455.1. Classification (GTDB taxonomy): domain Bacteria; phylum Bacteroidota; class Bacteroidia; order Bacteroidales; family Bacteroidaceae; genus Prevotella. The sequence goes on from JAFZPF010000133.1 coordinate 10,870, forward strand.
ACAGCCCGTGAGAAATACAATGCCGTGATCGATGAGATCAATCTGCTGCGTAACAGTGGCAGACCGACCTTGGTGGGTACTACCTCCGTGGAGATCTCTGAGTTACTCAGCAGAATGCTTAACCTCCGTCATATCCCCCACAACGTGTTGAACGCCAAGTTACACCAGCGTGAGGCAGATATCGTTGCACAAGCCGGACAGAGTAACCTCGGTAAGGCATGGGTAACCACCGACGGACACGGATTCTCCGACAAGCAGTCGGCTATCCGTTATCAGGATTATCTGAAGGCTAACGATAAGAAGCACCTGATCCCCTATGAGGACAGCAGTGTGTTGGTAAAAGAGGAAGAGCGTATGCTCGGAGCTGTTACCATCGCCACGAACATGGCCGGTCGTGGAACGGATATCAAGCTCAGCCAGGATGTACGTACAGCAGGTGGTTTGGCCATCATAGGTACTGAGCGTCATGAGAGTCGCCGTGTTGACCGACAGTTACGTGGACGTTCCGGTCGTCAGGGTGACCCGGGTTCATCCGTCTTCTATGTCTCTCTCGAGGATAAGCTGATGCGACTGTTCGCCAGTGAGCGTATCGCTAAGGTGATGGACCGCATGGGCTTTGCCGAGGGTGAGCGTATTGAGAGCCCGATGATCTCCAAGAGTATCGAGCGTGCCCAAAAGAAGGTTGAGGAGAACAACTTCGGTATCCGTAAGCGTCTGTTGGAGTATGATGATGTGATGAACAAGCAACGTACGGTGATCTACGAGAAACGCCGCCACGCCCTGATGGGAGAACGTATCGGCATGGATATCACCAATATCATTTGGGATCGCATCGTCAATATTATCGAGAAGAACGATTACGAAGGATGCCAGGAAGGCTTTATCAAGTTGTTCGCCATGGAGTGTCCGTTCACCCGCAAGGACTTCATCGAAGGTGACCTCGACAAACTGATGGAAGACTCTTTCCAGTTGGCCATGCAGCACTTCAACAGACGTACTGACCGCATCCAGAATACCAGTTGGCCGGTGATCAAACAGGTATATGAGAAGCAGAGTGCTATGTATGAGCGTATCCTTGTTCCTATCACCGACGGCAAGAGGGTCTATAATATCCCTTGTGAACTGAAAGAAGCCTACGATACAGAGAGTAAGTCGGTTGTCAAGCAGTTTGAGAAGACTATCCTCCTGCATATCATCGATGATTGTTGGAAGGAGAACCTCCGTGCTTTGGATGAACTGCGTCACAGTGTGCAGAACGCCAGCTATGAGCAGAAAGACCCGTTGGTGATCTTCAAGTTGGAGAGTGCCACCCTCTTTGACAATATGGTGGATGACATGAACAACCGTATCGTCAGCATTCTGATGCGTGCTCAGATTCCTGAGATGCAACAGGAGAATGTACGTGAGGCAGCTCCTGAGCAGCGCTCACAACGTTACAACGAGAGTAAGGCCGACATCAACAACGGCGGTGAGCGTCTTACCGATCCTAATCAGGCAGCTGCAGCGGCTACTGATACCAGGGCGCAGGCCAGCCAGGTTAACCGCACACCTATCCGCAAAGAGAAGATGCCGGGACGTAACGACCCATGTCCTTGCGGAAGCGGAAAGAAGTTTAAGAACTGTCACGGTCGTGGCATCGTATAAATAACCATGTAATTGAAAAGAACGATTATGGCTATACAAGTAAACGATCTGAAAAAAACTTTTGGTGAGAAGACAGCCGTCAATATCAGTGATTTTACGATCCACGACGGTGATATCTTAGGACTTGTGGGTAACAATGGCGCAGGAAAGACCACTTTCTTCCGTCTGATCCTCGACCTGATCAAGGCAGACTGTGGACAGGTGCTCGTCAACGACTGTAACCCCGTATTATCAGAAGATTGGAAGAATTTCACCGGAGCCTACTTAGATGAAGGATTCCTGATTGATTTCCTCACTCCTGAAGAGTATTTCGAGTTTATCGCGAAGGTGAACAACATCCACAAGACAGAATTGGAAGAACGTCTCAAAGTGTTCGAGCATTTTATGGGCGGAGAGATCCTGGGACAGAAGAAGCTTATCCGTAACCTCTCTGCAGGAAACAAGCAGAAGGTAGGTATCATCTCGGCATTGATCAACAAACCGCAGATTGTTATCCTTGATGAACCTTTCAACTTCCTGGATCCGAGTAGTCAGAATATCCTCAAACACCTGTTGGAGGACCTTAACAAAGAGACACAATCCACGATTCTCGTGTCCAGCCATAACCTGTCGCACACCATTGAGATAAGTACCCGTATCGCCTTGATGGAGAATGGCGTCATCATCAAAGATCTCAGTAATGATGAAGACGGAAGTGCCAAGGAACAGCTGGAGAACTATTTTGAAACAGAGGCATAAAAAACTTCTTGTTTTATCATCATTTTTAGGTATTTTATCCCCCAAAGAATCCTTTACGGGGATAAAATACTTTTTTTACACAAATATTCTTCGTATATTTGTGTCAAAGTATAAAACATGAAACTATCTGAGTTAAAGACTGGTGAAAAGGGTATTATTGTGAAGGTTTCCGGTCACGGAGGCTTTCGCAAGCGTATTATTGAGATGGGGTTCATCAAGGGTAAGATGGTGGAAGTGCTCCTTAATGCCCCTTTGCAAGACCCTGTAAAATACAGGATATTAGGTTATGAGGTGTCTCTCCGACACAGTGAGGCTCAACAAATAGAAGTGGTCAGTGAGTCGGAATATCGTCAGACACGTTCAGAGAGAAAACAGTCGGAAGATATTCTTGTAGAAGACAATATCGAGGTAGAACCCTCTTCTTTCCATCGCGAAGCCTTGAAAAGACGTCGTATCATCAATATTGCCTTAGTGGGTAACCCCAACTGTGGCAAGACTTCCCTGTTTAATTACGCTTCAGGAGCCCACGAGCGAGTAGGCAATTATAGTGGTGTTACCGTAGATGCCAAGGAAGGTGTTGCACACTATAAAGGATATCAGTTGAACCTTGTTGACCTTCCCGGCACATATTCCCTCAGTGCCTATTCACCGGAAGAACTCTATGTCCGTAAACAGATCATTGAGAAGACGCCAGACGTTATCGTCAATGTCATCGATACCAGTAACTTAGAGAGAAACCTGTATCTCACCACCCAACTTATAGATATGAACGTGAAGATGGTGGGGGCACTGAACATGTTTGATGAGACTGAGCAGCGTGGTGATCATCTGAAACCCGAACAGCTAGGTGAGCTCCTGGGCTTTCCACTCATCCCCACAGTTTTCAAGAATGGCCGTGGTGTTGACAAGTTGTTTAACGCTATCATCCAAGTGTATGAAGGACGTTTCACACAATACCCCGTAAGGCATATTCACATCAACCATGGGGCAGTCATCGAAGAAGGTATCTCTCATCTACAGAAGTATTTGAAGGAAGACGAGCAGATAAGACAGCGTTTCTCTACCCGATTCCTGGCCATTAAGTTGATGGAGGGTGACAAAGATATAGAAGGAGTCGTTTCTCAGATGAAGAAAGGGAAGAAGATCCTTCAGACCAGGGACCGGGCATGTGCTGAAGTGAAGACGCTCATGAAGGAAGACTGTGAGACCGCCATCATGGATGCGAAATACGGTTTTATACACGGTGCTCTCAAGGAGGTGAAATACCAGGAGGGAACAAAGACAGATACTTATAAGACGACCCATCTGCTGGATGCTATCATCACCCACAAATGGCTGGGATTCCCACTGTTTTTCCTTTTCCTCTATATCATGTTTGAGGTCACCTTCTCATTGGGTCAATACCCGATGGACTGGATTGACGCCGGTGTAGGAGCCCTCTCCGACTGGATGAACAAGATACTCCCTGAAGGACCGATGAAGGCGATGATTGTTGACGGGGCTATAGCAGGTGTAGGTTCTGTCATCATTTTCCTTCCGCAGATACTTATCCTTTATACATTCATCTCTTTTATGGAGGACAGTGGTTATATGGCCCGAGCAGCATTTATCATGGACAAGGTCATGCACAGGATGGGTGTTCATGGAAAGTCGTTCATCCCACTGATTATGGGCTTCGGCTGTAATGTGCCGGCTGTGATGGCCACAAGAACGATAGAGAGTCGTCGAAGCCGACTGATCACAATGCTCGTACTTCCTTTGATGAGTTGTTCTGCGCGCCTACCTATTTATATAATGATCGTAGGAACATTCTTTACCGTGAAATATCAGTCGGTCATTATGATATGCTTGTATGCCATCGGCATCTTCCTGGCATTTATCATGAGCAGGATATTCAGCAAATGGCTCATCAAGGGTGAAGACACGCCATTTGTCATGGAGCTTCCCCCCTATCGCTTCCCTACCCTGAAAGCTATCTTACGTCATACCTGGGAGAAAGGAAAACAATACCTGAAGAAGATGGGAGGAATCATTCTGGTGGCCAGTATTATCGTCTGGGCCTTGGGGTATTTCCCACATCATGAAGAACTGAGTTCTCAGGAACAGCAAGAGCAGAGTTATATCGGAAGGATGGGAAAGACGATAGAACCCCTATTCCTTCCTCAGGGATTCGACTGGAAACTCGATGTCTCATTGATTGCCGGTATAGGAGCGAAAGAGATTGTTGCCTCAACGATGGGCGTGCTCTATGCTGACGATGAGCTGGTGGCCGATGATTCTATAAAAGACCAGAGTGAGCGTTACACGAACCTCAGACAGAAGATGGAAGCCAATGGCATTACCCCATTGATTGCCTTTGCCTACCTGCTGTTCGTATTGATATACTTCCCTTGTATCGCCACGATAGCGGCCATCAAGGGAGAGACGGGGCAATGGAAATGGGCTTTGTTTGCGGCCGGCTACACCACCCTGCTGGCATGGGTAGTCTCCGCCCTTACCTATCAGATAGGAAGTATCTGGTTTTAGGTAAGCTCGTATATCTCACTGGGTGTCTGTCTCTTCAGCACATCAAGTTCAAAATCCTTTCCGGGAATAATACCATTATTCCGTAAGATCATCTCAACGGTCTTACGAGCTAATTCCGGATGGTTATTCTCCTCACTTAAATGACAAAGCCACACATGACGGAGTCTGGGGGTGGCATTCTCTACCAGTGTGTCAGCACATACACGGTTACTCAGATGTCCGTAATCGCTTCTTACCCTTTCTTTAAGATATGTGGGATAAGGACCGTTCTCCAGCATCTCCTCATCATGGTTGGCTTCCAATACCAGGTAGTTTGCCTCTTGGATATACGATTTCATCTCCTCGGTTACATGACCCACATCCGTCATCAGACAGAAGGTAACCCCTTCATAGCGAATACGATACCCCACATTGTCACTACTGTCATGAGGAACATTAAAGCTCGTGACCTCGAAATCACCTATCTGTAAGGTTGACCCTTTCTCAAACTGCTTTGCGTTAATGGGTTGTATCTTTCTGCGCACACAATAGTTGTTGTTGATACCCTGATGAACGTCACGTGTGGCATAGACAGGTATAAAATAATCACCACTGATCGTCCCTACCGACTTGATATGGTCAGCATGGTCATGAGTAATCAGGATATGATGAATATCGGTAAGTTTCAGTCCATAGTTATGGATATATTTCTTTAATGTCCGAATTCCAATTCCTGTGTCTATAAGCAAACCGTCGGTCTCGGTATACAGCATATAACAATTACCGCTGCTTCCACTACCGAAGGAGATGAATTTTAGCATGTCCGTTATTATTTAGATGCAAAATTAGAAAAAAAAGAGGTGAATGCCAAAGATTTTATATACCTTTGTATCAATTTAATGAATTAATATGAAATTTAATTATTTGTTAATAGTCATCTGTGCATTGTTCTTCTCCTGCGAGCAACCTGTTCAGCGTAATGAAGAACTGTTGGCTGAGGTTGCCGACAGTTTCTGCGTGAGCTATTTCAACTATGACTTTGTGGGAGCCAGCAAATACTGTACAGAAGATTCCCGAAAATGGATACAGTTTGCGGCCAGTAATGTAACAGAGAAAGACTTGCAGATACTCTACGAACAAGAAACTGCTGCACAGATAGAGATTACGGATATTGCCTATCATGAGCCGGATACCACTGCCTTGGTAACAGTAGTGGTAGAGAACTATTGGGATATGGATAAGATTGAGGATGAAAGTCGTTCGCTTGTCTATCGCCGTGTGGGCGTCTTCAAGTTTCCTATGGTCAAACAACAAGATATGTGGAAGATCAGAATGGAAGCCCTACCGCAAAGTGGAAAGAAAAGTCACGACTGAAATCCGGATGTAAGATAGCATAATGCTCACGGTTGTTCTCGTAAGCGGGATTGACAGCCTTCATACCCATATCAAAACGCAGGATAAAGTAATCGAAATTCAACCTCAAGCCAACGCCATAAGCCACAGCCATCTGCTTATAGAACTCATTGATCTTAAACTGCCCACCGGGCTGGTCGGCATATTCACGTAATGTCCATATATTTCCCGCATCAAGGAAGAGAGCACCATTGATCTTCCAGAATAAGAAGGTACGGAACTCCGCATTCAAGTCGATCTTCATATCACCCGTCTGATTGATAAAATCGATTGCCCCATTGGATCCTCTGTAAGAGCCGGGCCCTAATCCTCTCACACTCCATCCCCTTACAGAGTTTGCTCCCCCAGAGAAATAACGTTTTTCGAAAGGAAGCACCGAGCTGTTTCCATAGGGATAGGCAATACCTAAGTCTGCGTGCAAAGCCAGTTCATTATGCGTATCGAAGCGTAAGACATGCGTATAGTCGATATCTCCCTTCACGTATTGAGCGTATGCTATATTAAACAAGGTGTACTGCCCGTGGTCATTCTTTGAAGAGTGGAGTATGTGACTGGTCATATTCAATAAATTACCCGCTGTCTCAATATTGGCACGGAAGGCATGGTTGTTATTGTTATATGCCAGTGAGAATCCGATACGCATAATAAACAGATCCTCATAGTTGTATCGCAGGATGGCATTACGACTGGTCACATCATCGAGATACGACTCCTTGAAAGTTGATGATATCCATGGCATATAGATATAGTTCAAGTCGAAGACATCTGCCCGGTAGGTAAGATGCCTCGTCTGATCACTCCAACGATATCTCCAAGCCGTAGAGAAGACACGCCGATGGAACTCCGGTCGGTTTTGGATATTATAGTTCAACGACAACTCCGATACGGCCGAACTCCTCTTACGATAGTCTCTGTTGATAAACGGAAGAAGGAAACGGGGGAAAGTCAACTTCGCCTCCGCATTATACTCTTCATAGTCTTGATTGGAATAACCCTCCAATCCTGTGATAGCCTCAAAAGCGCCACGCAACTGAACACTGAAACTCTCTGAACCGCGGAAAAGATTCTTATTCTCATAAGTCAAAGACGCAGCAGCTCCCAGATCACCGGCCGTGTTCGTTCCTTCCGGCTGAAAACTGATACTGTTCGGCTTGTTCGTACTTATCTGAATATTACAGTCTAAGAGCGTCGTATCGGGCACTTCACTAAATCGGATATTCGTATAGCGTACAGCCGGCAGACGTGCAAAACTATTATATGTCTTCTGCAGGTATGAGGCGTTATAGGGTTTATTCTCTTCCAGCCATGTATTATCTTTCAAGACTGAAGAACGGAGATGCAGTTTTCCGTCATCACCACTGATATAATTGATTTGCCGGATAAAATATTGAGGATGGTTTTCCGGCTGAGCTTCACTGTTCTGTTTGTAAGGCAGTATATGCATGGTCAGATCTACAAGGCTGGAACCTCGTGCACTGTCTGCCGTAAAACGGATATAGTCCTTATGAAAACGGTAATAACCATTGTCGGTCAACAGTTGGGTGATACGATTACGTTCCTGCTCCAACTGATTGACGGAGAATCGTCTACCCTCCTGTAACCGTTGAAAACTACTCGTATTCGTCTGAAAGACCTTCTCGAGGTTTTTATCAGGAATATCATATCGCACATGATGGATGAAGAAGGGCTTGTCAGGATGCAAGAGATAAGTGACGGTCAGTTTCCGCTTTTTAGCGTTGGTCTTCACCGACACGTCCGCATTCATATATCCCATATTCTGAAGGGCCGTCTTCAGATCATCTGCCGTCTGCCGGGCCTGCACACTGTCATACAAAACCGGTTCTTCACCGATTTTCTTCAGGGTCCTGTTAATCCATCGTGTACTGTCATGGGCAGATAAAGAATACACCGACAGGGGAATCTTGAAGAGTGAGAACCATTTAGAATTACCCTGCTGACGGATATAGGCACTCAATTGAGCCGCATCCACATCTTTTGAGTCGGACTCAATCTTCACCTTATGCAGGAGATATTCCTGTTCAGGAACGAACTTGGTCGTTGAACAGGAACAGCAAAACAACGCAGAGAGGAATACACTGACGATTGTCTTCAGATATGTGGTATAATTCTTCAAATACAATTAATTTCTTGCAAAAGTACAAAAAATATTCATTATTTCGTTTTCTCTTACGAAAAATGAACATCATCAACATTATTTATTGATGGATTTTATTTACTTTTGCACTATGATAAGCAAGAATCTCATAAAATATATCCGTAGTCTGGAAAACAAGAAGGCTCGTCATGCAGAAGGACTGTTTATTGCCGAGGGGCCCAAAGTAGTCGGCGATCTCATGGAATTCTATAAACCGGTGAAGATCGTGGCAACCACACAATGGCTGGAGAAAAACCATCTCCTTCCCAACGAAAGCACTTTTGTGGTCACCGAGGAAGAATTGCGGAAAGTGAGTCTGTTGCAACATCCACAACAGGTGTTAGCTCTCTTCCCTATTCCCGAAATGCCATTACCAACCCTTGACAAGCAAACACTTATATTAGCCCTCGACAATATTCAAGACCCGGGTAATATGGGAACCATCATCCGGATAGCCGACTGGTTTGGCATCACGTCAATTGTATGCAGTAAGAATACTGCCGACAGTTATAATCCAAAATGTGTGCAGGCAACCATGGGAAGTATCGCCAGGGTGAATGTGATATACACCGACATGGAGAAATGGCTTGCCGGTCTGCCTTCAGACTATCCCGTTTATGGCACATTCCTTAACGGGAATAATATCTACAAAGAGGATTTGTCAACCTACGGCATTATCATCATGGGCAATGAAGGTAACGGTATCTCAGAGGCTGTAGGACAATACGTCAACAAACGCATTCTCATCCCTAACTATCCGGAAGGCAGACCGACGGCAGACAGTCTGAATGTGGCGATAGCAACAGCCATCACCTGTGCGGAATTCCGTCGCCGATAGACAGATCACCAACGTTGTAACTCACTGTAAATCCTTTGTACGGGGAATCCCATCACATTGAAATAGCTGCCATTGAGGGCGGTCACCCCGATATATCCAATCCACTCCTGGATGCCGTAAGCACCCGCCTTGTCATAGGGTTGGTATTTTGTGATATAATGCGTAATCTCTTCATCCGTAAACGCTTTGAAGGTTACATCGGTAATCACGGAGAATACCCGTCGTTTCTCACGAGTCATCATGCAGACACCTGTGATCACCTGATGAGTCTTACCACTGAGCTCCTGTAACATCCTGCGTGCATCAGCCTCATCCGATGGCTTACCGAGGATCTCTGATCCCAACACCACGATGGTGTCTGCCGTGATCACCAGTTCATCATCAGCAAGCAGTTCTTTATAAGCATCCGCCTTCTCACCGGCGATATAGGATGCCACCTCGGAAACAGGTAAGTCGCCGGGATATGACTCTTCAATATCAGAAAGTACCTTCACCTCGAAATCGATATCGAGCCCTTTCAACAATTCCTTCCTCCGTGGACTGTTACTGGCTAATATAATCTTCAAATCTTTCATCATCTCATCACCTATTTATATATTACCACCCAAAGGCGTGGGCATCACTCATCCATTTCCCCTGAACCTTCAACACCTGTTCGATGATATCCCGCGCACAACCATAACCACCTTTTTTTTGACTGATATAGGTACTCACTGCCTTGATTTCTGGACAAGCATCGGCCGGACAACAAGGACAGCCGCAACGACGCATCACCTCATAGTCGGGAATATCATCACCCACATAGATCACCTCTTCATCCTGCAAACCATATTTCTCCAAGAAGGCATCGTATGTCTGTATCTTCACCGCACAACGCATATAGATATCCTTCACGCCCAAACGCTCATAACGCATACGGACACTGTCGGTGGTGGCCCCTGTAAGAAGGACAATCCTCAACCCTACCTTCTGGGCCAATTGAATGGCATACCCATCTTTGATATTGATCGTTCGCATCGGTTCTCCGTCAGCATACAGCAAGACTGTCTCTGCACTGAGCACCCCGTCAACATCAAAAATGATGGCCTTTATCTTACTTAAATCATAATTGATCATCTTTTCCCTATTTAAAAAGTTCCTATGTGAACATTCTCCCACTTCAACTGTTCCTCATCGTGTTCCGGCAACCGCTCAAGGGGATGACCGAAAGCGATGATCGACAATACACGCATCTCCTCGGGAATATCCAAGATACCGCGGACGACATCCTCCGCCATCGTCCCATCAGACAATCCACGGTTACGTATCTGTATCCAACAAGCACCCAATCCCAATTCTTCAGCCTGAAAAAGCATAGAGGTGGCGGCGATACTCCCATCTTCCACCCAACAGTCGTTCTCAAGGGGTTCGCCCAAGATAACGATAGCCATCGGGGCATCACGTAAGAAAGTAGCCCCGTGATCCTTGGCATCTGACAGTTTTTCTAATGCCATCTTATCATCCACAACCACAAAATGCCATGACTGTCGGTTCATACTACTGGGTGACATCAAGGCTGCACGCAGTAACAATTGTACATCATCACCACTGATCTCCTCATCGGAAAACCGTCGGTAACTCCTTCGCAGTTTTAAAAGTTCACTAAAATATGCCATTGAATGATCTGTTTTCGATGCAAATTTACAAATAACAACTTGAAAAGACAAATTTCACACATTTTTTTTGGCCATGAGTTTGTGAGTTGGTGAATTTATTAGTTGCAGGGTTAGGGGTTATCCCTACCCGAAAGAGACAGGCAAACAGTGGTGGAGTTCTTTATTAAACCTTACTTTTTAAGTACAAACGGGTGACTTTTCCAGTTCAGGAAGATAGTATGCTGAGTACATTCGCGTACTGTTTCCCGTACAACCTTACAGGCAGAAAGCCTTGCGGCAGTAAGCAGA
>JAFZPF010000134.1 GCA_017550455.1 Prevotella sp.
CAGAACATCTTCACAGTAAATATCCAGCCAGAGCCTATCAAACATGTGGATAACCTGGAGGAATACAATGAGCAAGAAGGACTGGCGCTGAGTCCGGAAGAAATAGAATATCTGCATAAGGTAGAGAAAGAGTTAGGCCGTCCGTTGACAGACTCCGAGATTTTTGGGTTTGCACAGATTAATTCCGAGCATTGTCGTCATAAGATTTTCGGCGGTACCTTCATCATTGATGGAGAGGAAAAGGAAAGCAGCCTGTTTTCTATGATCAAGAAAACGACCAAGGAGCATCCGCACAAGATCCTCTCCGCTTACAAAGATAATGTAGCCTTCTCGCAGGGTCCTGTCGTCGAGCAGTTCGCTCCGGCAGATCAGAGTACCAGTGATTATTTCCGCGTGAAAGAGATTGAGAGTGTTATCTCACTGAAAGCAGAGACCCACAACTTCCCCACAACGGTAGAGCCTTTCAACGGCGCCTCTACAGGAACAGGTGGTGAGATACGCGACCGTATGGGTGGTGGCGTAGGCTCATGGCCTATTGCCGGTACAGCCGTCTATATGACCTCGTATGCACGCAAGACCGAAGACCTGCCATCTTGGGAGCAACTGCTGCCTGTAAGGGAATGGCTTTATCAGAGTCCTGAGCAGATTCTTATCAAAGCATCCAACGGTGCTTCCGACTTTGGTAACAAGTTCGGCCAACCGCTAATCACTGGTTCTGTGCTGACTTTCGAGCATCAGGAAGGTGATGAGAAATATGCTTATGATAAAGTCATCATGCTGGCTGGTGGTGTTGGTTATGGAACCAAGCGCGATTGTCTGAAGAAAGAACCGAAGAAAGGAAACAAGATCGTCGTGGTGGGTGGTGACAACTACCGTATCGGACTGGGCGGCGGTAGTGTATCATCGGTAGATACCGGCAGATACAGCAACGGTATTGAGTTGAATGCCGTACAGCGTGCAAACCCGGAGATGCAGAAGAGAGCCTACAATCTGGTCAGAGCTCTTTGCGAAGAGGATGTCAATCCTGTCGTTAGTATTCATGACCACGGCAGTGCCGGTCATGTGAACTGTCTCTCTGAGTTGGTTGAAGAATGTGGTGGTGAAATCGATATGACAAAGTTACCTATCGGAGACAAGACCCTCTCTTCGAAAGAAATCATTGCCAATGAGAGTCAGGAGCGCATGGGATTGCTTATCGACGAACAGCATATCGAGCATGTCAGACAGATCGCAGAGCGTGAGCGCGCTCCACTCTATGTGGTAGGTGAGACTACCGGTGATGCACATTTCTCCTTTAAACAAGGTGACGGTGTCAAGCCTTTCGATCTTGATGTGGCACAGATGTTCGGTCATTCTCCAAAGACCATCATGCGTGACACTACTGTTGAGCGCAGTTACGAAGATGTTTCTTATGACGTTAAAGACATCGATAAGTATATAGAGGATGTTCTCCGTCTGGAGGCTGTTGCTTGTAAAGACTGGCTGACCAACAAGGTTGACCGCTCTGTCACGGGAAAGATTGCCCGTCAGCAGTGTCAGGGTGAGATACAGTTGCCATTGAGCGACTGTGGTGTCGTAGCCTTAGACTATCGTGGAAAGAAGGGTATTGCCACAGCATTGGGACATGCTCCAGTAGCAGGACTTGCCAGTCCTGAAGCAGGTAGTGTTCTCTCTGTTGCAGAGTCACTCACCAATATTGTATGGGCACCTCTGGAGAATGGTTTAGACAGTGTCAGTCTGTCTGCCAACTGGATGTGGCCCTGTCGTTCCCAAGCTGGTGAGGATGCTCGTCTGTACAGTGCTGTCAAGGCACTGAGTGATTTCTGCTGTGAACTGGGCGTTAATGTTCCTACCGGTAAGGATTCCCTCTCTATGAGTCAGCAATATCCTAACGGCGAGAAGATCATTGCCCCGGGAACTGTTATCGTAAGCTCGGGTGCTGAGGTATCAGACATCACCAAAGTGGTATCGCCGGTACTGGTTAACGACAAGAATGCCAGCATCTATTATATCGATCTCAGCTTTGACAACCAACGACTGGGTGGCAGCGCTTTTGCACAGACCCGCGGAAAGGTAGGTTCTGATGTTCCTACCGTAAAAGATCCGGATTATTTCCGTGATGCTTTCAACGTGTTACAAGAACTGATCAAGAAAGGATGGGTAATGGCTGGTCATGATATCTCTGCAGGTGGTCTCGTTACCACACTTTTAGAGATGACCTTCGCCAACAAGAATGGTGGTCTGCATATCAATCTCCATAATCTGGCCGATGGTGATATCGTAAAGAATCTCTTTGCAGAGAATCCAGGCGTGATCATCGAGGTACACGACCGTCATAAGTTCGACTTTATCGATTTCCTCGAAGATCACGGTGTAGGTTTTGCAAAGATTGGTTACCCCACCCCCAACAACCGCACACTTGTTATTAAGAAAGACGAATGGGAACATACCTTCGACATTGACCGTCTGCGTGACATCTGGTATGAGACGAGTTATCTGCTCGACCGCAAACAGAGTTTCAACGGCAAGGCGAAAGAGCGTTACGACAACTATAAGATTCAGCCGTTGGAGATGCGTTTCAATCGTAAGTTTGGCGGCACACTGAAAGAATATCGTCTGGATGCCGACAGATGGAAGAAATCATCAGATACTCCACGTCCGAAAGCTGCCATTATCCGTGAGAAAGGTACTAACGGTGAGCGTGAGATGGCATATTCCCTCTGGCTGGCTGGCTTTGAGGTGAAAGACGTGATGATGACCGACCTGATTACCGGTCGTGAGACCTTGGAAGATATCAACATGATCGTATTCTGCGGTGGTTTCTCCAACTCTGACGTCTTAGGCAGTGCGAAAGGATGGGCAGGCGCCTTCCTCTATAACCCCAAGGCTAAAGAGACCCTTGAGCGTTTCTATGCCCGTGAGGACACCCTCAGTCTGGGTATCTGCAATGGTTGTCAGTTGATGGTTGAACTAGGACTTGTCAAACAAACTATGGAGTCAACAGAGAAACCGAAGATGCTACACAATGACTCTCATAAGTTTGAGAGTGGGTTCATCACCTTACAGATTCCGGAGAACGAGAGTGTTATGTTCCATTCACTGAGTGGAAACAAGTTGGGTATCTGGGTTGCTCACGGAGAAGGAAAGTTCTACTTACCGGGCAAAGAGAGCGACTATCAGATTGTGGCCAAATACAACTACCATGGTTATCCGGCCAATCCAAACGGCTCCGACTATGATGTAGCCGGTATCTGCTCTGCAGACGGACGTCATTTAGCAATGATGCCTCACCTTGAGCGTGCTATCTTCCCATGGCAATGTGCCTGGTATCCTGCCAGTCGTCGTAATGATCAGGTAACACCATGGATAGAAGCCTTTGTCAATGCCCGTCGCTGGATTGAGGAGAAGACGAGTCAAGAATAATTAAATGGTATTACCTGTGGATAAGATATATTGGGAATCGTTCAGGACATTCTTTAAGATTGGCATGGTTACCTTCGGTGGTGGCTATGCCATGATACCGATTATCACCACAGAGGTTGTGGATAAACACCATTGGGTAAGTGAGGAAGAGTTACTCGACCTAATAGCTATCTCACAGAGTTGTCCCGGTGTCTTCGCCATCAATATCAGCACGTTCATTGGATATAAACTAAAAGGTAATAAAGGGGCTCTGTGTACCTCATTAGCCACAGCACTTCCTTCCTTCTTTATTATCCTGCTCATTGCCTTGTTCTTCCATCAGTTTGAAGACAACAGGGTGATAGCAGCACTCTTCCGAGGTATTCGTCCTGCCGTGGTAGCACTTATCGCCGTACCCACCTTCAATCTCGCCCGTAAGGCGAAGATCAATCTCTCCAACTGCTGGATACCGATCTTAGGCGCCATGGCAATATGGGCTTTCGGTGTATCCCCGATTATTGTCATTATCCTGGCAGGCATCGGAGGATATGTCTATGGCAAATATATTAAACCCACTGAATAACGATAAGAAGAATTATGGTATATCTTTATCTCTTTATCACTTTCTTTGAAATCGGCCTTTTTGGTTTCGGTGGCGGTTATGGTATGCTGTCATTGATACAGGGTGAAGTGGTATATCACTGGCATTGGATGACAACCGCCGAGTTTACGGATATTGTAGCCATCAGTCAGATGACACCCGGTCCTGTGGGTATCAATGCGGCTACTTACTGTGGATATACAGCTGTAAAAAATGCAGGATTCAGTATGCCAATGGCAATCTTAGGAAGTACTACGGCTACCATCGCACTGGTACTACCTTCACTCATCTTGATGATCTTAATCAGCAAGATGTTCATGAAATATATGAAATCACCGATTGTGGAAGGCATCTTCAGCGGACTGCGCCCTGCTGTGGTAGGACTGTTGGCTGCTGCTACCTTGATGCTGATGACGGCAGACAACTTCAGTACGCCCGATAATCCCTGGCAGTTCTGGATCAGTTGTTTCCTGTTTGTCGCCACATTTGTCGGTGTAAAATTCATGAAGATCAACCCTATCCGCATGATCATGTATTGCGCTTTTGCTGGTCTTCTGCTACTCTACTGACAAATCAAATCATCATTTTTCATGCTTAAAAGAAACTGTTGTATTATCGGATGTATGATGTTGTGCAGTATAGCAGTCACAGCACAAGACTCTCAGAAAAGACAATCGGTTACTCCATTCGTGACAGACACGCTGATGGCTCACGACCCTGTGATGGCTTTCGAAGACGGAACCTATTATCTCTTTGCCACTGGTATGGGAATTATGAGAGCTACATCAACAGACCGTAAGACATGGACTGTGCATAAACAGGGTGTGCTGGAACAGATACCGGCATGGACACATGACTCTGTACCCGGGTTTAAAAGGCATATCTGGGCACCAGACATCATCAGATGGCATGATAAATGGTGGTTGACCTACAGTTGTTCTACCTTCGGAAAGAATGGATCTGCCATCGGACTGATAACAAACAAGACACTTAATCCCAATTCGCCGGACTATCGGTGGGCTGACGGAGGGGCGGTTGTTGTTTCGAAAGAAAAACGTGACAAATGGAATGCTATTGACCCGAATATCGTCATCGATGACAAAGATCAGCCATGGATAGTCTGGGGATCATTCTGGGATGGTATTCAGTTGGCTCAACTGACAGTTGATGAAAGCGGTTCCAACTACGGAGCACCCTCTTTAAGAGCAAACAAGCCGAAAACGATTGCACGCCGATATCCCAAAGGCTATAAAGAAGCAGCTCCCAATCCCACCTCCAAATTTGCAGGAAAGAATGCTATTGAGGCACCATTCATCATGAAACACAACGGATGGTATTACCTGTTTGTGTCATGGGACTACTGCTGCCGAGGCGCCAAGAGCAACTATCGTGTGGCTGTTGGGCGTAGTAAGAAAGTTTCCGGACCCTATAAAGACCGGAATGGCAAGGATATGCGAAAAGGTGGTGGTACACTCTTCGTCGAGGGTGATCATCAATCATTTGAGGCCATGGGACACTGTGCAGCCTATCACATGAACGGCAAAGACATCTTTATCTGTCATGGTTACAGTGTAGAGATGGAAGGAGCCGCTCTGTTAGTGCAAAAGGAAATTACCTGGACTGAAGATGGATGGCCAGTAGCAAAAGACTGAAAACTACTCTTATTCTTTGAAAGTGTGTCTATATGGCACACTTTCAAAGTTTATTTGTTACCTTTGTAACATCTAAAAATATCAGACATGTACAATATCATTCTTTCGATTATCTCCGTCTTTGTTTACAACCAAGGACCCAGTGATGGACTACATATTGCTTGCCAGAATCAAGACCAGCAATGGGAAGAAATTGGCCAGTTGCTTTCCAGTGACTACGGTGCATGGGGGCAGGAAAAACGAATGTTTTCACCCTTTATCACCCGGGTAGCCGACGGTAGTTGGTGCGCTGTCTGGCAGGTTAACGATACGGCACCTACCTTTGCCGCTGCCTACAGTGCAGATCTGATTACCTGGCGACCACAGGATTACCCCATCATGACTGCCAAAGGTTGTTTTCGCCCGGTTCTCGTACAATCGTCAGAAAACGAGTTATATGTACTGTTTCAAGATGACAAAGGACAACTCCGTCAGACTCATGCAACAGACGAATTTCGTCGTTTCAGTATGGATGAGCCATGTACCAGTCCCCGATGGCTGGAAGACTATCGACTATTGAGCACTCTTCGCGACACGATCACCATCGATGGGAAGCAACAGATTGGCCAACTTATCAATCTCAACAATGATGAATTGCAAGCTATCCAACATCATTATAAATCCCTGCAGGATGACGCTTCACGCAGCAAAGAGCGGATGCACCAAGATGCAGAGAAACTAAGTCCAATCCTACCCGCATCATTAAAAGCCACACTCTCTGTAGATAACTCCCTGCAGAAAAATATCAGTGATAAACTCATCGGTATCTTCTTTGAGGATATCTCCTATGCGGCAGATGGTGGACTTTATGCAGAACTGATACAGAATCGTGATTTCGAGTACACAGAGAAGGATTATAACAACAAAGGTAAAGCTTGGCATGCAACAACCGCGTGGAAGGGTGACTTGCAACTTGCTACCGATCATCCGCTTAGCATTCACAACCCACATCATATTCTCCTTGAGAACGGGAAGGTATGGAACAAAGGATGGGATGGGATCTGTCTGAAAAAAGGAGAACAATATGATTTCTCCTGCTACCTCCGTAATATAGACTGCAGGAAGAAACAAATCCGTATCTCATTGGTACGAACCGACAATGGACAACCCATACAAACAGCCAGTGCAAGCACCACAACTATTACATCAAAATCGAAAGAATGGACTCGTTACAATACCACGTTTATCGCTACTGAAGACTGCAATGATGCCTGTCTGCTTATAGAAGGAGTCAAGAAAGGTACCATAGCTATTGATATGGTGAGTCTTTTCCCCCATGACACCTATAAAGGACATGGACTGCGCAAAGACCTCGCACAAGCAATAGCTGCCTTGCATCCTAAGTTCGTACGGTTTCCTGGAGGTTGTATGAGTCATGGCCAAGGTATTGACAATATCTATCATTGGAGCGAAACCATCGGTCCATGGCAAGACCGAAAGCCAGATATGAATATCTGGAGATACCACCAAACGCGTGGTTTAGGTTTTTATGAGTATTTCCAATGGTGCGAAGACATGGGAGCAGAACCACTTCCTGTTCTTGCTGCTGGTGTTCCTTGTCAGAATTCACAAGCTGATGCACGTGGTATGGGTGGACAGCAAGGAGGTATTCCTATGGCCGAGATGCAAACCTATATCGACGAGATTTTACATCTTATTGAATGGGCAAATGCTGATGCCACTACCAATGAATGGGCAAAGAAACGTGCTGAAGCAGGACATCCTGAACCCTTTCACCTTAAATATATAGGTATCGGCAACGAAGATTTAGTCAGCACCACTTTCGAGGAACGCTACGAGATGATTACCAAAGCCATCCACGAGCGATATCCCGATATCATCATCTGTGGTACAGCAGGACCTTTCCATACACCCTCAAGCGACTATATAGAAGGCTGGCGCTTCAACAACGCACATCCGGACTTGGCACAGATGGTGGATGAGCATTATTATGAGAGTACGGGATGGTTTTTAAATCATCAGGATTATTACGATCATTACGACCGCACGAAGGCTAAGGTATATCTTGGTGAGTGGAGCAGCAACAGTGACAAGCGGCGTAGTGATGTGGAATGTGCCCTTACAGAAGCTATCTACCTCTGTAATGTAGAGCGCAACGGAGATATCGTGGCGATGACCAGTTATGCTCCCCTACTCTGTCATGAGAAACATAAGAACTGGGATCCCGACATGATCTATTTCGACAATGAGCATGTTACTCTCACACCCAGCTATGAGACACAACGACTCTTCGGTACTTACAGCGGTAACACGTATATCCCTACCACATGGCAGATCAATACCGATCATTCGTTTACCGATAGTGTGAAGAAACAGATAGGCCGCCGCCTCGTTGCATCATTGGTAAAGGACACTAAATCAGGGAAAAGTTATCTCCGACTGATAAATGCGTTACCTGTTGCCACAGAGATAGATCTTCAGGGACTTACCTTACCCGATGAGTATCTGTATGAAGAACTTAGCGGTAAGCCCAGTGACATACAAGTCTGCACCCAACTCATAAAAACAAAAGGAACAAGGTCCATCAAGATGCCACCTTATTCCTTTAGAGTGATTGTGTTTTAACTGACTAAAAGTCCAGAATCATCGTCTGTCGTGGTGCTAAAGGAATATCCTTCAGTAAGCTGACAGTCTTACCTGTGGTGATATCCTCAGCTTCCGTCTGCTCTTCTATCAGTTCTTTATAGCGTTTAATATCTACCTTCGTCGGTTTAGAGGTACCATTGATGATCGTCATCACCACATGACGATGCCAGCGACGTGCTACAACATATACTCCGTTATATGGGATAAACTGCGTCTGATAACCACGCACGATCGTCTCATTGCCATTACGCCAGTGCAGAATCCTGCTGAGCCAGTCGAACATAGCATTTTCTTCTGCAGTCCTGCCCGCCTTAGTAAAGGCATTACGCTGATCTCCGGGGAACCCTCCAGGAAAATCCTTACGCACATTACCATCTGTCACTTCCTTCGTGCCGTTCATCATTATCTCTGTTCCATAGTACAACTGGGGGATACGACGAACCGTCAACAACAATGCTAATGCCTGTTTCAGTGCCAAATCATCTTTTCCGTTACCTAAGAAACGGTCCGTATCATGATTATCGATGAAAGCCATCACATGGGTGGGATCTGGATACAGGTAATCGTAACAGAAAGAGTTATACAGGCGATTGAAACCATTCCACCAAGCATCTGTCTCCTCATGCTTGGCTAAACTCAGACGATCAAAGAAGGCAAAGTCCATAACCGTCTTGAGATAACTGTCATGGTCTGCCACCTTACTGCCCTTCTGCCAAGATGCCGTATAGGCAGGTTCGGTGACCCATGTCTCTCCCACTACATTGAAATTAGGATATTCCTCATCAAGCGTCTTCATCCACTGTGCCATACCATCGGCGAAAGCATAAGGATAAGTATCCATACGGATACCATCGATACCTACTGTCTCTATCCACCAGATAGAATTCTGTATCAGATATTTCATCACATGTGGATTACGCTGATTCAGGTCGGGCATCGTTGGAACGAACCATCCTTCTACCGTCTCCTTCAAGTCAACCTCTGAGGCATATGGGTCTTTCACAGGTGTCAGCTTATAACTGGTCTGCTGGAATTTGGCATTGGGAACGGAAGTACCCTTTGAATCCACCAACCATTCCGGCAGGTTAAACCAGTCTTTGCTCGGTTGGTCTGCTACCCAGGGATGCTCAAAGCCACAGTGATTGAAGATCATATCCATCACCACCTTCAGTCCTTTCTGATGGGCCTCATCCACTAACCTGCGGTAATCCGCATTTGTACCGAAGCGCGGATCCACCCGATAGTAGTCGGTTGTCGCATACCCGTGGTAAGTACTGTATCCTGCCTCATTGTCAGGAGAGTTATTCTCCAACACCGGTGTCAGCCACAAGGCAGTAACACCTAACTCATTGAAATAGTCAAGATGTTGTCGGATGCCTTCCAGATCACCACCATGACGGAGAGAGGGTTGTGAACGGTCAACGACATACGTGTTCAGACTCATCAGCCGGGCATCATCAGCATTTTTCACCTTCTTCCCCTTCAGTGCTTTTGCCTTCTCTACATACTGACCACTTGAGGCAAAACGGTCGGGCATCAGCATGTACAACACATCATAGATACTGAATCCCTCACGTTTGTCACCGCTCATCTCGCGGTTTTTTAACTGATAGTTTACAGTCGTACGAGCTTTTCCTTTCGTAAATACTAAAGGCATCGTTCCTGCCTGCGCACCTTTCATGTCAAGATACACCAAGAGATAGTTCGGACTGTCTAAGCGCACTACCTTCTCCACCTTCACGCCGGGATAGTTGACTGTCACCTCTGCATCACGGATACCCTCACCATAGACCATCAACTGCAACTGTGCATCTTTCATACCCACATACCAGTCGGTAGGGTCGATACGGTTGACGGATATCTTTGTGGCGGCAGACATTCCCACAGCCACGAGCAACCCTGCAAATAATAAAAGTAATCTCTTCATATTTTTATTCTTAATTACATTTATCAATACTAATAACAATTAACGATGACCAGATACCCTCTACAGGAGAAGTTCATCATTAAACAGGAGAAGGATAGTCATTACTTCTTCCAAATTCTCGAGAGAATTCAGGGCAAAAGGCCACCTTTTGCCGGGCCTTTAGTACCCTTTTCTCTTCAATTCTCGAGAAAATCTGATGTTGCTGCGCAACATTGTCAACCTCGTGTCAACCTTTGTCAACCTCCAACAGGTTGCAAAGCCGCTGCCACAAAGGGTTTTGACAACCTGACAACCTATTTTTGAAAAAATACTGTATAAGAGAATTTAATTATGTATCATCAAGGCTGTCTGCGGCGCCACCATCACCTCTTTGCCAGACACGGTGGTGATACCCTCTTCGTTGATAACACCCTCCTGACAGACAACGGTATAGGACCCTTCTGGGATAGCGATTGTCTGCGATGTCTTGTTGGCATTCAGCACTACAATGATATTCTTCCATGTATCACCGCCGGCATTATCTTTCAATCGGAAAGCCACGACATTCTGCGGTGCATCGAGGAACTCAAGATGCTGGCGCACCAACTCAGCCTTACCGAGTCGGAAGGCAGGATGGTTCTTTCGCAATTGGATGAGTCGCTGGTAATACTGAAATACCTGTGGATAGCGCTGCAGATTGTTCCAGTCGAGGTGATTGACATCGTCGGGTGACTCAAAACTATTGTGTACACCCTTCTTGTTACGCAACATCTCCTCACCACTCAGCATGAAGGGAACACCCTGTGAGGTGAACACTGCCGTCTGTGCCAGAAGATCCAAACGTATGAGTTCATCCTCCTTTATGCCGGGGATAGACGCACGCAGACGGTCGGTCAGACACATATCGTCATGACAGCTCACATACGCAATCATCTGTGTAGGCTCCAATGCCCAAACCTCTTTGCTGTAGTTCACCTTCGACATATCCACCTGAG
>JAFZPF010000135.1 GCA_017550455.1 Prevotella sp.
AAACCCTAAACCCTAAACTACTCATACACCTCCTCAAGGCCGTTCAGACCGTTAGTATCAGCGGGACTGGCACAAGGATCATAACCTTCAGGGATATCAAATTTCTCGTCTGGATTATAACCTAACGATTTGTCTGCAAAGACTTTCTGCATAAAGTATGCCCAGATAGGCAGCGCCATATTCGCACCCTGTCCCATCTTCATCGAGTCGAAGTGGATGTCACGGTCCTCACCACCTACCCAGCAGCCACTGACCAATGACGGCGTGAAGCCCATAAACCAAGCATCTGAATTACGGTTTGTCGTACCGGTCTTACCGCCCATCTCACATTCTATCTTATAACGGTAACGCATACGACTACCGGTACCACCGTCCATCACACCCTTGAGCATCACCAACATCTTGTTGGCACTCTCCTCACTGATCACCTCGTTGACACGTGGCTGGAACTCTGCCAGCGTATTTCCTTCATTATCAGTGATCTTCGTCACGAACAAAGGAGCACAACGGATACCATTGTTGGCAAAGGTGGTATAGGCACTGACCATCTCACCCACACTTACCTCATTAGGACCGAGACAAAGCACGATAGACGGATAGATGCCCGGCGTACTGATACCGAAGTCATTAAGCGTCTGTACAAAATCATTAGGATCGATATGACTCATCAGATAAGCAGAGATCCAGTTGTTCGACTGGGCCAGTCCCCACTTCAGCGTCACCATCTGTCCATATCTCGAACGACTGCTGTTACGAGGTGTCCAGTTGCCATAACTCCGTTGTACGTTAGGTGCCACATCACAGGGCGACAGTCCGTGTTCCATCGACAAAGAATAGAGGAACGGTTTGATGGTAGAGCCTACCTGTCTGCGGCCATCCATCGCCATGTCATATTGGAAATGATGATAGTCGAGTCCGCCCACATAAGCCTTAACATAACCGGTATGGGGATCCATGCTCATAAAACCGGAGCGAAGGAATTTCTTATAATAGCGGATAGAATCTAATGGAGACATGGTCGTGTCTATATCCCCACGATAGGTAAACACACTCATCTCTAAAGGTTTGCGGAAAGCCGCCTGTATCTCTTCCTCACTGGCTCCATTATTTTTCATCACCCGGTATCGCTCACTCTGACGGATCGAACGGTTCAGGATGGCTGTCACCTCCTTGGCTGTCAGTGCATCCGTAAACGGAGCATTAGGCTTTGCTCTGTTCTCTTTGTTGAATTCCGGTTGCAGATACTGTGCCACATGACGATAGACAGCATCCTCTGCATATGCCTGCATACGGGAATCGATCGTCGTATAGAACTTCAGTCCGTCAGTATATATATTATAAGGTTGTCCGTTCTTCTTATGGTTCTTGTTACACCATCCATAAAGCGGATCATTTTCCCATGTCAGTGAATCGATCACATATTTATTCTTGTTCCAAGAAGGATAATCCGAGCGATTCGGTTTCTTCGCCATCACATACTGACGCATAAACTCACGGAAGTAGGTTGCCAGACCTTCTTTATGATCCTTACGATGGAAATGCAGGACGAGCGGCTCATCTTTCACGCGGTTGTAAGTACTGTCAGCCAGATAACCGGCCTTTACCATCTGGTTAAGAACCACATTACGTCGTTCCTGACAACGTTCGGGATACCTCACGGGATTAAAATACGAAGGGTTCTTACAGAGTCCGATAAGTGTTGCCGACTCCGCCAATGTGAGATTCTTAGGCTCCTTATTAAAATAGGTGTTACTGGCAGTCTTGATTCCTACCGCATTATGCAGGAAATCGAAGTAGTTGAGATACATCGAGATGATCTCTTCCTTGGTGAAGTTATGCTCCAGTTTGATGGCTATCACCCATTCTATAGGTTTCTGAAGGAGTCGCTCCATCGTACTGTGTGCCGTTGAGGAATACAATTGCTTGGCCAACTGCTGCGTGATGGTTGAACCACCACCGGCACTGGTCTGACGGAGGATACCACGCTTAAGGATAGCTCTTCCTAACGCGATGAAGTCGATACCCGAATGGTCATAGAAACGCTGGTCTTCGGTGGCTACCAATGCCTGGATCAGTTCAGGTGAGAGGTTGTTGTAATCCACCATCACACGGTTTTCCCTGCCGGAACTCCACGTACCCATCACCTTTCCATCCGCAGAGAAAATCTGCGAGGCATACTTACTGATGGGGTTCTGCAGGTCTTCCACATTGGGCATATACCCTACCCAACCATTCCAAATGGCAACGAAGCCCACCACGAGGGCTGCTATACCTATTAATAATGTTCCCCAAAGGAAACGTATAAACGCCTTTCTCATCTATATGTCAGCATAAAATATTAGCAAATGCAAAAATACACATTTTATTCGAAAAAAATAGAGAATAAATAAAAAATAATGTGTATCTTAGCGCTCGAAATAAAAAAACATCAGCAAATATGAAAAAACATGATTTTGTAACGATTGCCGATTTGACCAAAGAAAAGATCCTTTATATGATCAAAATGGCGCAAGAGTTCGAAAAACATCCCAACAGAGAAATACTGAAAGGAAAAGTGGTGGCAACCCTTTTCTTTGAGCCTTCCACCCGAACACGACTGAGTTTTGAAACAGCTGCCAACCGTCTAGGAGCCAGGGTAATAGGCTTCGCCGACCCGAAGGTGACAAGTGGTACGAAAGGTGAGACCCTGAAGGACACGATCCTGATGGTAAGCAACTACGCTGATGTTATCGCCATGAGACACTATATAGAAGGAGCCGCACGCTATGCCAGTGAGATCGCTCCCATTCCTATCATCAATGCCGGCGACGGAGCCCATCAGCATCCCTCACAGTGTATGCTCGACCTATACACCATCTACCAGACGCAAGGAACACTGGAGAACCTGAATATCTACCTGGTAGGTGACTTGAAATACGGTCGTACGGTACACTCGCTGATCATGGCCATGCGCCACTTCAACCCTACCTTCCATTTCATCGCTCCCGAGGAGTTAGCCATGCCCAATGAATATAAGTTGTACTGTAAAGAAAACAACATCAAATATGTAGAGCACACGGAATTCAACGAAGAGATTATCAGTGATGCAGATATTATCTACATGACACGTGTACAGAAAGAACGTTTCTCCGACTTGATGGAATACGAACGGGTGAAAAATGTCTATATCCTGAAGGCCGACATGCTGGATAACTGTAAGGAGAACATGAAGATAATGCACCCTCTGCCACGTGTGAACGAGATAGCCTATGATGTGGACGAGAATCCACACGCATATTATATCCAACAGGCACAGAACGGACTCTATGCCCGTGAGGCAATCATCTGCGACGTGTTGGGAATAACCCTCGAGGAAGTAATGAACGATAAGACCATTATTAGTTAAGAGTGAAGAGTGTAGAGTGTAAAGTGTAGAGTTATGATTACCATTCGGGGACTGGCTCTGTCATGTGCCTGTCCCCGAATATGACCATAAGTAATAAAAAACAAGATAATGATGAATAAGAAAGAACGATTGGTTGCCGCCATTGAGAACGGCACAGTGATTGACCATATACCGGCAGATAAGACCTTCCAGGTGGCTAATATGTTACGTCTTCACGAACTGCCCACCCCTATCACCATCGGTAATAATTATATCTCTAAGTTGGTAGGAAAGAAAGGTATCATCAAGGTGGAGAACAAGTTTTTCACCAACGATGAGATATCCCAACTTTCTGTAGTAGCCCCCAATGTGGTGCTGAACATCATCAAGAATTATGAGGTGATAGAGAAAAAACGTGTTGAGACACCCGACATGCTGCAAGGTATTGTCAAGTGCAACAACCCCAAATGTATCACCAATAATGAGCCTATGGCCACCATCTTCCATGTGATAGACAAGGAACAGGGTATCCTGAAATGCCACTATTGCGACAAAGAGCAGGATATCAATATGGTGGAATTGGTGTAAAGCTAGTGCATAGTTCATAGTTCATAGTTCATAGTTTAGAGTTCATAGTTTAGAGTGTAGAGTTAGCAGGCTTTGCCTGCAAAGTTATCGTTAATGTTAACGTTGATAATTAACTATTAATTATTAACTATTAACTATTAATTCTTTGGTTATTCTTTCACTATTTCATACCTTTGCAGCATCTTAATAACTTATTAAAAAATAGAGAAAACACGATGAAAAAAGACGTTGAGATCTTTGATCTCATTGAAAAAGAGCACCAGCGCCAGTTAAAAGGCATGGAGTTGATCGCATCAGAGAACTTTGTCAGCGATCAGGTAATGAACGCCATGGGCAGCTATTTGACCAACAAATATGCTGAGGGTTATCCCGGCAAACGCTATTATGGCGGTTGTCAGGTAGTAGATCAGGTTGAGCAACTGGCTATCGACAGAGTATGTAAGCTCTTCGGTGCTGAGTATGCCAATGTCCAGCCACACTCCGGTGCACAGGCAAATGCTGCTGTGCTGTTGGCTGTGCTGAAGCCAGGTGATACCTTTATGGGTCTGAACCTTGACCACGGTGGCCACCTCTCACACGGTTCAAAAGTAAACACCAGTGGTATTCTCTATAATCCCATCGGTTACAACCTGAATAAAGAGACTGGAAGGGTGGATTACGATGAGATGGAAGCACTGGCATTGGAGCATAAGCCAAAGCTCATCATCGGTGGTGGTTCTGCCTACAGCAGAGAGTGGGACTACAAGCGTATGCGTGAGATTGCCGATAAGGTAGGTGCTTTGCTGATGGTTGACATGGCGCATCCTGCCGGACTCATCGCTGCCGGACTCCTCGAGAACCCAGTTAAATATGCACATATCGTCACTTCTACGACCCACAAGACTTTGCGCGGTCCGCGCGGTGGTATTATCCTGATGGGTAAGGACTTTGAGAATCCTTGGGGCCTGAAGACACCAAAGGGTGTTACAAAGATGATGAGTCAGCTGCTCAACAGTGCTGTCTTCCCCGGACAGCAGGGTGGTCCGCTGGAGCATGTCATCGCTGCTAAGGCTGTTGCCTTCGGTGAGGCTCTGCAACCAGAGTTCAAAGAGTGGGCTAAGCAGGTACAGAAGAATGCGAAGGTGCTGGCAGACGAGTTGGTAAAACGTGGTTTCTATATCGTAAGTGGTGGTACCGACAACCATTCTATGCTCGTTGACTTACGTCCGAAGTATCCTGAGCTGACTGGTAAGGTGGCTGAGAATGCGCTCGTCGCTGCTGACATCACCGTCAATAAGAACATGGTACCTTTCGACAGTCGTTCTGCTTTCCAGACCTCTGGTCTGCGTTTAGGAACACCGGCCATCACTACCCGTGGTGCCAAGGAAGACCTGATGGTACTCATCGCAGAGTTGATCGAGGAGGTGCTCAACGATCCTACCAACGAGGAGGTTATCGCCCGTGTACGTGCCAAGGTGAACGAGACGATGAAGGATTATCCGCTTTTCGCATATTAATCTACCTTATTAATAATATAATAGAGAGATGAAAGTCTCTCTATTATTTTTTTACAATGATGCTTATAACACTGATCTGCTCACTCCTGATGAACACCGTCTCCATCGATGCTACTGAGGTAGATGCCCTATCTCAGGAACCCTCACGTATCGGTGCACAGTTGTCGGTACTACCGGGAACTGTCATCAGTGTGGACCGATATCAGAGGAGTTGGATGAGGAAGCATCATAACATGGCTATCGACGCACGACTGAACTACCGGTCTTTGCCGAAAGACAGTGACTATTATGCGGAGGACTATCACTACCCCACTCTTTCGGTTGGAATGAGCTATCATCTCAACCACGGAGTGACGATGCATAAGGATCTTGAAGAGTATCCCCGCATCACACAACTGGATCACGATGTACAGATGGGAAATATCATTAGTATCTATGGTGCCTTCAGCCGTCCGATACTACGAAAGAAACGATGGGAACTCGACTACACCTTGATGGTTGGCACAGGATACAGTCATCGCAAATACGATAAATACAATAATATCGACAATGAGATGATCGGTTCACGCTGGCTCATCTTCTTCGGGTTAGAGACGTCACTGAGCTACCATCTGACGAAAGACTTTGCCTTGCAGACCGGTGTCACCTTCTATCATCACAGCAACGGTACCCTGAGCCGTCCTAACAAAGGATGTAACGTCGTGGCACCCCATATCGGTGTCAGCTACCGACCCTATCAGGAAACGACGACGGTGGATAAGGTCACCCATCATCCGTTCAAGCCCTACATCTATGGGAATATCTCCCCGGGTATCGGACTGCGCACGTTGTTTGAGGACTGGGTGTACACACAATTTAACGTCCCACATGATGATCCCCAATATCTTACCAGTCACTTTAAGACTTACGTCACCTACTCGCTGCAAGCCGATGTGATGTGCCGCTATGCCCGTCGTTGGGCTTCCGGCCTCGGCTTAGACATGTTTTACGGCAATTACTGTAAACGAGCGGAAGAAGTAAACAGGGTTTACGGTCATGAGGAGAAACTCAGTCCGTGGTCATTGGGGTTATCCGTCAAGCATGAGGTGTTCTACCATCGTCTGTCACTGGCCATTTCCGCAGGCTACTACCTCTATCGTAACATGGGCCACTGGGCTACCAAACAAGAGAAATCATACTATGAGCGCATCGGCATCAACTATGCGATACCCCATCTGGGAGGTATCAAGATCGGTGCTCATATTAAGGCCCACCTCACAAAAGCCGACCTTACAGAACTTGTAATAAGTGTTCCAATTGTAAGAGATCGTCGTCTGTTGTCATCCAACTGGTGACGAAACGACAGACATCACGGTGCTCATCATAGTCACACCACTTTCCGAAAACCACCTCTTTCGACAGTTTCTCTTTCTGTTCCTTCGTCAGAATGACAAACTGCTGGTTGGTAGGAGAATCCAGGAACAACGGAATCTGATAATGCTGAAAGAGACGTTTCAGTTGCATGGCTTTCTCCATAACTCCTTTAGAGATACGCTCATACAGGTTATCGGTAAACAAAACATCAAACTGCACACCCACAAGACGTCCCTTTGCCAGGAGTGCCCCATGTTGCTTGACGGTAGTAAAGAAATGCTTCGGTGTATTGTTGTGGGTGAAGACAACGGCTTCTCCGCAAAGTGCGCCCACCTTTGTGCCACCGATATAGAAGACATCACAATGATGAGCCAAAAACGGTAAAGAAATATCGTTATCAGGCGCCATCAACCCATAGCCCAGTCGTGCACCATCGATAAAGAGGGGCAACTCATATTCCTTGCAGACATCATAGATATCACTCAGTTCCTGTGCAGTATAGAGTGTACCATATTCCGTAGGGAAGGTGATATAGACGAGTCCAGGGAACACACAATGGTCTTTGTTCTCATCCGCATGGAAGGTTTTCAACCAGTTACGCAGATCCTCCACCTTGATCTTTCCCTGATATTCGGGAAGGGTGAGCACCTTATGGCCGGTCATCTCTACAGCACCTGACTCATGCACATTGATATGCGCGGTCTC
>JAFZPF010000136.1 GCA_017550455.1 Prevotella sp.
AATCTAATCGCTATAAGTGGGAAGATCATATTTGTGAAGGCATCACCATCGCAGATTTGGAGGAACAGCGTATTCGTGGTGGTGTCCGGCTTGGCGTGGAACGTGGTAGGATGCCAGAATCGTCACTAATGGAAACAACGGAGAGTCTTGTGGAGAAACTGAAACTTACCACAAATGGGAAACTGAAAAATGCAGCAGCAGCATTATTCCTCCGAGATACAAGTCAGTTCCCTCAGTTCTTACTTCGTATGGCTCGCTTTCGTGGCAATGACAAGATGGAATTCATCGACAATCAAAGAGCTTACGGCAATTTCTTCACACTGCTCGATGCTGGTATGGCGTTCTTCTTCAAACACCTTTCTCTCAGTGGCAAGATAGTGGGCTTTACGAGAGAAGAGAAATTGGAGATTCCTGCCGAAGCGTTGCGTGAGGCTTTGACAAATGCCCTTTGTCACAGGATGTTCCATAATACAAGTAGTTCTGTTGGCATTGCTATCTATGATGATCGTGTAGAGATTGAGAATACTGGCCATTTGCCAGACGAATTGACTGTTGAGACCATTAAACAATCTCATCATTCATACCCTCAGAACCCGACTATTGCCGATGTGCTGTTTAAAACTACGTTCTTGGAGAACTGGGGCAGTGGCGTAGGTCGGATGATTGATGCTTGTAAGAACGCAAATCTTCCGGAGCCAGAGTTCAATCAAAATGCGGCATTCGTATGGGTCACGTTCAAACGCGCAACCATACAAGCATACAACCTCACAACCCCACAACCCCACAACCCCACAAGTTCACCCCTCAACCCCACAACCTCAAAGGATAATAGGGCTCAAAAGCTAAAGACATTCTTCTCAATAATTGGAGAGAATGGGGCGAACCTTAAGTTGTTAATGGAAGGTATGCACCTTAGAGACAGGAAGAGCTTTGTAAACAACTACATCAATCCCAATCTGTCGGAAGGATATATTGCTATGCTGTACCCGGAAATTCCAAATCACCCAATGCAATCATACTATCTAACGAAGAAGGGCAGAGAGTTATTGGAACGACTCTAATAAGTGTTAATGAGCCGTTTCGTGGTATTTGAGGCAGTTTGTAAAACCTTGTTATAGTGGCTGAGTGGTGCAAATGTGGTGCACTTTATAGATGCAAAAATCCGCAAGCGGCTGATAATCAGTTTCTTGCGGATTGTTCTTGGTGATCCGTTTGGGGCTCGAACCCAAGACCCCAACATTAAAAGTGTTGTGCTCTACCTGCTGAGCTAACGGATCTCCATAAACCTTATAAAGCAATCTTTCAAAATTGCGGATGCAAAGGTACAATGATTTTTTGAAATCACAAAATTATTCTGTGGTTTTTTCTATTTTTTTCTTGATTTTCCTTTATCTGTGTCTCTTCATTTAAGTTCTCAACGGGGATTTCTGATGTATCATACGATTGTATGGTCCTCTCCCCCTCTGGAACAAGAATGTTATCATCCGGTGGTATGCTATCCTCTTCAAGCGTCTCCCGCGTGACATACCGTTGATAATATGTGATAAGGATCGTCGTTAGCGGTAGCGCAATGATAACACCGATAAATCCCAACAAAGCACCCCACACAGACAATGAGAGTAACAAGATTGCCGGGTTCAGTCCCATGGCAGTACCCATAATCTTAGGTGTCACAATCATATCAATGATCACCTGAACAATGATAAAGACAGCCACGGCAGAGAGCAGGATAATCCAAAAGTTCTGTCCGGTATCCGCAGCCTTGAGCAGAGCAAGGAAAGCCGTAGGTATCAAGGCGAAGGTATGCAGGTAAGGTACCAGATCCATGATACCGATAAGGATACCGAGACCTATCGCCATGGGGAAATTGATGATGGTGAACCCGATACAGAAAAGGATTCCCATAGTGAGCGCCACCAGTCCTTGTCCACGGATATAGTTATTCAGTGCCTGCGACACATCACCCATCAATGAGTTCCAGAAAGGTCGTGCTTTCTTCGGAAAGATCTTTATCCAGTTCTCCGTAAGATATTCATAGTCGAGCAGGATGAAGAACATATATAATAAGGTGATGACTGAAGCCACGATGCTGATGATGATACTGGCTGTCTGTCCCAACACAGAGAACACCTGTGGCATAGCTTGCTGAGCGATGCTGACTAAGTCTTTCTGCTTGATGAAATTCTGTATGGTCTCCTGATTATTCGCAATCCAGTCACGGATCATACGCGACAAATCGTTAGTCTCGGTCTGTAACTGCAGGTATTTCGTGATCAGCGGACCTAGTTTTCCGATCTGTTCAATCATTGGCGGTATAATCAGCCATACCACACCTGTTATTACAGCTATCACGAACACCAAGGTAATGATGATGCTTAACACACGGTTACGCACACGCATTTTATTCTCCACGAACTTAACCATCGGGTAGATAAGATAAGCGAAGAACCATGCGATGAAAAAAGGCAAGAGCACACTGCTTAGCTTACTCACTATCAGATACACTCCTATCACGACCAGCACGATAATCACCCAGCGGATGAAACGGTCGAATGTTATCTTTTCCTGTATCATTCCTCTCAAACGTTTTTAGGGTTGGCTATTCTCTTCCTCAACGGCTTTGCGGTAACACTCACGACACAATGGCTCATACTCACCTGTCTCACCGAGCAACACCCGTTTATCGTTCTTGATCAGACGATGAGAGAGATAAGCAAGTGAACCGCACTTTACACAGATGGCATGCACTTTCGTAACCTCATCGGCAATAGCGCACAAGGCAGGCATTGGACCGAAGGGTATGCCACGGAAATCCATGTCAAGTCCGGCAATGATCACACGCACACCTCGGTTAGCCAGCTGATTACACACATCGACCAGTCCTTCATCCAAGAACTGTGCCTCATCAATACCTATCACTTCATTGTCACCAGCCAGCAACAGAATCGACGACGAAGAATCAATCGGCGTACTTGGGATAGCATTCTGATCATGACTCACCACGTCCACATCACTATATCTTGTATCCAGCGACGGTTTGAAAATCTCTACCCGTTGCTTGGCAAACTTAGCACGTTTCAACCTTCGTATCAGTTCTTCTGTCTTACCAGAAAACATAGAACCGCACACCACCTCTATTCTTCCGGGACGATGTGATTCCCCCTGTAAATATTCCATCATAACGGTACAAAATTACAATTCTGTTTTAAAAATTGCAAAGAAAAGTGCTTTTTTTTCTGTTCAAATGAACAAATAAATAATAAATCCATTATATTTGCAAAGTCTAACCATCGAAGAGGACATGTTATATGTAGTACCCACACCGGTGGGAAACATGGAGGATATCACGCTGAGAGCGATAAGAATCCTAAAAGAAGCAGATCTGATCTTGGCGGAAGACACCCGCACATCGGGCATCCTCCTAAAACATTTTGAGATCAAGAATCACCTGATGTCGCATCATAAATTTAACGAGCATGGTACGACAGCGGGTATTGTGGAGCGGCTCAAAGGCGGTCAGACCATTGCATTGATCAGCGATGCGGGCACACCGGGTATCAGTGATCCCGGTTTCTATCTGATACGTGAAGCCATCGCCGCAGGTATCGAGGTACAGACACTTCCTGGAGCCACAGCCTTTGTACCTGCCTTGGTCAGCAGCGGTCTCCCCGACGAGCGTTTTTGCTTTGAGGGTTTTCTACCGCAGAAGAAAGGAAGGAAGACGCGATTGGAGCATCTGGCTGATGAGGAGCGCACGATGATCTTCTACGAAAGTCCATATAGGGTGTTGAAGACCTTGGAGCAGTTCGTGGTATTTTTTGGTGCTGACAGACAGGTAAGTTGTTGCCGGGAGATCTCAAAGATCCACGAGGAGAGTGTCAGGGGAACCCTCGAAGAGGTGATTGCCCACTTTAAAGAGAAAGAACCTAAAGGTGAGTTCGTTATTGTTCTTGCCGGAAAAAAAGATAATAAACAAAAAATGAAGTAATATGAGAAAATTATTATTTGCCGTATTATGTATGCTGGCCATCGTTGCCTGCGACAATCAGAAACCTGCACCGGTAATGCCCGACGGCGGCATGAACGATTCTCTTCAGAAGATTATCGAGCAGAAAGACAATGAACTTAACGACATGTTAGGCATCTTAAATGAGATTCAGGAGGGATTCCGTGAGATCAGTGAGGCTGAGGGTCGGGTAAACGTTGCCAAGGCAGGTGAGCGTGCTGACCGCGCTCAGCAGATGCGTGAGAACGTACAGTTTATCAAAGACCGTATGGCCAAGAACCGTGAGTTAATTAAAAAACTGCAGGCTCAGCTAAAGAACAGTAACCTCAAAGGTGAAGAATTCCAGAAGACCATCGACGGTCTGGTTCAGGAATTGGAATCAAAGAACCAGCAGCTGCAGCAGTTACAGGCTGACTTAGACTCTAAAGAGATAAAGATCATGGATCTTCAGGAGTCGAATGCCAATCTGAACACCCATGTTACAGCCTTACAAGATGAGAGTGCCAAAAAGACCGAGACGATTAACAACCAAGACAAACAGTTGAATACCGCATGGTTCGTATTCGGAACAAAGAAAGAGTTGAAGGAGCAGAATATCTATGACGACGGAAAAGTATTACGTGAGAACTTCAACAAGAACTATTTCACGAAGATCGACATCCGTATAGACAAAGAGATCAAATTGTACTCTAAATCTGTGAAGGTGCTTACCCCACATCCCACAAGCAGTTATATGCTTGTACAGGATGCTAACAAGCAGTTTACACTGAAGATCACCAACCCACAGATTTTCTGGAGCACCAGCAAGTATCTGGTTGTGATGGTTAAGTAAGACTTATCTCTTGGAAATAAAGAATTCCTGCATCAATTGGCGGCACTCCTCCCCGAGGATACCGCCAATTGTTGTTGAACGGGGATGCATGGCTTTAGGCGCATACAACTGATATCCACGTTTCTCATCCCTGCAACCATAGACAATACGTGGTATCTGTGCCCATCCTATAGCACCGGCGCACATCACACAGGGTTCTACCGTAACATACAAAGTGCACTCCGTAAGATACTTTCCACCCAACATATTGGCAGCAGCCGTAATAGCCTGCATCTCCGCATGAGCCGTGACATCCGTGAGCGTCTCGGTCATATTATGAGCTCGGGCAATAATCCGGTCGCGGCAAACCACGACAGCTCCTATGGGTATCTCCCCCTCTCGAAATGCCTGCCGTGCTTCGTCCAATGCCCGCTGCATGAAATACTCATCTTTCTTAATCTGTTCTTCCGTCTGTGTCATAACCTTTTTATTCAGACTGTAAAATTATAAAAATCCTTCTAAATAAATGACAATTAAAAAAGATTTAACGACTATTTATGACATGACATGACTTCTTTATCTTAATTATTCATTGATTTGAGGTTTTTTTCGTATTTTTGCAGATGTTTATTGATAATAACTGAAAAAACAGAGGCCATGAGACGATATATACACACTGTCATTTTCCTGCTCACCATCCATGTGATGGCATTGCTGTTGACAACCATTTTCAGAGGTATTGAGTTCTATAGCCTGCACGACATGCTTTCACCCGACAGTTATGGACAACCTTTTTTGTGGTCACAGGCTTTCCTTCGTGGTATCTGGTTTGATAACGTCGTGGCATGCTACTTGATGATCCTTCCCCTGGCAGTAGTCTTACTGCCGGCATGTATTGGCTTCTATCACTCTGGGGTACGACGTTTCGCTACAATCTTCCTCAGTGTTCTCTACTGCATCGTCTTTGCTGTATCCGCAGGCAACATACCTTATTTCCAATATTTTTTCAAGAATATCGATGCCACGATCTTCGGTTGGTTCGGCTATGCAGGAACCACTGCCGGCATGGTATTCGGCGAGACAAGCTATTGGTTATATATCTGCCTTTTCTTTCTTTTCTGTCTCCTTTTCATACTCTTCTGCCGATTCATACGCCGACGAACTGACAAAAAG
>JAFZPF010000137.1 GCA_017550455.1 Prevotella sp.
CTGGCGGTGATCTATGCCATCGGTTTCTCACTGAACATGCTCACGCTCTTTGCCTTAGTGCTCGTTATCGGTACGGTGGTGGATGATGCCATCGTGGTGGTAGAGGCTGTGCAAGCGCAGTTTGATGAGGATTACAACTCGTCATCACCTCATAAACGGACAGCCTATGAGGCAACCGTCGATGCCATGCATGGCATCACATCGGCACTGATCACGACCACCTTGGTATTCATGGCGGTGTTTGTGCCGGTATCATTCATCGGCGGAGTCACCGGAACGTTCTATACGCAGTTCGGACTGACTATGGCAATCGCTGTGGCTATCTCACTTTTCAATGCCCTTACCCTCTCACCGGCTCTCTGTGCATTAATCATGACACCCCATGCAGATACGAACAATGGTGAGAGAGCCAGTTTCTCCACCCGTTTCCATATCGCGTTCGACAGTGCCTTCCAAAGGATGGTAAAGAAATACAAAGGGGTGGCAGCATGGCTGTTCCCCCGCAAGTGGTTAGCCGGTATTCTCATCGTCGTTTCCGTAGTAGTCCTGGCATTGCTGATGAAAACCACCAAGACAGGACTGGTGCCTAATGAAGATATGGGAACGGTGTTTATTAACGTGCAGGCAGCACCGGGCACCAACCTCGACCAGACTTATCACATCCTACAAGAAGTGGAGAGTCGTATCAAGGATATGCCACAGTTGCGTATGTACTCACTGATAGCCGGTA
The DNA here is from genome assembly GCA_017550455.1 of Prevotella sp. Lineage (GTDB taxonomy): Bacteria > Bacteroidota > Bacteroidia > Bacteroidales > Bacteroidaceae > Prevotella. The sequence goes on from JAFZPF010000137.1 coordinate 731, forward strand.
ACGGTGTGGGATTCGATCAGTCATCTTCGAATGGTAACTTCACGCTAAAACTGAAGAAATGGGGCGAGCGTAAAGCGAAGAAGGATCATGTACAAGCCGTGATGGAAGAGATCTACCGTCGTACCGCAGACATCTCCAATGCCAAGATCCAGGTGAACACCCAGGCGATGATTCCCGGATTCGGACGTACCAACGGCTTCGAGTTGTACATCCAGGACCGTAAGGGCGGCACGATAGAAGATCTGTTCACCTATACCAACCAGCTGATCGGTGCGCTGAACGAACGGAAAGAGATCTCACGGGCATTTACGAGCTTCTCGATGAAATATCCACAGTATCGCATAGAGGTGGATGCCGCGCTCTGCAAACGCCGCGGAGTGTCACCCTCCGACGTGCTCAGCACACTGAGCGGATATGTAGGAGGTAACTATGCCTCCAACTTCGTGCGGTTCACAAAACTGTACCGTGTGATGGTACAGGCAGCACCCGAATATCGTCTTGACACAGAGTCGCTGAACAATATCTTTGTGAAGAACGACAAAGGGGAGATGTCACCTATCGGACAGTATCTCACCCTGACACGTATCTATGGTTCGGAGACACTCTCACGTTTCAACCTCTTCCCCAGTATCAGCGTAAGTGGTGTGCCTGCAGACGGATATAGCACCGGACAAGCCATCAAAGCCATCAAAGAGACCGCAGCAGAAGTGCTTCCCGAAGGCTATGGATATGAGTTCGGCGGTATGACCCGTGAGGAGGATTCAGCCGCCAACACCACCACACTGGTGTTTATTATCTGTATCGTCTTTATCTACCTCATCCTCTGCGCACTCTATGAGAGTCTGTTCATCCCTATGGCTGTTATCCTGAGTGTACCCTTCGGACTGGCAGGTTCTTTTATCTTCGCCCGTCTCTGGGGGTTGGAGAATAATATCTATATGCAGACAGGACTGATCATGCTCATCGGATTATTGGCCAAGACGGCTATCCTGTTGACGGAATATGCTTCTGAGCGCCGACGACAAGGAATGTCCATCGTGGATGCCGCGCTCTCCGCTGCCGGTGTTCGACTGCGCCCGATTCTGATGACATCCATGACCATGATCTTCGGACTGTTGCCCTTAGCCCTTGCCTCGGGTGTAGGTGCCAACGGTAACCGATCATTGGGTGTGGGCACCATCGGCGGTATGTTCGTCGGAACGCTAGCCCTGCTCTTCATGGTACCCGTCCTGTTCATCATCTTCCAAACCATTGAGGAAAAAGTGTTTAAGCACAAGAAACATTAAACAATAAACAATAACCATTAAAAAATTATACATTATCGGAGCAGGGGTTTCGAACCTTACAATTATTCGGAATTATTTGTATAATTTGCAGAAATTATGTAACTTTGCAAATTATTTAAAATTCGAAAAACAAGGTATTATTTGCAAATGATGAAAAAGAATAAACTGTCTAAGGTTTCCCTCTTAGTTGTTACATTATGTTCATTGCTGATGACATCCTGTATCAAAGACGAACCGTTGAACATGGAGTGTGACATCCTCAGCGCCTGGGTGGAAGGTGATGAGTATGTACCCCATTTTTATCAAACCGCACAAATGCGATTAGAGAATATCGCTTCCAACGAGAAAGAGATTGTCTTCTCCGTGCGCTCACTGATATCCTTATCGAAGCAGATTCCCGTGAACTTCACCTTGACACCGGGAGCTACTATCTCACCGGCTAATGGTTCGGTACAGGATTTCACCAACGGTCCTGTCACCTACACCGTTACTTCAGAAGACGGGGCCTGGAAACGTGAATATAAAGTGGTTTTCCAAGAAGCCAGTCTACCCAGCGACAAGTTCAGTTTCGAGAATGTAGAAATTGTTGAGGCCAGTTCCTGTAGTTATCACGGCTTCTACGAGATCGACCAGAATGGTACACGCCATAACATCTGGGCTACAGGAAATCCGGGAGCAGCCATCATCGCTGCCTATAAAGCACAACCGGAAACGTTCCCAACCTACTCTTATGAAAATGGTTACAAGGGAAAATGTGTATGCATGAACACACAGGCAACCGGTCAGTTGGGAGAGATGATGAAGAAGCCCATCGCCGCAGGAAATCTCTTCATCGGTAAGTTTAATGTCAACAGCGTAATTCTCCAACCTTTGAAAGCTACCGAGTTCGGTATTTCAATAGACAGGGAACCAGTGAGAGTTACCGGATACTACAAATATCAGCCGGGCCCAGAGTTCACCAATGCTAAGAAAGAGATAGTGCCAGGACGTGTCGATGAAGCAAGTATCTATGCTGTGTTCTTCCGCAATACTGACGAGAACGGCAAGAGTGTCGTACTCTATGGCGACGATGTGATGACCAGTCCGCTGATTCTCAAGATTGCTCAGGTAGAGTCATTACCGGCAACCAACGAGTGGACTCGCTTTGAGATGTTCTTCAAAGGTAGTGATGCAGATGAAGCAATACTTGCATCCCAAGGATACAGTCTCACTCTCGTGTTCTCATCCAGCAAAAACGGTGACAATTTTGAGGGATCTGTTGGCAGCACGCTCTATATTGATGAGGTTGAGGTATTATTTGACAATGATGAAGAGTAGGAGGACCATTGTATGAGAAATAAATTAACAATTATCATATTCACACTTTGCATCCTGTTGCCTGGAAAGATGGCTGCAGCATGCCCTATAGACAGTATTCAATTGAAAGCACGTGCAGGATATAGCATCGGCGGTACGGCACCTCTCGGATTGCCGGCAACGATCCGCAGTCTTGACGCTTATCGACTTACACCCTCTTTTATGGTGGGTATTGATGTGCAACTGCCTTTCCAGAAGAACTGGGGGTTGCTGACCGGTCTTCATTTTGAGAACAAAGGCATGGATGCTGATATAACTACCAAGGGATATCACATGGAAATGGTGAAAGGCGACAGTCGCTTAGATGGTCTGTTCACCGGTCATATCAAACAGGAGGTAACCTCATGGATGCTCACCCTGCCGATACAAGCCACCTATACATTAAGTGACAA
>JAFZPF010000138.1 GCA_017550455.1 Prevotella sp.
GATGCTTGTTACGGCGAAGGAAATCCAGACTCTCATTGATGGCGATACGTGAGAGCCAGGTATAGATATGGGCATCGCCATGAAAACTGGCAAGCCCGTTCCATGCCTTGAGGAAGGTATTCTGGAGCACATCGTTGGCATCCTCATGCGTCAGTACGATCCGACGGATCTGCCAGTAGAGCTGTTCACCATTCTGGCGCACAACCTGCTCAAAGGCACGACGCTGTGTCTTTGGATCCTGAAGCAACGCTAATAATTCGCGATCGTCTGCCAACTCAGTAAATCTTGGAGGAAAAGCTATTAACGAAATGAGAACTTCCTGACTAACGAGCCTACCTTGATGATGTAGACCCCTTTCGGGATGTCGAGTTCAAATTTCTTCGCAGGACTATCGATAACAGCCTCGAACACCACCCTGCCGGTGAGAGAGACGATCTGCACCGTCTTACCCTCAGCACCTAAAATAGATAATGTACGCTCTACGCATGAGACGGTTATTTCACCACTCTGGAAATCCATCACCCCAGCTACATATTCCCGACTGGCACTGGCAGTTACCGGAGCCATCAGCGAGAGGGTCAGAATGGTAAATAAGACGAGTAATTTTTTAATCATACGCATCGATAGTTTGTGCAAAGGTAGGAAAAACATCCGAATAAAACAAATTTTTTAAGGAAAAAATGCTGTTTTCGGGCATTTATACATCAATTACATCCATCTCGTTGGTCAAAAATGTGTTTTCAAACACCTCCTTTGCCTCACGCAGCAACACCTGTTCGTCTTCATAACGGGAGCTGTAATGGCCCAGCAACAACTTCCCTACCCCGGCGGCCTTTGCCACCATCGCTGCCTGTCGGGCTGTTGAATGGCAGTACTTATCCGCCTGAGGAAGATGATCGTCGCCATAGGTGCTCTCATGATAAAGCGTGGAGATACCTTCCAACTGCTCATGCAACTGAGGCAGATAGCGCGTATCACTCAGATAGGCATAGGAACGGGGCGCATCGGCAGCCCTCACCAGACGGCTGTTGGGGATCACCTCTCCATCGGCAGTCACCCAGTCGGCCCCTGCCTTGATATTACCCACCTGACTGCGTGGGATACCATAACACGCCATCATCTCCGGGCGGATATGAGGTTGCGTGGGCTTCTCACTGATCAGATAGCCACAGCAAGGCACTCTATGCTCCAGTGGTATGCTCTCCACGAGGATGCTGCGATCTTCATAGACGACCTCACGACGAGTCGTATCCACCGCATGGAACACCACTTCAAAACCAAGGTCATGCGTAAAGAACGCTATCTGCCGCTTCAGCTCCGGTCCCAATGCCTCAGGACCATGAACATGTAACTTGGCTGTACGACCTAACAGACCGAAGGTGGAGATCATACCAATCAGACCAAAGCAATGATCGCCGTGCAGGTGGGTGATGAATACATGGCCGAGCTTCGTGAAACGCACACGGCTCTTGCGTAACTGCATCTGGGTACCCTCAGCACAGTCAAGCATCAGCACCTTATCACGTACCTCTACGACTTGTGAAGATGCGTAATGACGAAGGGTGGGAAGCGCACTTCCACACCCTAGGATATGTACCTTGAACGGTTCCACTACGAACGATGTCTTAGATCTTATTGAACTCGTCGTTGGTATCTTCCAATTCTATGCCAAGATCCAACTGCGGCTTCTCTTTCCAACGGCTATATTCAAATGTCTCTGTTTCATCACGGGCTTTTCCTATCGTACGGTAAGCCAGCGTGTCAGGACCCAAGGTAAGGATCTCATAGCGGTTTTCCTCCTGTTCGTCACCTCCACCCTCTCGTACAAGAAGAATCTCAAGATCACCATTGAAGATCTTCCACGTACGATAGATGATGGTACTCTGGTCGATACTCTCAGCCACGCCGCCTTCCTTGATGCGGATACCGATCTCAGCACTGCCATCGATAGGATCAGGCATCACCCAATCGCCCATCAATGTGTTCAGGTTGATGACAATCTGGGCCTCTTTTCTATCCTTGTCGGCTATCACAGCCAGACGGTCGGCAACCTGAAGACCACCAAAGACTTTTCCAGCTTCCTGAGCTTTCTCCAGACTCAGCGTCAACGTGTCACCATTGTCTGTGATCATCTCCAGCGTGTTCATCGCCGTACCACCAGAACAAAGACCATAAATCGTGTTATCGCGGGGTACGAGATTACCTGCCTCAACAGAGTCGGTATCATCCGTACCACCCTGCTGTTTACCACCACCACAACTGCCGAGCATTACGATACCGGCAACAACCATTACTAAAAACAAGGTTTTCTTCATAAGCTTTTACTGTTTATTAATTTCTTTTTTTGCTTCTTCCCACAGACGGTCCATCTCCTCGAGGGTCATATCCTTCAGCGGTTTACCAATCTTGATGCTATGTGCCTCGATATAATTGAACCTGTCGATAAACTTACGATTGGTCTTCTCGAGCGCATTATCAGGATTAAGCTTGTACAAACGGGCTGCATTGATAACGCTGAACAGGAAATCGCCAAGTTCCTCAGTAGAATGGGCTTTGTCATCCTTTTCCAGTTCAACCTCCAGTTCTGCCAACTCCTCGTGTACCTTCTTCCACACATCCCGACGGTCTTCCCAGTCGAAGCCCACATTACGGGCCTTATCCTGTATGCGATAAGCCTTGATGAGTGACGGCAAGGCATCGGGTACGCCAGAGAGCACGGATTCGTTGCCGTCTTTCTCCTTGAGTTTTATCTGCTCCCAGTTCTCGAGAACCTGAGACACGGTAGTTACCCTAGGATTCCTAGGATTTCCTAGATCCCCTAGGTCACTAGGTACATACGGCAGCGGCTTGGGATCCTCGGCATCGATCTGAGAAGGATGATAGACATGGGGATGACGGGTAATCATCTTCCGAGTGAGCGCATTACACACATCGGCCATATCAAACTGTTCCTTTTCCTCAGCAATCTTAGCATAGAAACAAATGTGCAACAACACATCGCCCAGTTCCTTGCAGATGTCGTGGATATCATTCTTGATAAGGGCATCGCAGAGTTCATAGGTCTCCTCGATTGTATTGGGCCTCAAGCTCTCGTTCGTCTGCTTCTTATCCCATGGACAGTTAGCCCTCAACGCATCCAATACGTCAAGAAAACGACCGAAAGCCTGCATTTTTTCTTCTTTTGTATGCATAAAACACAAATTATTGGGGCAAAGATACAAAATAATTCATAATTCATAATTCATAA
>JAFZPF010000139.1 GCA_017550455.1 Prevotella sp.
AATCGGACGCCTCGCCCCCTACCAAGGGGGAAAGTCGCGATTAAGCGAGTGCAGAGCCATGCTTGCATGAGCTATGCCGAGCGTGAGCGAGTTCGATGTGAAACATCAAAGGATGGGAGAGGGGGGCTAGCTCTCGCTATTACATAATTATCAATTGCCTTCGGCGATTACCGTCGCGACTTGGCATAGTTGAAACAAGTTTCACTCTGCGCTCGCTGCTCCGGTAATTGGTTATTGTTAATTGGTTATTGTTAATTGTTTCTAACCTCTTCACTTAAACAGCCTCTTCTGTTGCCGCGAAGGCAGCTTCTTCGGCAGCGGCGATGATCTCTTCACGCGAGAGTTCCTTCGGTGCTGCAGAGATATCCGACAGGTCAAACTCATCCGGTTCTTCAGATGGCTGTTCCGGTTGTTGCTCTTCAATAGCTGTCTCACGCATCGATCGTTTTTCACTTACCATCTCGCGCTGCTCCTTGGATTGTTCTTCACGGATATTCTTTCGCTGTTCCTGGGGTTGTTCCTCGCGAGAGCGCTCACGTTTCTCCTGTGGTTGTCCTTCACTGATGAAGAATTCCTCTTTCTGTTCTGTATCGGGAACCCCATGCCTGGGTTCTTCCTCCATCTTCGTTCTATTAGCTTTAGCAGCGAAGACACTATCGATAAACTGCGGGTTCTTACGCAACCGTTGGAGGGCCATCTTTGAAGCCTGCTGCTGACTCTCCTTCTTGCTGTATCCCGTGCCGCTATCGCACTCGATACCCTCAAGCACCACCTGATAGGTGAAGACAGGACTGCCCTTTTCATCACTGGTCTGCTCGAGAAGCTTAAAGTCGAGTTTCACACGGTTCTTCTGACTCCACTCTATCAACTTCGACTTGAAGTTCACCTCTTTGTAAGCCACCTTGTCAATATTGATGAGCTCGTTGAGCACACGTTTCTCCATAAACCGCATGCAGGCATCGTAGCCGCGATCGAGATAGATAGCACCAATGAGGGCCTCGAAAGCATTACCACCCACATAACTGTTGTGTGAAGAACTGTGGCCACTGCTGACAATCATATCGTTGACACCCATCTCACGAGCCAGGCGGTTGAGTGTCTCACGCTGCACAATCTTGCTGCGGGTATTGGTCAGGAACCCCTCACGCTTACCCTCGAAATGACGGAAAACGATATCACCGACGACAGCACCCAATATCGCATCACCCAGAAACTCCAACCGCTCGTTGTTGATGGGGCGTCCCTTGGCATTGCGCTTACCGATGCTCTTATGCATCAGGGCTTGCTTGAAATAATCGATGTGATGAGGATAGAACCCGACAATACGCTGAATAGAAAAATAAAGCTCCTTATCCTTTCGGAAAGGGAGCTTTATACGGTCAATTAGATCTCTAATCAACATATTTCTTGAATATTACACAGGCATTGTGTCCTCCAAAGCCGAATGTGTTACTCATTGCGGCACGAACCGTACGTTTCTGTGCCTTATTGAAGGTGAAGTTCAGATTATAGTCAATCTCCGGATCCTTATCATCCTCTTCATGGTTGATAGTTGGCGGTACGATATCGTTCTGCACGGAGAGAACGCTGACCATAGCCTCGACAGCACCGGCAGCACCTAAGAGGTGTCCCGTCATCGACTTCGTAGAACTGATGTTCAGCTTATAGGCAGCGTCACCGAATACCTCCTTGATAGCTTTAGCCTCAGAGATATCACCCACATGGGTAGAGGTGCCGTGAACATTGATATAGTCGATATCCTCGGGCTTCATACCGGCATCCTCAAGGGCTGCCTGCATCACCAACTTAGCGCCAAGACCTTCGGGATGACTGGCCGTGATATGATAAGCATCAGCGCTCTCACCCTCACCGACCATCTCCGCATAGATCTTCGCACCACGCGCCTTGGCATGCTCCAACTCCTCAAGCACCAGACAACCGGCACCCTCTGCCATGATGAAACCATCACGACTGGCACTGAACGGGCGTGAGGCATGCTCCGGGTCATCATTACGTGTTGAAAGGGCTTTCATGGCATTGAAACCACCCACACCACACATACAGATAGCACTCTCGGCACCACCACCCAGGATGACATTCGCCTTACCCAAACGGATAAGGTTGAAAGCATCCGCCAATGCATTACTCGATGAAGCACAAGCACTCGTCGTGGTATAGTTCGGTCCATGGAAACCAAAATGTATGGAAATATGTCCTGACGCAATATCTGCAATCATTTTGGGGATAAAGAAAGGACTGAACTTCGGACCTTGCTCCTCGTTCTTGCCATAATACTTCACTTCGTCCTCAAAGGTACGTATACCTCCGATACCTACGCCATAAATCACTCCGATACGATCCTTGTTTTCCTTCTCCAAATCCAAACCACTGTCTTTCACACCCTGGATAGCACTGATGAGTGCCAGCTGGGTATAGCGGTCGATCTTACGAGCTTCCTTGCGATCTAAATACTGGTTGACATCGAGTCCTTTTATCTCACAAGCAAAGTGGGTCTTGCACAAGGAGCTGTCAAACTGTGTAATAGGTGCAGCGCCACTAACACCTGCAAGAAGATTATTCCATGTCTCCTCGGGGGTCAGACCGACGGGCGTAACGGCACCAAGTCCTGTTACAACTACTCTTTTTAACTCCATTTATCTTCTTAATACGTGAAGATGATGAGTGTTAGGAACGAATAAACAGACATTGGAATTCCAATGTTCATGTCCTAGCACCCATCATCAAAAAAATCTATTATGCGTTCTCCTCAATATACTTGATAGCGTCGCCAACAGTAGTGATAGTCTCAGCCTTATCGTCTGGAATAGAGATATTGAACTCCTTCTCAAACTCCATGATGAGCTCTACAGTATCCAAAGAATCTGCACCGAGATCGTTTGTAAAACTTGCCTCTGGCTTAACCTCTGACTCATCAACACCGAGTTTATCAACGATGATAGCTTTAACTTTAGCTTCAATTTCTGACATAATTGTAATTTTTAAATGTTAATAAAAAACCTTCTTACTTAAAAAATTCGGGTGCAAAGGAACAAATTAAAATTCACTTGTGCAAATATTTTTAAGAAAAAAGCACCTTCGTGTGCACAATATACCCCAAATTGTGCAAGAAAATGACAGTTTTTCAAAGAAATTCGTAAATAAAGGAAATAAAATCGGAGAATGCGTTTGTCTTTTAAAATACATTTTGGAGGCCTTTACGGTTTTTTAGAACAATGAGGAGCCTCTCCGTGTTTTGTCATTCGAATAAACTATTACCCGATTTGTTTGGTAATTCAAAATTTAATTGTTAGTTTTGCAGAAAGATAGAATAATATACCATAAAAATATGTCATTTACAAAACAGAGTAATCTCATTTTCAATCAGGCTATCAACGATTATCATGTAAAGGATAATATTGATACCCCTATCGATAATCCTTATGATCGAGAATCCATCGAAAACCGTTTGTATCTGAAATGCTGGATCGACACCGTGCAATGGCATCTGGAGGATATCATCCGCGACCCGCATATCGACCCGCTGGAAGCACTGAGTCTGAAGCGCCGCATCGACCGCAGCAATCAAGACCGTACTGATTTGGTGGAGCAGATAGACAGTTATTTCAGACAGAAATATTCGGATGTACAGGTACTGCCCGATGCACGTATCAACACCGAGAGTCCGGCATGGGCTATCGACCGACTGAGTATCCTGGCACTGAAGATCTACCACATGAAAGAACAGGTAGAGCGTAAGGATGCTTCTGAGGAGCATCGTGAGAGATGCCAGCAGAAACTGCGTGTGCTCTTGGAGCAACAGGTAGATCTGAGTACTGCCATCGACCAGTTGTTGGAAGACATTGAAGCCGGCAGGAAATACATGAAGGTATATCGTCAGATGAAGATGTACAACGATCCTTCCACAAATCCTATTCTTTACGCAAAGAAATAGATATGCGAACGGAGCACGTCTTGATTATCCGTTTCTCCGCGTTAGGCGACGTGGCTATGACGGTGCCGGTGGTTTATTCCCTGGCACACCAATATCCACATGTGCGTTTCACCGTGCTGAGCAGGAAGATGGCACGCCCCTTGTTTGAGGACCTTGCCCATAACGTGGGGTTCATGGAAGCAGACCTGAAGAATGAATACCGGGGCATCAAAGGGCTTAACGCCCTTTACCGACGGTTAGCCGCCAAGCACTTCACGGCTATCGCTGATCTCCATCATGTCTTGCGCTCTGACTACCTACGCACCCGTTTTAATATGGACAGGTACAGGACGGAACATGTGGACAAACACCGGAAAGGCAAGAACCGGTTGACGCGCAGCAGTAACAAGCAACTGGTACAGCTGCCTTCCACCTTTCAGAACTATGTCGATGTGTTCACCCGTTTAGGGTACCCGGTGAAACTGGATTTCCATTCTATCTTCCCACCGGAGGGTGGTGATCTGAGTCTTCTGCCGGAAGGCTTCAGGGAGAAACCCGCCAGTCAGTATTGGATCGGCATCGCTCCCTTTGCTGCTCATGAGGGGAAAATCTACCCCCTGCCCTTGATGAAGCAGGTGATAGAACAGCTTTTGGAGCATCATCCCCACGCCCGGATCTTCTTCTTTGGCGGCGGTAAGAAAGAGTTTGCGGTCTTCGACGAGTGGGTGCAGGCCTTCCCTCAGTGCACGAATGCCTCGAAACAATTAAGTGGACTGCGACAGGAGATGCTCTTGATGAGTCATCTCGATGTGATGGTCTCCATGGACAGTGCCAACATGCATTTGGCATCACTCACCGGCATTCCTGTGGTGAGTGTATGGGGAGCTACCCATCCCTATGCCGGTTTTGCCGGTTGGGGACAGACTCCCGAGAAATATGTGCAGTTGGACCTGCCGTGCCGTCCCTGCAGTATCTATGGCAACAAACCCTGTATGCGTGGTGATTTAGCCTGTATGCAGCATATCTCTCCCGACTTGATCGTGGAGAAAGTAGAGCATATTTTCAATCTATTATAGTATTCATTAAAACAAAAATCATTATGAAAAAGTACGTTTGTGACACTTGTGGTTGGGTGTACGACCCAGAAGTAGGCGATCCAGATAACGGCATTGAGCCAGGAACAGCTTTTGAGGATCTGCCCGATGATTTCGTTTGTCCGCTCTGTGGTGTAGGCAAAGAAGATTTCTCTGAGGAGTAATTGGTTTAGAGTTTACGACTTCGTCGTGATTTTCGGCTGCATCTCAGCAATAAGCAAGCATACTGCATTCGGTTTGCACGAAAATTAGTGTTTAGAGTAAGGAGTTGATAAAGTAGGCTCTTTACTCTAAATCTTTATTTATCCACACGGCAACGGTCTTCATGCGGAGATACTCTTCACTCATATACATGAACCCACCGAAAGGATTGTCCGTGCCCCAGGAGTTCTTGCACAGATAATACTTCCTGCCGTCTTTTGTCTTGGCCATACCTACAATCGCCATACAGTGATCATCGGTGGTATCAAAACGCTCGAAGCTTTGCTGCCGCTCTTCCACCGATACCTTTGACGCATACTCCGCAAATCCTTTCTTGAAAGAGAAACCCTCTTCTGTGATATCTCCTTCCCAACAGACCGGATGACCATTCATCAAGGCATCGTTTACCTTGGTGATCAAAGTGTCTATAGGTAGGTTCAGAAAGAGATTATTACTATAGTTGTCCGGCACCTCCAACACAAACGACTCATTGTAAGGGTGGTGGGTAAAACTGGTGAGCGCCACATATTCATCTTCCCGGCACATACTGTGGGCAAACTCCTGTGGCGTATAGACAGCACCATACATAAAGACATTCAGCAACTTTCCGTGGATATCCCTGTCCAGCATATCCCCGGTACGCAGTTTCAATTCCTCCAGACCGACACCCTTGGCAATAGCCTCATCGGCTGTCTTCTGCAGTTTGCGCATCAACACAGCATAATTGACATCACTGTGGAAAGAATCATAGTGCGTAAGACCGTATCGCTGTAACATCGTCACTGCATCCGAACAAGTGCCCCGCATCGTCCATGCCGACTTACCCTGCGACAGGTAATAACGCTGCAGTCGCTCCTCGAGAACCGCCCTGCAAAGGAAATCCTCTGAGAGATTAACAGAGTCGCCCATCTCGATATGCTCGCTCTCTATCGTGGCCAACATACCATACAACCAACAGAAATCACTCGTTGACTGATTCTTCACCGGGGTGGTCTTCACCCTACAGAGCATCGTCATACCTTCCGGCACCTTCTCACTCTTGGATACCGCATCACCATTGTTGCCACAGGCAGTCATCAGTAAGATGATTGCCATACCTATGATTGTCTTTATATTTCTCATCATCACGGCAAAAGTAATCATATCCTTGGGAATATCCAAATTATTTTGTAATTTTGGCTTCACCGAAATAACTCTGTCTCGGAAATGCTCAAATTAATTTGGCATTTCACTCGACTTTATGTAATTTTGCATGTCTAAAGATTATACTTCGGATTATGAATCATAAATCATCCTTATTCTTCGTGATGGTGACTGCCGCCATCCTCTTCCTTCCTCTGGAAGGGAATGCACAGCAGACAGATAACAAGACCTATCTGGAACTCGAAGACATGCCCGATGCTGGTGTTTATCTGCCGGCCCCACCGAAAGAACACAGTAATCTCTTCATTGCCGACAGTTGTCAGTATGAATGGGGAAAATCCATCCGGAACACCCCAAGGGGCGCAATGGCAAAGGCTGATGCGGATCTCTCCATCGACTATTTCGCAAAGATTTTCTCCGAGCCTTTCGGCATCACCATCTCCAAGGAGCATACACCTTATATATATAATCTGTTGGGAAGGAGCATCCGCACGATACGACTGGGCGTGACCAAAGCCAAGAAAAAGTATATGCGACTGCGCCCCTACGTATATTTCAAGGAGCCCACACTGGTTCCTGAGGATGAGGAAGAACTGCGTAATGAAGGTTCTTATCCCTCAGGACATACCGTGCGCGGCTGGGGAGCAGCCTTGGTATTGTCGACGATAAACCCTGCCCGTCAGAACGAGATCCTCACCCGGGGATACGAATATGGTCAGAGCCGTGTCATCGCCGGTTTCCATTACCAGAGTGATGTGGATGCCGCCCGCATGGCTGCCAGTGCCTGTTATGCCCGCATGCAGAACGACAAACTGTTCCGCAAGCAGATGAAACGTGCCCAGCGTGAGTTTAAGAAGAAATATCGCATCAAACATCAATAACCATGGAAACAAACACGATGATTGACAAACAGTTGTCTGCCTACGAGATCATGGCACCCGTGGGTAGCCGTGAGTCATTGGCTGCCGCCATCCAGGCTGGTGCCGACTCCATCTATTTCGGTATCGGACAACTGAACATGCGGTCGCACTCCGCAAATAAGTTCACCATCGACGACCTGAAGGAGATTGCCGCCACTTGTAATGAGAAAGGTATCAAGACTTACCTCACCGTCAACACGATCATCTACGGAGAGGATATCTCTACGATGCATCAGATTGTGGATGCAGCCAAGGAAGCCGGCATTACCGCTGTTATCGCCTCCGACATCGCCGTGATGATGTATTGTCGGCAGATGGGACAGGAGGTGCACTTATCCACCCAGCTCAATATCTCCAACATCGAGGCACTCCGTTTCTATGCTCAGTTTGCAGATGTGGTAGTGCTGGCAAGGGAACTGAACATGACTCAGGTGGCAGAGATCTACCGTCAGATACAGGAACAACATATCTGCGGACCGTCGGGCGAGCTGATCCGTATTGAGATGTTCTGCCATGGAGCCTTGTGCATGGCGATCTCGGGAAAGTGCTATCTGTCACTGAACAATACCGGGCGAAGTGCCAACCGTGGGGAGTGCATGCAGATCTGTCGCCGCGGCTATATCGTCACCGACCGGGAGACGGGCACCGAACTGGCTATCGACAATAAATATATCATGAGTCCGAAGGACCTGAAGACCATCCGTTTTATCGACAAGATGATGGAGAGTGGTGTACGTGTTTTTAAGATCGAGGGGCGTGCGCGCGGTCCGGAGTATGTCTATACCGTCGTGAAGTGTTATAAGGAAGCTATTGCCGCTGTCCTCGAAGGCACTTTCACCAAAGAGAAGAAAGACCATTGGGACGAACAACTGGCAAAGGTCTTCAACCGTGGGTTCTGGGACGGTTACTACCAGGGACAGACACTCGGTGAGTGGAACGAGGAATATGGCTCGTCAGCCACCGAGCGCAAGGTATATGTCGGCAAGGGCATGAAATACTTCTCTAAGTTAGGCGTGGCAGAGTTTGCGGTGGAAGCCTGTGAGTTTGAGCCGGGCGACAACCTGCTCATCACCGGGCCTACCACGGGTGTTATCTATGTCACCCCCACAGAGATCCACGGCGATCACGGTCCGGTACCCAAAGCCCTGAAGGGCACCCGTGTCTCCATCGCCGTTCCAGAAAAGGTACGCCCCAGCGATAAACTGTTTAAACTGGAGCGCGTCAAATGAAAGTGTAGAGTGTAGAGTGTAGAGTGTAGAGTTATGATTACCCACTCGGGGACTGGCTCTGTGATGTGCCTGTCCCCGCAATAACAAACACTCAGGGACTG
>JAFZPF010000140.1 GCA_017550455.1 Prevotella sp.
ACAGAACCTGTCATGTTCGGCTTCGATGACGACTGGGATGAGGAGGATGAATAAATCTTTCTAAGAATTATACGCCGCGCTCCATATTGTTTCTGCCATCGGCTAACAACATACGGAACTCATGGGGTGTCATACCGATAGC
This sequence comes from Prevotella sp., assembly GCA_017550455.1. Taxonomy (GTDB): domain Bacteria; phylum Bacteroidota; class Bacteroidia; order Bacteroidales; family Bacteroidaceae; genus Prevotella. Next base: position 143 of record JAFZPF010000140.1, read on the forward strand.
ATCCTGGAACTTTCGGTTGAAAGTACGGATGACGGAGAATCCTGCTTCTTGTGCACAGGCAGCAACACCCCACATCGGTTTCTCCTGCAGGTAGTACATCGAGCGGAGCAGTCGAAGATAATCGAGGTAGTCATCGACGGTCTTGTGAACAGGTGATCTGCGGAACAACTCCACGATACGTGTCTGTGTTGTTCCCACCAACTCTGCCACCTCTTTCAGTCCGAGTTCCGGATTCTGATATGCCAGACTTTCTTCAAGCTTTGTCTCGATGATAGCCATCAGTTCATCATCATCACGCAAGTCTGCATGGCGGAGTAACTCCTTATGGCGTATAACCAGTTCTTTCAACATCTGGATACGGCGACGCACATCATAATAAGCATCCACCTGCTGTGCCAGTTGCATATTACGGTTGACAAGATCGAGATGTGTCAACCGGAGTTCTTCCACTTGATCTTCCAGTTGCGCTATACGCTCTTCATATTCCTGTTTAGTCATATTTTAGCAATCAGTTTAAGATTATACGTTTCAATTTGATTGCAAATATAACAAATTATTCATAAAGTAGTTTCGTTTTTGCATAAAAAAAACAGGGACACAGCTGTGTCACCTGTTTGGGATTATCGTTTATATACTTTATTTTATCATGAATTTTCTTTGATGGAAAGATGTTATATCATCAAAAACTTCCACACTCTTGGTGTCCAAGGAAAACCAGTTCCTGTTACCACTTATTATATTAGCTATCATATCTTCGGCACTTTATTGATTAAACATTATTTTGTGAACTCACCACACTGTAATCCTCACGATCTTCTTTGTCTGATTTAGTAAGAGGTAGGGATCATGCCTGTGCACATTGACAAAAACATATGACCACTTAATTTATTAGTTTTATTCTGAGTTTCAAAATTCTTTTTCATAATCGTAAATATTTAATTGTTTGTATTTTCTTTGTTTTAATAGTTTTATTTATCGAAATCAGAAACTTTTACCTCGTTTCCTGACCGATGGCTGTTATATCTGTCATTTATGGACGAGGTACCATGCCTGTGCACATTGACAAAAACAAATAACTGTTCAAACTATTAGCTGCACTCTTCTGTGAATTAAAAATCTTCTTCATAATCGTAAATATTTAATGGTTTAACTTATTCTTTTTTTCTTTTGACATTGCAAAGTTAAGCAGCAAATCCTGAGGCTGAAAATATTATCAAGCATTTCTCTTGAACTCTTGTGGACATCCATCTGGGTTTTGGACATATCAAAAAAAGACCATAAAAATCTTGTCCAACACTATCTCAATAAGATCGTTTTATTTATGTTAGTGTATAAAAAAAGCGTGCCCAAATGAGCACGCTGTATATTTAACCGGGAGAGATCATCTACCGCCGAAACCACCGGGACGTCCTCCGCCGCCCCAGCCACCGCGGCCGCCACCACGACCGCCCCAGCCACCGCCACGGCCTCCAAAGCCGCCACGTCCACCAGGACCCTGGTTCTGCATCTGCTCACGAGCCTCTTTACCACCGAAGATATTCAGACGGTAGATCACATGCAGCATCGCATAGCTGTTGATATTGTTATACTCCGTATCACTACGCTGCATGGCATTGACAGAACGTCTATAGTTGCTCATCTTATGCAGGATATCATAGAACTGCAGACTCACCGTCAGCGGTTTGCCTTTCAGGAATGTCTGTGACAATTGTGCGTTCCATATCAGTTCGTTGGTATTCATGGATGCATCGTTATAACCTCTACGACTCTGGTTGTGGATGTCAGATGTCAGACTGCCTCCCCAAGGAGCATACAGGTTGATACCACCACCATAGGAGAACTGCCAGGTATCCAGGTTACTCTGACTCTGCAGCAGATTACGGGTATGGGTGTAGTTGACTGATCCGTCAAGTGACACCTCTATCCAGTCTTTACGGAAACTACCCTGCAGACGCTCTCTAAAGAAAGTGGTACGTGTGGTATTCTTCTGTGCTGCCTTGAGAGCATCAACGTAGAGATAGCCCACATAGTTGTTGTAGCTACCCATGGTAAACGTATTGATGTTCCATACACCGGCAGAGTCGATAGCCGTATTGAACATAAATCCGAGGTTAGCATTCCAGTTTCCATTGATATTCTCCGGACGAGTGGTTCTTCCACCGGTACGTTCATTGTACGTCACCATATTACTGATCGAGTTCGATGTATTGCTGTAGTTAGCAAACGTCATGATACCTCTTTGATGACTCTGTATATACGTATTGTAGAAGAGTTCAAAACGGTTGGTGAATGAGGGTTTCAGTCCGGGGTTACCCTTGGTGATGTTCAGCGGGTCGCTGTCATCAGTGATATCCAAGAGGTTGCTCATCGAAGGCTGCTGTGTCTCACCGCGGTAGTTAATGCGCAATTCCGTCACATCGTTAGGATTATAGCGCAGATCGAGTGTCGGTGTAAAGTTCACCACATGACGTGTCGTATCTGTATGAATACCTTGGTAATCCTGCACGAACTTGTTGTTTTGAGCCTGCAGCATAACACCGGCATTCAACTTATATTTATCACGTATCAGTCGGAACATCACATGGCCCTCATGAATCAGGTTCTTATACTCTGAGAAACGACTCAGATCATCATCGAGATAGTAATCCAATGGATTGGTCAGCAGCGAGAGATAGTTATTCCAACCGCGATATTCCTGTGTCACACCACTGAAAATATTTGTGGGGAACATAGAAAAATCATATGTTGAGCGGTCACTCTTGTTATAGTTATAGGTAGCACGATAACGGAACTGCAGATAAGTGCGTTTGTAGATCGGCTCACTATAAGTAGCCTCCAATGAATAACTCCAGTTCTTTGTCGGTGTCAGGTTATACCTGTTCGTATAATACGTAGAGTCGTTGCCGGCAGCAGTACGTATCTGGTAGAGGATCACGTCAGAAGTAGATATCGACTTGCTTTCCGAGTCACCGTAACGGAATTGTCCACGGAGAGTGACATTACGCCCGCTGTTGTTCAACTTGCGGTTTATCTGTAACACAGCATTGGTTGAGAGATCGTCTGAATACGACAGACTGCCGTTGGTACGTCTGTTGACCATCAGACTGTCGGCTGCCAGTTCTTCGATAGAAGCATCAGCCAAGGGATCGCCCACATAGAGATAGGGATCTTCCGTGAAGGTAGCCGAACGACTCGTATTATTACCATCGTTCTTATTGGTAGAGATACTCGGACGGAACATGATATTCGTCATTGTATCAGGTTTCCACTCCATACGCATACGGAAATTCCAGGAGTCGGAACGCGTATAGTTCTGACTGATACTGTTAGAGAATGATCCTGTCTTACTGACAAAGTTCTCTACCGACTGTTTGGAGAACACATCACCATTACGGTGATTCCATCGCAAACTGATATCCATCGCCAACTTCTTACTATCGTCATAGTTGAAGTTCAGGCCCATCATCTTACTGGTATTCAAGCCATTGGCACGTCCCCATTGGCCACCGCCGCCACCACCGGGGAATCCTCTGTCACCGGTATTGTTAGCATTGGCAAAGCCCATCAGTTTCCAATTGTTCTTGAATACAGCCATCATCAGACGTTCTGCATAACGACTCTTATTACCGACAGCCACATCGATATTCGAGAACATTCCTTTGTTCATTCCCGGTTTGATACCAAAGTCGAGCACGGTTTCTTCCTCACCGTCATCAATGCCAGTGATACGAGAAAGGTCGCTGCGCTGATCGTACGCCTTGATATTATTAATAATGTACGTAGGAAGATTTTGCATAGCCGTCTTGGTATCGCCGGTCATAAACTCCTTACCATCCACCAAGATCTTCTTTACCTCCTTACCGTTGATAGTAATCTTTCCGTCATCATCTACTTCTGCACCCGGCAGTTTCTTCACCAACTCCTCTATCACGGAGCCTTCCGGTGTGCGATAAGCGTCAGCACTATAGACAAAGGTGTCTTTTCGTACGGTTACCTTCGATGCCTGACCGGTAACGGTAGCACCCTTCAGCATGATAGCGTCAGAACTGAAGGTGATATTGCCGAGAGAAACATTCTTATCTCCGGTTATCGAAACATCCTTAACCAGTTGCTTGTAACCTACACTCGTGAACTTCAAGATGTAATTGCCATTACGAGGGGCTGTCAGGCTGAACTTTCCCGCCTCGTCAGAGATAGCTCCACTCACAAAAGAACTGTCAGTCTTCAACAACTGTACGGTTACCTGCATAACGCCCTCCTTCGTGTCCTTATCTATCAGTGTTCCCGACACTCTCCTATTCTGGGCATAAGAAAATACTGATACCGTCATCAACAGTATCAGCAGAATATATTTTTTCATACGATCAACTTTCATTGATTCTTAGATGTATTCAATAAGAAAACGTTTAATCGTTTGTGTGTTAAAAAGACTTATCTGCCTCGGCCACCACCAAAGCCGCCGCCGAAGCCACCGCCGCCAAAGCCGCCACGTGGGCCACCGCCACGACCTCCCTGACGGTTACGCATACGGTCACCGCCACCGAAGTCCATGTTCATACCCGGGAAGCGCATGCCACGACGAGCTTCTCTGGATCCGAAAGCATTGAAACGATAGATAACATGAAGCATAGCATAACTGTTGATGCTGTTGTAAGAGGTATCACTACGGCGCATTGCATTGATCATTCGAGAGAAATTGCTCTGCTGATGGAGAATATCATAGAACTGCAGGGTAACAGTCAACGGCTTACCCTTCAAAAAACTCTGAGCCACCTGCACATTCCAGATCAGTTCATTGGTATTCATCGCTGCATCATTGTATCCCCTACGACTCTGCTCGTGGATATCTGTTGAGATACTTGAACCCCAAGGAGCATAGATATTCATGCTACCACCGTAGGTAAACTGCCAGGTATCGAGGTTAGAATTGGATTGCAGGAGGTTACGGCTGTGGTTATAAGTACCGTTACCGTCAACGGTGATCTCAAACCAGTCTTTGCGGAAACTGAGTTGGAGATGTTCTCTCACGCTACTGGTACGGGTGGTATTCTTCTGAGACGACTCATTACGATTCAGTGTGATATATCCCACATTATTCGTATAACTATAGTTGGTGGCGGTTGACACATTCCATACACCGACACTGTCGATAGCCACATTATAGGTTAAACCCGCACTGGCATTCCAGTCACCGTTGATATTCTCCGGTCGTGTTGTACGTCCACCTGTTTTCTCATCGTAAGTAACCATATTACTGATCGAATTACGGGTGTTGCTATAGTCAGCATACAACATAATACTCTGCATATGGTTCTGAATATGGTTATTATACGACAGACGCATATTGTTCCTGAACGAAGGTTTCAGTCCGGGATTACCCTTGGAGATATTCAGTGGGTCACTGTCATCGGTGATATCCAACAGATCAGACATGCTGGGCTGTGAGGTTGATCCCCGATATTCCAAACGTAACTGTTCCTGGCGGGTAAAGCGATACCTTAAGTTCAAGGTCGGTGAGAAATTCACTACATTTCGAGTAGTATCTACATGAACACCCTGATAATGCTGTACGAACTTTGATGTCTGTGGCTGCAGCATCAAACCGGCATTAAATTGATATTTCTCTTTTACCACACGCAACGTAACACGCATGTCATGAATATAGTTCTTATACTCGGAGAAACGACTGAGATCATCATCAAGATAATCATCCAACGGATTAGCAAGTCCAGAGAAGTATTTATCCCAACCGCCATACTTCCCAGTGTAATAACTGAACATATCGTAGTTATCCTTGCTGAAATCAAATGTGGAACGGTCACTTTTGTTATATTTATACTGGAACTGGTAGTTAAACTGCAGGAAGATATTCCTGGAGAGAGGTTCACTATAAGTAGCCTGCAGTGAATAGCCCCAACTCTTAGTCGGTGTCAGGTTATAACGGTTGGTGATATAAGTAGAGTCACCGGTATTCAGATAGTTCATCACCTGATACAGATGCACATCGTTAGATGACAATTGCTTATTTTCCCGGTCACTATAGTTAACAGATCCTCTCAATGTTACATTCCTGCCGTAAGAGTTCAGTTTACGGTTATATTGCAAGGATGCATCCACAGAGGTAGAACCGCTGTTAGAAGCCGATTTGTTCGCACGTTTGTTGACAACGATGCCCTTATTTGCCAAAATGGCTAATCCTGCTTCAGACAAGGGGTCGTCCACATAATCGTAGGGATCTTCCAGGTATGAAGCATTCTCGCTGACTGAGTAACTGTCACTGCCCTGATAACTGAAGTTTGGACGGAAATGGATATTCGTCATTGAGTCAGGTGTCCATTCCAGTCGCATCTGTGCCTGGAAATTATCATTCCTGCTAAAGTTCTTACTGTTACTGTTAGAGAATGATGCAGCGGTGCTGACGAAGTTCTCTGATGAAGAAGTAGTCTGCCGGTCACCATCATTATGTGTCCATCTCACACTACCGTCAACCTGTATCAATTTCCTTTTCTCGAAATTGATGTTTCCTCCTAAAGTCTTTGAGGCGTTAAGGCCATTACCACCGCCACCGCCACGACCACCGGAGAATCCACGGTCGTTCACATTATTGGCATCACCCACCACCATATAGCGGGAAGTGCTGTTCATATACGAAGCCATCATCTTCTCCGCATAACGGCTTTTCGTGCCGACACCCAGATCGACATTTGCAAATGTACCTTTATGCATGCCCGGCTTCAGTCCGAAGTCGATAACGGTTGATTCATCACCATCGTCAATACCTGTGATACGTGCAAGGTCACTCTTCTCATCATACGCCTTGACTTTCTCCACGATAGAAGTAGGGAGATTCTTCAGGGCTATCTTAGTATCACCCGTCATGAACTCCTTACCATCCACCTTCACTTTTCTCACGCTCTTGCCATTGATCGTGATATTTCCATCATCATCCACCTGGGCTCCCGGCAGTTTCTTCACCAGTTCTTCCACGACAGATCCTTCAGGTGTACGATAGGCTGCGGCATTATAGACAACGGTATCATCGATGATCGTCATCTTTGCAGCCGTACCCGTTACAGTGGTTTCCTTCAGCATGATTGCATCAGCACCCAACGTAACGTTTCCCATGGCAACATTTTTATTCTCGGAAATCGTTATATCTTTGGTTAAGGTAATATACCCAACACTAGTCATCTTGACAATATACTTCCCATTGTCTGGTGCTGTGATGGTGAAATCTCCATCGTCATTCGAAAGAGCACCCGTAACGAAGGTACTATCGGCTTTCAACAACTGGATAGTAACCTGAGGCACCGCTTCTTTCGTATCACGGTCGGTAATCTTTCCCGTTATCTTCTTGTCTTGTGCATAAGCGCCTGTCGTCATCGCGACCAACAGGATTATCATGGGGAGTATCTTTCTCATCTAAAACAATAAATTATGATCTTAACAAAAAATTCTTGTCTTTTTGACGTTCATTTAATCCTTAAAGTTTAATCATAAATACAAGAAAAAACTTTAAAAGATGCATTTTTCAATAAAAAAACTTATCTTTGCAAACTAATTCAGAGATAGTGGATGAATGATAAATAACCTTAACGCCGTTAAGGATTTTAATAACATTAAAAAGAGAGAATATGGAACAACGCGTCATCATATCCGGAAATTTACAGGAAGAACTGGCAATGGCCATTTCTGAGTGTGAGCATGATAAAATCTTTGTTCTTACCGATGAGCATACGTTCATCTATTGCTGGCCACTGGTAAAGGATTTCCTCTGTCTGAAAGAGGCTGAGGTCATCACGATACAGGCATCAGACGCCCATAAAGATATCCATGCACTGACATACGTTTGGGAACAACTCAGTAGTAGGGGGGGCACGCGCCATTCCTGTATGATCAACCTTGGCGGAGGCATGGTAACCGATCTGGGTGGCTTTGCTGCCTCTACTTTCAAAAGAGGAATCAACTTTATCAACATACCCACCACCCTGTTAGCCATGGTGGATGCCTCTGTAGGGGGCAAGACAGGTATTAACCTCAATGGACTGAAGAATGAGGTGGGTGTATTCAACAATCCGGAATATGTCATTCTCTCCACACAGTTCCTGAAGACACTCGATGAGGGAAATATCCGTGCGGGATACGCTGAGATGCTCAAACACGGTCTGATCAGCTTTAAGAAGATGTGGGCAGATCTGCTGAACTTCCCTTTGGAGGTTTTCAGTGATTCTCAGCAACAGCCAGATGAGAAACTCATACACGACCTACAACTGATGGTGGGTGCCAGTGTGAGGGTGAAAGAAAATGTGGTAGAGGTGGATCCCTTTGAACAGAATATGCGCAAAGCACTGAATTTCGGCCATACCATCGGTCATGCTTTTGAGACGTTCTCTTTAAGAAAAGGTCATCCAATCCTTCATGGTTATGCTGTTGCCTATGGAATGATCTGTGAGTTGTATCTCAGTGCTATGCGTTGTCATTTCCCACAAGATATTCTTCGGCAGACGGTCTCTTTCATCCGTGAATACTATGGTTCGTTGGATATCACCTGCGATGACTATCCCGAATTACTGGAGTTGATGAGACACGACAAGAAAAACAGGGTAGGAATCATCAACTTCACCTTACTGGGTGATATCGGTGATATACAGATTAATCAGGAATGTTCAGAAGAGGAGATCAAGGAAGCACTCGACTTCTTCCGCGAAGGATGATGATGGTTTAGAGTTTACGGCTTTGCCGTGATTATCGGCTGCACCTCAGCATTAAGTAAACTTACTGCGTTCGGTTTGCACGATAATTAGGGTTTAGAGTGTAGAGTGTAGAGTTTGAGGCTGCGATCAGCATGGCCTCTTTTCGAGCCGGCTTACCTGTTTCAGTCATTGGTAAATGATCGATGCGCAGGCAGTACTTCGGGCGCCAATAACGGGGAAGTTGTGATAAAGCCTCCTGAAAATCTTGTTCTTTAGCACTTTCATACATCAAGACAGGTGTCTCACCGAACTTCTCATCCTTGCATTTGGTAATCATAAAGGGTATGTTGATATGAGGACGCAAAGCAGCCTCCACCTCTTCTATCTGGATCTTCACACCACCCGAACAGATCACATTATCCTTTCTTCCGACAATACGAAAGCGCGAAGAACCATCGCCAGCCATCTCTGCAATATCGTTTGTAAATAACAATCCCTCACAAACGGCCGGAGCATCAATCGTCAGACAGTTGTCTTCAGAGAGTGACAGACGGACACCCTCAAAGGGTGTGTACCACTCCGAGGCATCCTCACCGTTCAGTTGTCTTAAAGCAATATGTGAGAGAGTCTCTGTCATTCCGTAGGTACTCCACACATGATGAGGGAAATGTTTCAGTTCGGTAGCCATCGTCTTATCAATGCCACCACCACCGATAATCAAATGTCGTACAGTCATCAGCAGTCGCCTCTCTGTAGGTATCTGCAAAGTATTAAACACCTGCAGAGGAACCATCGCAGCAAAGGTGATCTCCGTAGGAAGCGTGACAGGTTGTGGGATTGTCGGGGAGGCGGAGAAATCATACATCACGCCTTGTGTCATTGCCATTGGATGACCGGTAGGCTCGATAACGATGAGTCGGAGCTTCCGCTCGATAGCTCGTACAACCATCATCTTACCGGCGATATAGTCCAAAGACATACACAGCAATGCGGTATCCCCTTCACACAAACCGAGAAAGTCACAGGTAACCCGTGCGGAGGCTTTCATCTTTTCTTTCAGCACCCACATCAACTGCGGTTTACCTGTGGAACCACTCGTTTTTACCAATACCCGGTCAGAGGCATTGTACCATTCGTCAAGAAAAGTTGTAATTGTTTGAGATGACATTATCAGAATGTAGCCTCATCAGGGTCACTGCCAATACGGGAACTGGCCATACCATCAATCAATGCCATATCCTCATCCATAATCTGGAAGTCGAATACCTGATAGTTTTCCTCTATACGACTGGGAGTGATGGATTTTACGAGTGGGACAATGCCCTTCTGCATCACCCAACGGACAACCAACTGTGCCACCGTGCTGCCATATTTCTCTGCCAAGCCCATCAACAACTCATCGAAGAGCACACTGCCACGGCCTAAGGGACTCCAGGCTTCCACCACAATACCTTTCTCCTTACAATAGTCAACACACTCCTGCTGTAAGAATCCCGGATGATACTCTATCTGATCGACAGCCGGCATCACCTCTGCCTTCTGCAAGACTGCCTCCAGATGATGGGGCATGAAATTACTCAAACCGATGGCACGGATCATTCCTTCGTTATACAGTTTCTCCAAGGCACGCCATGTCTCTTGGTTGATACCGTCGGCAGCATCACCAAACTGCAAGGTGTTTGCCGGCCAATGAATCAGGTACAGGTCCAAATAGTCCAAGCCCAGATCCTTCAAAGTCTTGTCGAAAGCCCGTAAGGTAGTCTCGTAGCCACGCTCCGTGTTCCACACCTTACTGGTTACAAACAGTTCTTCGCGGGGCACACCACCCTGTCGGATACCCTCGCCCACACTCACTTCATTACCATACACAGCAGCAGTGTCGATATGTCGATACCCCTGTTCTATGGCACATCTCACAGCATTCACGGCTGTTTCTCCATCGGGAGTAAGGAAGGTTCCGAATCCCGGTTGGGGGATAAGCACCCCATTATTCAACTTTACCTCTTTCATGATATCTCTTTTTATATGATTAGTCAACACCTTTTATCTACTCAGGAAGTACGCCCTACACACCTTATTATTTCTGCAAAGATAATAAAAATACTTCACAATGGTGTATTCCCATTCATTTTTATTACGTTTTCTATTGAATC
>JAFZPF010000141.1 GCA_017550455.1 Prevotella sp.
CTCATGGGATTGACATAGGTAGTGGCATAAGCCCACGACGGCATGGAGCGAGAGGGGGTAAAGAGTCCGCTGAGCAACAACAGACACACTACGAAAAACCACATGACAAAGATGGCTTGCTGCATGGTGTCTGAATAGTTGGAGACAATAAGCCCGAAAGAGGAAAAGAACAGTGCAAGGAGCATGGCTAAAACATACACCCAGATGAGGGAACCCTGACAGGTGATGCCATAGATAAGCCATGACAATATGAGACATATCGTAATAACAAAGAGGGCTATCAGCCAATAGGGAATGAGCTTGGCAAGGATAAAAGCCCACTTAGGAACCGGGGTGACGTTGATCTGTTCGATAGTACCTGTCTCTTTCTCACCCACGATATTCAATGCCGGCAGAAAACCTGTCATCAACATCATCACGATAGCCAGCAATGCCGGAATCATATATACCTTGTAGTTCTGATACTTATTATAAAGGTTGAGGGTTGAAACTTGCGAAAGACCGGCTGACGGAGATGACTGTCCCTGAGTCGGGACAGTAGAGGCATGAGCCATGGCATCCTGTATGACGATCTGTGAAAGATAACTTCCTCCGATAGCACCTTTTGTGCCATTGACAGCATTCGCTGCAATAAGCACGGAGGGCATCTGAGCTCCTCCACCCATGCTGCCGGACAGTATATCACGACTGTAGTCTTGCGGTATCACTACCACGATATCCGCCCTGCTCGTCTCAATATCATTGAGTGCTGACTGATAAGTAGGTTTCTGTCCGTTGAAAACAAAATAGTTGGAATGCTCGATATCATGGACTATTTGCTGTGAGGATACTGTCCGGTCGTTATCAACAACATCCACCACGACATTCTTCACCTCCATATTCATCACCCATGGCATCACACACATGATGACAATGGGAAACGCGAAGATCAGCTTAGGCAAAAAACCATTCCGCCGTATCTGTAAGAACTCCTTTTGTATGAGAAACTTCAGCATCATCTACTCTAAACGGTTTTTAAATTTCAACAAAGAGACAGCAAGCAGGAAAAGCGTCATACCACTGAGTATGATCACTTCGCTGAACACCTCACGGATACCAACACCCATGATCATCAGTTTACGCATGGCTGCGATGTAATAGCGGGGTGGGACAATGGCAGACAACCACTGTAAGATCCGGGGCATCGACTCGATAGGGAAAAGCATACCCGACAGCATGACAATGGGCATGAGCAAGACCATGGCGGAGAGGAGCAATGCCATCAACTGGCTGTCGGCAATATTCGAGATAAGCAGTCCGAGTGAGAGGGCCAGGAGGATATAGATAATACTTACCAAGATGATCCATATCAGTGAACCAGCCAAGGGCACATGAAGCACAAAGCGTGCCATCAAGAGGATCGTCATGAGGATGCAGAATGCCAATATCAGATAAGGTATGGCTTTTGCAATGATAATCATCAGTGGTTTGACGGGAGAGACAAGCAGCACTTCCATCGTCCCTTTCTCTTTCTCACGGACGATAGAGATGGATGTCATCATCGCACATATCAGCATCAACAACATACCCATGATGGCAGGCACGAAGTTGTACGCCGACTTCATCTGAGGGTTATAGAGCATCTTCAGATTAACGAGTGACAGGACAGGATTGTTCAACACCTGTTGTGCATAGGTGGTCCATTGCTGGGCCATATTGGGATCTGAGCCATCCACCATTAGTTGTATCTCTTTCTTCTTGGCATAGTCTTTTGCGAAGATCACCGCCAGATCAGCCTTCTGACCACGTATCAGTTGCTCTGCCTCCTGCGGAGTTCCCACGGTAGCAGTAATATTAAAGTATTCCGATGATGCGAGCCGTTCCGCCGCCTGTTGTGTGAGAGGATCCATCTGTGAAGTCACCACCACCGTACGTACATTCTTAACATCATTAGTGATGGCGAATCCGAAGAGCAGCATCAATACGATGGGCATTCCGAAGAGGATAAGCATTGTACGCTTATCACGCAGGATATGCCTGGTTTCCTTGATGACAAAAGATATAAACTGTTTCATACGCTTAATCACTTGAACGGGTGGCTTGTCGGGCAAGATAAGTAAACACATGATCCATATCCGGCTGGTTGTACTTCCGTTTCAGTTCTTCAGGGGTTCCCATCGCACTGATCTTTCCATCAACCATAATGCTGATACGGTCACAATACTCAGCCTCATCCATATAATGGGTGGTTACAAAGACCGTTATGCCACGGCCCGCCGCCTCATAGATCAGTTCCCAGAACTGACGACGGGTGGCAGGGTCAACACCACCGGTCGGTTCATCCAGGAAGACAATACTCGGTTCATGGAAGATACTGACGGAGAAAGCTAACTTCTGTTTCCATCCCAAAGGCAAAGAGCCCACCAGATCGTTCTTATGTTCTGTGAAGTGCAGTCGGCTCAACAGCTCGTCTGTCTTTAGCTTGATATCCTCATGCTTCATTCCGTAGATACCGGCAAAAAGACGGATATTCTCAGCTACGGTCATATCTTCATAGAGGGAGAAGCGCTGACTCATATAACCGATATGTTTCTTGATCTGCTCGTGTTCTTTACAGATGTCGTATCCCGCCACTCGCCCTGTACCACTGGTTGGCTGATTCAGTCCTGTCAGCATGTGCATGGCAGTAGTCTTTCCTGCTCCGTTAGCACCGAGGAATCCAAAGATCTCTCCTTTTTTCACAGTGAACGAGATATCATCGACAGCATGAAAACTGCCGAAAGCCTTGACGAGATGCGAGACTTCAATGACATGGTCAGGAGCAGCAGAAGTTAATTCTTCACTCTTCACTATTAACTCTTCACTTCTTTTGATGCCTGGAGGATTGAACACATCCTTAAACTTTTCCAAAATGATTTCCGGAGTGTCGATGCCTCGTATGCACCCTTTATCAAGGAAGGCGACACGCTCACAACAATGCACCTCGTCGAGATAAGGGGTGGAAGCCACGATGGTAATTCCACGCTCCTTCAGCATCAGCAACATCTCCCATAACTCCTTACGGCTCACCGGATCGACACCGGTGGTGGGCTCATCGAGGAACAACACACTCGGTTGGTGCACAAGGGCACAAGAGAGCGCCAGTTTCTGTTTCATACCTCCTGACAAAGCACCTGCACGACGATCCTTAAACCGTTCTATCTGTGAGTAGATGGCTTTTATGTTGTCGTAACCTTTCTCAACCGTTGTACCGAATAATGTCGCGAAGAACTTCAGGTTTTCTTCCACCGTCAGATCCTGATAAAGTGAGAAACGTCCCGGCATATACCCTACCCGCTTACGTATCTCCTTCATCTGTCCTACAGTATCATGACCTTCGACACTTGCCGTACCGCCATCCGGCTTCAATAAGGTACAAAGGATCCGGTAGAGTGACGTTTTACCGGCTCCATCAGGACCGATGATGCCGAACACCTCACCACTCCTTACAGAGAATGACACATCCTGCAAGGCATGAACCTTACCGTAGTGTTTACTAATCCCGTTTACTTCTATCGCATTCAAAACCCTAGACTCTATACTCTATACCCTAAACCCTAAACTCTATACTAGAACTTCACTTCGCCGTACATTCCTATTTTGATATAACCGTCGTTGTTCACGGCAATCTTCACTGCATACACCAAATCAGCCCTTTCAACATCTGTAAGGATGGTCTTAGGAGTAAACTCCGAACGACTGCTGATCCAGGAAACGGTTCCTGGATATTCTTTCTTTTGTCCACCGCCATAGTCGGCAAATACCTTTACCGACTGTCCTACCTTCACCTGCTGTAACTGTGCGGATGTAACATAGGCACGGATATACATCTTACTGACATCCGCTATCTTGAAGAGCGGTTTACCCATGGCAACAAACTCACCACGCTCGACATACTTCTCTAACACCGTTCCCTGAACAGGTGCAAGGATATGACATTTACGTAACTGATCATACAACTGACTAACCTGCACATCGGTTGCTGCCATCTGTTTATTCAGGGCATTCGTATTTACAGAAAGAGATGACATCTGAGCCGTGAGCTGTCGCTGTAACACCTGCACTTGACTGGTGGCATCATCAAGCATCTTTCTCGGAGCAGCCCCATCGTTGACCAACTCCTGGTAACGGCGTTGTTCTTTTTGTGCCTTTGCCAACTGTTCCCGCGTCACGGCTATCTGCTTTTCCATATCAGGTTTCTGACTCTGATACACTGCCTTCGAAGCTTTTGTTTGTAAAATCTTCAACCATATCTGAGTGGTATCTATCAGTCCTACCTCACGACCTTCATCTATCTCATCACCTTCATTCAAGGCAAAAGTCATCAGCACACCACTCTGTTCTGCAGAAACAGTCGTCTCTGTAGCCTCGAATGTGCCGGTAGCATCATACGCTTTCTCTTTGGTTCCACAGGCAGACAATACCAATACCACGCCTGCTATAATCATCTTTTTCATATTGGGATTAATTGTTTGTTGCATATTTTAAATCGTATATCTCTTTCAGCATTTCTATCTCGTGAACCGTCCGCTGTACGCGTGCCGCATTCTCACCATTGATCTCCTTGACCAAATC
>JAFZPF010000142.1 GCA_017550455.1 Prevotella sp.
CTTATCCATATTAAAGACATAGATAGGGAAGTTATTGTCCTTACACATCGTGACAGCCGTAAGATCCATCACCTTCAGTCCTTTATTGTATATCTCATCATAAGTGATATCGGAATATTTGGTGGCGGTGGGATCTTTTTCAGGATCAGCAGTGTAGACACCATCTACACGTGTGCCCTTCAGCATCACGTCTGCCTCTATCTCTATGCCTCGCAGTGAAGAACCAGTATCAGTAGTAAAGTAGGGAGAACCAGTACCTGCAGAGAAGATACAAACAAGACCTGCTTCCATAGCTTCAATGGCTTTCCACTTGGTATAGAACTCTCCGATTGGCTCCATGCGGATAGCAGTAAGTACTTTGTTCTTGACGCCGACGGCATCCAAGCCGCTGCTTAAGGCCAATGAGTTGATGACGGTGGCGCACATACCCATCTGGTCACCTTTTACACGGTCGAAACCTTTCTTGCTGCCACTCAGACCACGGAAGATATTTCCACCACCAATCACGATGCCGATCTGAACGCCCATGTCGTGAATCTCCTTGATTTGACTGGCATACTCGCCGAGTCGCTGGGGATCGATGCCGTGGCCTTGTTCACCCATCAGACTCTCACCGCTTAACTTCAGTAATATACGATTAAATCTTTTCATATAAATAATGATTATGGTTATAAATACATTTATACTACAAACTGTACTTCCTTGAATGCATAGCGTCTCAGTACGCCATCTGAACGTTCCAATACCAGATGTCCATCATCTTCCACTGTCTTTAAAAGGGCGTGGAAACATCCTTCGCTATCTACATATTCATGAATACCTTCCTTGCGATATAACATTCTCAGGTATCGCTCTCTTATTTTATCATACCCTACCTTTTCTAATATGGATAGGTGGTGGTCGAAACATTCTACGATCTGATGCATAATCTCCATACGGTTGGTCTCACGACCGAGTATCTGAAAGAGTGATATCGGGTTGGGAGCATCACTCACAAAACGCTGCTGGTTGATGTTTACACCCACGCCGAAGATACAGTCATTGATACATTTCCCACTGATAGCAGTCTCTATCAAGGTGCCACTGATCTTCTTGTCATGCCAATAGATATCATTCGGCCACTTCACAGAGAAACCTGTAGAATAACAGTCTAAAGCATCCTTCACAGCCATACCTCCGGCCATTGAGAGTAAGAACTGCTTAGTGACTGGTATTTCATGAGGATGGGTAAGGATACTGAACGTGATGTTCTTCCCCCTTTCCGACTCCCAGCGGTTGGTACCTTGTCCACGGCCAGCAGTTTGATAATCGGTATACACAATGGTCATCTCCTCACCCTCTGGCTGATAGTCACGAAGGAAATGATTTGTGCTGTCAACTTCTTCTATATAGATATATCTTTTCTTCATTCTTTAAATTCTTGCGGGCAGAAAGGCATCCTTGATATGTTGTATCGTGCAGTTCTCATCGTCAGTACCTGTCACGGTGATAATGTCAAAACGGATATTCGCGTTTATTCTATTTACCTTGAGAAACTGATGTGTAGCGAATGTCAAAGAACGGATTTTCCGCCAGTCAACGGCTGATTCAGGAGTTGTGAAAACCTGATTACGCCGTGTCTTCACCTCCACGATGACAAGTTCATCGCCATCTATGGCTACAATATCGAGATCCCGATGACGGACTCTCCAGTTACGTTTCAGGATGTTATATCCTTTATCTATCAGGTATTGGGTCGCCTTTTCCTCCCCCCACTTTCCCAAGTCATTATGTGCTGCCATATTTAGAAAGATCATTTATGAAGTTATTTCGTCGAAGACAAAAGTATAAAAAATCTTTGTAAAAACAGAAGCTAATGAATAATTATTTATCTCAGGTGTTAATATTTTAAGAAAAGAAGTGATGGAGAAGGGTTTTGTCTCGTTCTCAACATTATTACCTTCTCTTATTATTTATCGCAGACATCCTTTCCATATACTCTGCAGTTTGTATCATAGAGAATACATAATTTCGGAGACGGTCATAGTGGACTGTCTGCTGGGCAGACTGCAAACTACCGTCGGGTAATACTTGATAGTAGGATGACTTCTCAGTTGCCGGTTCATAGATAAAACACGCTGAGGAATCACGGGCGACAAGATGTCGGTCACTGGTATAGAATACCATGTCGCGTTCACGTTGCAACAGATTTACACCAAAACCATCGTATGTACAACCAATACCCAACAGCCCGAGTAATGTTGGCATGACATCCACTTGTGTTCCGAGGCCATTATATAAATAAGGTGTGATATCCTTCCCGAAAATCATCAATGGTATGTGATTATAGCTCTGCGGCAGTTCTGAATCGCTATGCCCTACCAGCTTGCCATGGTCGGCTAATACCACGAAGACCGTATTGTCATACCAACGTTGTTTCTTAGCCTTCTCTAAAAAATCACCTATACACCAATCGGTATATTCAACGATTTGGTCTTCTGGTGCTTTCGACTTAGCCTTAAACCACGAGGGGATGACATAGGGTGGGTGATTACTGATGGTCAGTAGTGTTGCCATGAAAGGCTTGTTTTCTTTTGCAACGATATTGATTTTTGGAAGAGCGAACTCGAATAGGAAATGATCGCTCACGCCGAAGGCGTTCACTCGCTCAGAAGGTGGATAGTCTTCTTCCGCATACACATCATCATACCCGTTGGTCAAAAGGAATGCGTTCATATTATCATATTGTGCCTCATGAGTCATGAAGAAGAGATTATGATAGCCTTTGGCTTTCAATACGGAGGGGATACCAGCCCGATGTGGTGTGATAGTCCCTTTCATTAAGTTACGGAACATCATGGCAGGGAAAGAACAGAGAGTGGCGGTGAGTCCATGGTTGGTATGGATACCGGCGGAATAGAAATGATTGAAGGCAACAGACCGTTTGTAAAGACTGTCCAAGACGGGTGTCAGGGCCTTTTCCTGTCCGAATGTCTGCATCAGATGGGCAGACATGGATTCTATTAGGATGATGACTACATTCTTACGTGTCGCTGAGGTATCTTCGGCAACAAGTTTGCGTCGCAGCACACAGGTAGAGTCAACAGGGTCGGTGAGTCCGAACCATTTCCTCGTCTCACTGATAGCTTGATTATATGGCATCAGTCTTAACTCTCGGTTTTCCTTCCGTTGGGTGTCGAGCCAACTGGTCAGTAGGTTAAATGTCGGTGAGATACCTAACTGATTGAGGAAAGGATCTTTGCAATAGTATGCTTCGCTCACCTTAATCGGATTATAGCCGGTTCGCCCACGGATGCCAAATACACATAACCCAATCAGAATGAGTGTGATGAGCAGTTTGGCACAGATGACAAGGCCTCCTTTCTTATCTGCTATCGTATGAGCAATCTTTTTGTCAGTTCGTCGGCGTATGAATCGGCAGAAGAGTATGAAAAGGAGACAGAAAAGAAAGAAAAGGCAGATATATAACCAATAGCTTGTCTCGCCGAATACCATGCCGGCAGTGGTTCCTGCATAGCCGAACCA
>JAFZPF010000143.1 GCA_017550455.1 Prevotella sp.
ACGAAGGTCGGTGAAATCGCTGATCATCCCGTTGAAACTCCTGCTGGTACAGATACTCTTTTTCTTAGCGAGTTCTTCATTCGGTACACAGTCTTCTCCATTCAGCTCCCGCCACGTGCGTTCGATGACGATATTCCGGAAAGTCGCTCTTACCCAGTCGAGATGATGAGCGGCAAAATCGTAGGCTGTCAGGATGCCCATATCCTGCAGTCGTGCGGCATAGCGTCGGCCGATGCCCCACACATCTTCTACGGGGAAAAGCTTCAGGGCCTTGATACGTTTCTCATCGCTGTCGATAATACAGCAGTGGCGATAGCCTCGGTATCTCTTCGCGAAATGGGAGGCCACCTTCGCCAATGTCTTGTTGGGGGCCAGTCCTATACTCACCGGCATGCCCACCCCTTTGAGGATCGTCTTGTGGAGCTGTTCTCCCCAAAGTTTCAGGTTGAGCAGCTCCATGCCATCGAGATAGACGAAGCACTCATCGATGGAGTAACGGAAATAGGCGGGTACGGCTTTGCGAATGATATCCACCACGCGCCCAGTCATCTCTCCATAAAGCTCGTAGTTGGAGGAAAAAACGGCAATTTTCTGATTCGGGAATTGTTCTTCCAATTGGTAGAAGGGTGTGCCTGCCTTGATTCCCATACGCTTTGCCTCATTCGAACGGGCAACGACACATCCGTCGTTGTTGGACAGCACTACCACGGGCTTGTCTTTCAGATCCGGTCGGAAGACTCGCTCACAGGAGACATAACAGTTGTCGCAATCGATGATACCGTACATGGGAGACAATAAACAATAAACAATAAACAATTACCGGAGCAGTGAGAGCAGAGCCATGCTTGCATGAGCTTTGCCGAGTCGTGACGGTAATCGCCGAAGGCAATTACCAATTACCGGAGCAGCGAGAGCAGAGTGAAACTTTTTTCAACTCTGCCGGGTGTTATCCCAATGGATGCCAGTTGCGTATGGTCCACACCACTACGCCCCATACTTCAAAGTCGTCTTCCTCGTGGATACGTATGGGTTTGAAATCTTTGTTGGCAGGGCGCAGTTCGATATAACCCTCTTCCTTATGGGTGAGGTCAAGAAATTTGATGGTGAACTCTTCGTTGACATACGCCACGATGATATCCCCATCGGCAGCTTCCAGACTACGGTCGATGACGGCGATATCCCCATCGCAGATACCCACATCTATCATCGAGTCACCATCCACCCGTCCGTAGAAGGTGGATTCCGGGTGACGGATCAGGTCACGGTTGAAGTCGAGCCGGTCATGTCGGTAGTCGTCGGCAGGGGAGGGGAAGCCTGCTTTGATGGCCGGTGCCAGTTGGAGTTCCAGTCGTTTGGTGAAGTCGCTATTCAGTATGGTGATATTGCGCATGTTATTTTTAAAAGGGAGTTAAAAGGAAGTTATTGCTTCGCATGGGAGTTAAAGGGGAGTTAAAAGGACTATACCTTTGTTTCCGTTGGATACCAAAAAAAGAGGATGTGCCTTTCGACATATCCTCTCTTTTGGTAGTGGATAGGGGAATCGAACCCCTATGCCAAGATTGAGAATCTTGTATCCTAACCATTAGATGAATCCACCAGTTAGACATCTGGATTGTTGTTCGAACCTCAGCGGAAGCTGGGGGATTCGAACCCCCGGTACGGTTACCCGCACGGCAGTTTAGCAAACTGCTGGTTTCAGCCACTCACCCAAACTTCCTTTCGGGTTGCCGAAGCACCATTTCCAAATGCGAATGCAAAGGTAAGGCATTTATTTCATTCCTCCAAATATTTTTTGAAATATTTTTCAGAAAGGGGAAAACTTTTATGCTTTTGCCTTATACATCACCAGATATCTTCCTCCAGACGTGACTCCATGAGTCCTCTTATCTCCTCGTCGGTAGAAAGGTTGAAGTCGCCTGATATGGAATTCTTCAGTGCAGCAGCGGCTAATGAGTATTCAAGGCTGAACTGGTCGTTGTCGGGGTCGGTATTCACGGCATGGAGGATAGCAGCCATGAACGCGTCGCCCACACCCATCGGGTCCACGATGTTGGGGATGGTGTAGATACGGGTGGAGAGCATCTTACCATGTGTCCACAGCAAGGCGGTCAGCGTGTGCTGACTGGAACTTACCTGATTGCGGATGCCCATGAGCCATCGCTGGCATCGTGGCCATCTGGCGTGTATCTCGTCGAACCATTCCCGATAGAGGTCGAGATCCAACTCATAGTTTTCATCCAGGGCCTCAAAGGGCACTTTCCGTCCCGTCATGAACTCATACTCTATCTTATCGCCGAACACGATATCACTGTATTGCAGCATCCTGCCTAATGTCTCTATAGGATCAGCCCCGTATTTCCACAGGTTCTTACGGTAGTTGATGTCGCAAGAGATGATCTTCTTCATCCTGTCGGCGGTATCCAAGGCTTCGAAGGTGGCATCGGCCGAGTCTTGTGAGATGGCGGCTGTGATACCCGAAGCATGGAAGACATCCGCATCCTGCAGGATATGCTCCCAGTTGAGCATCTGCGGCTTCAGGGAGTAGTAGGAGGAGTTGGCACGATCGTAGATCACCAGTGAGTTGCGCATGGCGGCTGCTTCCTCGAAATAATAGGTTCCCAGGCGCTTGCCACCATACAGGATATGTTGTGTTCCTACATTAAACTCATTCAGTTTCATCCTGGCGGCTTTACCCATGGGGGTATCCGGCAGACGGGTTACAAACTCCACCTGCTCACCGAAAGTAGCCAGTGAGACTGCCACATTAGCCTCACTGCCGCCATAGTTACCCACGAAACGTCGTCCTTGGGGTAGTCGGCAATGATCTTCTTTGGAGAAACGTAGGAGGATTTCTCCGAAAGTAACGAATTTCGTACTCATAATATAATAAGGTGAAGAAGGGGCATGCCGCCGGGCATACCCCTTCAGCAGTTGACAATTAAAGGTTCAGACTCTTCTTGATAGCCTCGATCTTTGCCTCGGCATCCTTCGTGCAGCGCTCATAGCAGTCTGCACACTTCATGGTATGGTCTTTCACCTCTGTGTAGAACTTGATCTTAGGTTCTGTTCCTGAAGGACGAACGGAGATCTTGGTGCCATCCTCACAGAACCACTGCAGCACATTGCTGGTTGTTGGCATGTTCAATGGCTGTTTGCTGCCGTCGGCGTTGGTCTGCTCCAAGGTAGCATAGTCTTTCCAAACGACTACCTTTGAACCGCCTAACTCCTTCGGTGGGTTATTACGGAACTGCTCCATCATAGCCTTGATCTCATCAGCGCCGCTCTTACCCGGTTTCACTACGTTGATGGTAACCTCCTTAGAGAATCCATACTCCTGATAGATATTCAACAGCAGGTCGTAGAGCGTCATGCCATTGTCTTTTGCCCATGCAGCAATCTCACAGATCAGACAGATAGATGCTGGTGAATCCTTATCGCGCACCTTGTCGAATGGCAGGAATCCGAAGCTTTCCTCACCACCACCGATATATTTCTTCTTGCCTTCTACGATACGGATCTCGTTGGCAATCCACTTAAAGCCGGTGTAGCAGTCGATGAGCTCTACATTGTTCTTATCAGCAATCTCCTTGATAACCTCAGTGGTTACGATGGTCTTCACTAGGAATTCATTGCCCTTCAGTTGACCGAGCTTCTTCTTGTTGGCGATGATATACCAGGAGAACATCATACAGGTCTGGTTACCGTTGAGGATCACCCACTCACCCTTGCTGTTGCGGCAAACGATAGCCAAACGGTCGGCATCAGGATCGGATGCAATGACAAGGTCGGCGTTCAACTTGGTTCCCAGTTTCATACCCAGGGTCATAGCCTCTGCATTCTCGGGGTTAGGCGAAACGACAGTGGGGAAGTTTCCGTCGATGACCATCTGCTCAGGTACTACATGGATATTCTGGAATCCCCATGTACGCAATGCTGCCGGAATGATGACACGACCTGCGCCATGCATTGGTGAATAAACAATGTTCAGGTCCTTATGACGGTTGATCACCTCCTGGTCAACCATGGCTTCCTTAACAGCTTTCAGGTAGTCAACATCCATCTCACCACCGATGATCTCAATAAGATCTTTGTTCGGCTCAAACTTCACATCGTCGATAGTTACTTTGTTAACCTCATCGATGATACCGGTATCGTGCGGAGAGAGCACCTGTGCACCGTCATCCCAGTAAGCCTTATAACCGTTGTATTCCTTCGGGTTGTGGCTGGCGGTGACGTTCACACCTGCCTGTGCACCCAACTGACGGATGGCGAAAGAGATTTCAGGGGTGGGGCGCAGACTCTCAAACAGATACACCTTGATACCGTTGGCAGAGAAGATATTTGCCACGGTCTCGGCAAACAGACGACCGTTGTTACGGCAGTCGTGACCAACCACTACAGACAGATCGGTGCGTCCGGGGAATGCCTTGAGGATATAGTTGGCAAATCCCTGAGTAGCCATACCTACGATATAGATATTCATACGGTTGGTTCCTGCTCCCATGATACCACGGAGACCGCCGGTTCCGAACTCCAGATTACGATAGAAGCTGTCGATCAGTTCGGTCTTGTCCTCATTGTCGAGCATAGCTTGTACTTCCTTGCGAGTTTCTTCATCGAATGATGGTGACAGCCATTTCTTAGCGGCTTCTTCACACTGTTTGATAAGTTCTACGTTATTACTCATAATAATGATATTTGTTATTAGTTTAATAAATTTCAGTTGACTAAGTATCACATTTCGCAAAGATATATAATTTTTGTCAGAACAGCAAGGTTGATGGCAAAATATTTTGTTTTTCTCAAAAATTATATATACATTTGCACATAAAGAGATGAAGACATTACTGGTACAAGTGGGAAAGACGGTGGATAAACATCTGTTGGCATGTATCAACGACTATGCCGACAGGATCGGACATTATATTCCGTTTGAGATATGTACCATTCCCGAACTGAAAAATACCAAGGCACTCAGTGAGGAACAACAGAAAGAGCGTGAAGGAGAACTCATACTCAAACAATTGCAGCCGGGCGACGTGGTGGTGTTGCTCGACGAGCACGGTAAGGAATGGCGCAGTATCGAGTTTGCCGCCTGGCTGGAGAAAAAACAGCAGACAGTACGTCGGTTGGTCTTTGTCATCGGCGGACCTTATGGCTTCTCACCGGCTGTCTATGACCGGTGTAACGAGAAAATCTCTTTATCACGAATGACCTTCTCGCATCAGATGGTACGCCTGGTCTTTACCGAACAACTATATCGGGCCTGTACGATTATCAAGGGTGAGCCCTATCATCACGAATAATCCATTATTATTATAATAATACTTATGATACGAAGACTGATCTTATTGTTTGTAATGTTTTTGTCGTTAACGGCGAAAGCCGGTGATGATGTGTATAACGTGGTCATTTCCATGGACGGATTCCGATGGGATTATCCATTGTGGTATGATACACCCTTTTTGGATGAGGTAGCACAAAAAGGCGTTTCTTCATCCCTGATACCTTCTTTCCCGACAAAGACATTCCCCAACCATTACACCTTGGCAACAGGCTTATACCCGGATCATCATGGCATCGTGGCAAACTCGTTCATGGATCCGGAGACAGGGAAGGTGTTCAGTCTGAGTAATCCGGAGACCAGTGGTGATCCCAGGTATTATGGAGGTGAACCGATCTGGTTGACCGCACAGAAAAACGGATTGCATACGGCCGTCTTCTATTGGCCGGGATCCGACGTGCCCGTACAAGGGAAATATCCCGAGATTTATCATAACTACAATGATAAGCCCCAGTTGACATTCGAGGAACGTATTGACGGTATTATCAAACAGTTGCAGAAGCCGGAGGAGGAACGTCCGCGGCTCATCATGGCCTATTTTGAGGAACCCGATCACAGTGGGCATTACACGATGCCGTCGAGCAAGCAGACACGCAGGGTTGTTGAGCAGATGGACTCCCTGATGCGTATCCTCTATTATCGCATCCAGGGTTTGCCGTATGCCGACAAGGTGAATCTCATTCTGCTTTCTGACCATGGCATGACTCACCTGGGTGCTGATCAGCAGATCAGGTTGTACGACTATGTGAACAGAGACTGGGTCATATCGGCACAGAGTTCTATCGTCACGAATATCTATGTGAAGAAAGGATGCGTGAAGAAGGTGTTGGAAGGATTGGCAAAGATGCCCCATGTGCGTTACTGGAAACGGGGAGAACTGCCTGAGCGTCTGCATTACGGCAACAACCCGAGGTTAGGGGATATCATCGTCATGGAGGATATCGGATGGCAGTTGGTGGATAATCCCGAAGAGGTTCCGGGAGGACATGGATTTGACAATTCCTTGTACGAGATGCATGCGTTGTTCCGTGCTGTCGGTCCATCGTTCCGTCATTGTGAGTTCCCCCGTTTTGAGAATGTGAATATCTATCCGCTTCTGTGCCATCTGTTAGGTATAGAACCTGCTCCCTGTGACGGACGGATAGAGAATGTGAAGGACATTCTGCGTTAATCGTAAACCTTTGCGTGTTTTTATTGATGGAAAGTACTCATTCATAGAGATATTTTTCATATCTTTGCACTGGAAAAAGAACTATTAAAAGCTATCAAACATATACAAATATTTAAGAACATGAAAAAGTTACAAGCATTAAACAAAAGAACAGCACCAAAGAGTGTCATGCCCGAGAAGATTATCCAGTTTGGGGAAGGTAATTTCTTAAGAGCTTTTGTGGATTGGATCATTTACAACATGGACCAGAAGACTGATTTCAACGGATCTGTTGTTGTTGTACAGCCAATCGAAAGAGGTATGGTCGACTGGTTGAACGGACAGGACTGTCTGTATCATGTAAACCTGCAGGGTAGAATGAATGGAGAGGCTGTTAACTCTCTTACACGTATCGACGTGATCAGTCGTGCACTCAACCCATATAGCCAGAATGCTGCTTTTATGGCGTTGGCTGACCAGCCAGAGATTCGTTTCGTCATCTCTAATACCACAGAGGCAGGTATTGCTTTTGATCCTGCTTGTAAACTGAGTGATGCTCCTGCCAGCTCTTATCCCGGCAAGCTCGTACAGTTGCTGTACCGCCGTTATACCACTTTCCAGGGTGATCCTAAGAAAGGTCTGATCATCATGCCTTGTGAGTTGATTTTCCTCAACGGCCATCATCTGAAGGAATGCATCGGTAAGTACATTGAGCTGTGGAAAGATGATTTTGGCACAGACTATGCAGGATTCAAGGAGTGGGTAGAGAAGTACAACTATATATGTGCTACCTTGGTTGACCGTATCGTTCCCGGATTCCCACGGAAGGAGATTGCTGACATCCAGCAGAAGATTTCCTATGCTGACAACCTCGTTGTACAGGCAGAGATCTTCCATCTCTGGGTGATCGAGAAACCAGCCAACATGTCTATTGAGGATCTCCGTGCAGAGTTCCCGGCAGAGAAGGCTGGCTTGCATGTGCTGATAGCAGAGAGTGAGAAGCCTTACCACGAGCGTAAGGTGACCCTGCTGAACGGTCCTCATACCGTATTGAGTCCTGTGGCTTACCTGAGTGGTGTTGACATCGTTCGTGATGCTTGTAACCATGAGGTGATCGGCAAGTATATCCACAAGGTACAGTTTGAGGAACTGATGCAGACCCTGAACCTCCCGATGGATGAGCTGCAGCAGTTTGCTTCTGATGTGCTTGAGCGTTTCAACAATCCGTATGTTGACCATCAGGTAACCAGCATCATGCTGAACTCCTTCCCGAAGTATCAGACACGTGACCTGCCAGGATTGAAGACTTACTTAGAGCGTAAGGGTGAACTCCCGAAGGGCTTGGTACTCGGTCTTGCCGCTATCATCACTTACTATAAGGGTGGTACCCGTGCCGACGGTGCTCCTATCACACCGAATGATGATGCTAAGATCATGCAGTTGCTGACTGATCTCTGGGCTACCGGTGATACACGTAAGGTGGCTGAGGGTGTACTCGCTGCTAAGGACCTTATCTGGGGTGAGCACGGTGACCTGAACGAGATTCCTGGACTGACTGATATGGTGGAGGGATTCCTTAATGATATCCAGGCTAAGGGTATGCTCGAGACCGTTAAGAGTATTCTCTAATACGATTGATAATCAATAAAATAAGCCCCTCGAAACCGAGGGGCTTATTTGTTATATGTCTATGATAATCAGATTAATTCGATGGATCGTTTGACAAATTGATCAAGGGCGGCACCCTTAAGCATGCCATTCTGCAGGAGTGCCAGGTCGATCAACTGATGAACCACCTTATTCTCTTTCGCAGCATCGGCAATCACCTGATTCTTCTTATCCTGCTGCTCATTGATAGCATCCTGTGTCTTGCTCACTTCGTCTTTCTCTTCCTGAGTGATCTCCTCCGGTTTTTTCTTATCCTGTATCTGACGTAAGGCAGCCAGACGAGCCTCTTGCCCTTTGATCTCACCGAGGATAGGTTGTAGCGACTCACCGATTGCCTGTTCCTGCTCATCCATCACTTTCTTGATCAGCGGATGATCACTGTTCAAGACGAAACTGTAACTGTCAGGCATCTGTCCGTAGAAAGCCATACCGGGTTGGAAACGACTCATATCTTTCATTCTGCGCATATATTCACTCTGTGTGATGATGACAGGTTGTGCCTGTTCACCCAAAGACTGAACCTCTACATAAAACTCTGCCTTCTCCAGCTTAGGAAGTTGTGAGCGGAAGGTCTGTGACAATTTGTCAGACTCCTCCTGATCCAATGAATTCTTCGGAGCATCCTCCTTCACGATCAGTCGGTCGATGATATCAGCATCCACACGGGTGAAACGTGATTTCTCAAACTTCTGCTCCAACAGTGAGACAGCAGGAACATCCAACTGTCCGTCCATCAGTAGTACACTATATCCTTTAGCCTTGGCTGCCTCGATATAACTGTATTGCTCTTCCACATTGGTGGCATAGAGATAGACGAGATTACCGTCCTTGTCGGTCTGCTCTGTCGTGATGAGTGTCTTATACTCCTCATAGGTGAAATATTTGCCTTCCACATCCTTCAGCAAAGCAAAGTCTTTCGCACGGTCGTAGAAATCTTCCTGTGACAGCATACCGTAGTAGATGAACAGTTTCAGGTCATCCCATTTACCTTCATAATCTTTCCTGTCATCCTTGAAGAGTGAATTCAGGCGGTCGGCCACCTTCTTAGTAATATAAGTAGAGATCTTCTTCACATCACGGTCGCTCTGCAGATAAGAACGGGATACGTTCAGCGGGATATCCGGAGAGTCTATGACACCATGCAGCAGGGTAAGGAATTCAGGAACGATACCTTCCACCTGATCGGTGACAAACACCTGGTTGCAGAACAGCTGTATCTTGTT
Organism: Prevotella sp.; assembly: GCA_017550455.1. GTDB lineage: Bacteria > Bacteroidota > Bacteroidia > Bacteroidales > Bacteroidaceae > Prevotella. The sequence goes on from JAFZPF010000143.1 coordinate 9,386, forward strand.
GCGTTGCAGATCGAGATTACTCTTTATACGTGGGAAATAGAGAATACCGGTAAGGTTGAAAGGATAGTCCACATTCAGATGAATCCAGAACATCGGATCATCCTGCATGGGGTAGAGGGTGTGATAGAACTTCTTGTAATCCTCATCCTTCAGGCTACTTGGCTGTTTGGTCCACAGCGGTTCTGCATCGTTGATGATATTATCCTCGTCGGTATCCTGCTGCTTGCCGTCTTTCCACTCGGTCTTCTTTCCGAAGGCGATAGCTACCGGCATAAACTTACAGTATTTGTTCAGCAACTTACTGATCTCGTCTTTCTCCAGATACTCTTTGCAGTCGTCGTCGATATACAATACGATATCTGATCCTCTGTCTTCCTTCTCAGCATCTTCGATGGTAAACTCTGGTGAACCGTTGCAACTCCATTTCACAGCCTGTGCACCTTCCTGATAACTCTTGGTGATAATCTCCACCTTCTTGCTGACCATAAAGGCTGAGTAGAAACCCAATCCGAAGTGTCCGATGATGGCGTTGGCGTTATCCTTGTATTTCTCCAGAAAGTCGTTAACGCCTGAGAAAGCTATCTGATTGATATACTTGTCGATCTCCTCAGCTGTCATACCGATACCGCGGTCGCTGATGGTAAGGGTACCTTTCTCCTTATCCAGTTTTACCTGTACGGTAAGATCGCCTAACTCTCCTTTGTAATCACCACGCTCAGCTAATGTTTTGATTTTCTGTGTTGCATCTACTGCATTACTGATCATCTCGCGGAGGAATATCTCATGATCGCTATAGAGAAACTTTTTGATGACGGGGAAGATGTTCTCTGTCGTAACCCCGATGTTACCTTTTTGCATATTATACTTTTTTATATATAGTTCAATCGGATGAAGAAGGTCTGTTGTCTTCTTCATCCAATAATATACAAAATCCGTGCCATAATAACACGGATGCTAAAAATGAGGCAGAATCAGAGATAAACAATTTCATCCGTTTTATCTGTCGATAAAAAAAGTCAGCATATTTTAATTATTCCTAAAAGTAGGGGGTGATGGTAACCCCTTATCGTGGTTATACGTCTTAGAATTAGTTAACTGAAAATTTATAATTATAAGGACAACAAATGAAAAAGTTTTTTTTATCAATGGTTATGTTTGCCGTTGCATTGGTAGGTTATGCCAATGACGGTAATTTGCACGTAAAAGGTAACCTGAAGAACGCAGGCGACACACTTATGGTTTTGACACGAGCTACCATAAGCACACCGAAAACCGTATTAGTGAAAGACGGACAGTTTGAGTTTGATTTCCCATTGAATGAGATCACAGATATTATCGTTGTTTCTCCGGAGCTGATGCGTAATCAGCGTACACCTAACAGCGTCCAGATGCAGCTTCTCGGTGTTCCTGGTGAGTCAATGGAGTTGACAGGTGATGTAAAAGACCGTTATGATATCACAGGCTCTAAGTTCTACAAAGAATACCACGAGGTAGATATGATGTTGGAGAATGCTCAGAAAGAAAGCAGTGAGTTCCAGAAGAAGTTGAATGAGCGTCTGAAGAACGGTGAACCTCAGGATAAACTTATGAAAGAGTATCAGGAAGGTATGCCTGCTCTTCAAGAAAAGGTTAACAAGGCCATGCTCGATTTTATCAAGGCACATCCCGACTACGAGGCATCTGCAACGATCATACCACAGCTTGCACAGCAGGGTGTAGATAAAATGAAAGAGGCTGCTGCCTTATTAGGTGAGTCTGTCAAGAATGGCAGAATGAAATCCTATTATCAGCGTGTCATCGACCAGGTGGAGGCTCGTGCCAAGGCTGAGGCTGAGGCTGCCAAGAAGCAGGCTGCCGGTGTTCAGGCTCCTGACTTTACACTGAATGATATCAATGGCAAGCCGCTCTCTCTGTCAAGTCTGCGCGGTAAGTATGTCATCCTCGACTTCTGGGGCAGTTGGTGCGGCTGGTGTATCAAGGGCTTCCCCGAGATGAAGAATTATTACAATAAGTATAAGGGAAAGTTTGAGATCCTGGGTGTTGACTGCAACGATACAGAGCAGAAGTGGAAGGATGCTGTGAAGAAGCATGAGTTGCCTTGGTTGCATGTTTATAACCCACGCGACAGCAAAGTGCTCAGCGACTATGGTGTACAGGGTTTCCCCACTAAGATCATCGTTGGTCCGGACGGAAAGATCGTGAAGACAATTGTAGGTGAGGATCCTGCCTTCTATACTTTGCTCGACAGTTTGTTTCAGTAATTGATTTCTAAAAGGTATATGGTTACACTATCGAAGATAATACGTCTATGAGAATATATATGCTATTAAGAGATAGTTTATATATGATGTAAACTCTTTCGATAGGTAGGTTTTTAAGGATTAGCCCCTGTTTCGTAGTGATACGACAACAGGGGCTTTCTTTAGTTATACGATAACTCTAATATCTAAACTCTAAACTCTAAACCCTAAACCATTATTAATTTTCTTTTACGGCAAGGATACTCTTGGTTTTCAGATCCGGATGGAGGTAGAATGTTCTTCGGAGTGTATCGTCTTTCATGATGATCTTCGTCTGCAATAACAACTTTGTCTTTATGCCATGATAATCACCCAAAGAGACGGGTTGCTTGAAGAATTTGTCGTTAGCGCATCGTTTCTGGAGATCACCCATGATAGAGTCGTTGATACGATAGGTGGAATCAAGTTTACCGAATATCAACGCATAATCATCAGTAACTGCGTACTCCCGGATAAAGTCC
>JAFZPF010000144.1 GCA_017550455.1 Prevotella sp.
TTGTAGAACTTAGGCCACACGCTGATCATAAATCGTCCATGCATCTGATGGATGCTGTCGAGCATGGCTTGCGGATTCGGATAACGTGAGGAGTCAAACTGGTGACTGCCCCATTGGTCTTCCTTCCAATAGAACCAATCCTGAACGATGTTATCAATAGGGATATGTCTGCGACGGAATTCAGCCAAAGTCTCTTCCACCTCACCGCTGGTTTTATACCGCTCACGACTCTGCCAGAATCCCAGTGCCCACTTGGGGTAGAGCGAGGCGTGTCCTGTCAGTGTGCGATAACCGGCAATCACCTCATCCATATCCTGTCCGGCTATGAAATAGTAATCCATGTCTTTGGCCATCTCACTCCAGACAGATAATCTCCCACGCTCTTCTTCAGTTCGTGGTTGGGCAACACGAAGACCGCAGTAACTCTCGCCGCCATCGGGATGCCACTCTATACGCAGGTGAATCCTTTTCCCTCCCTGAATTGGGAAGTCAAACTTATAACTATTGGGATTCCAAGCAGTTCGCCATCGTTCTGCAACTACTTCTTTGCCATCTAGATAAACCTTGATATAACCTGCATAATAGAGAATGAACTGATACAAGGATGTCACTGCAGGTTCGATAAATCCCTCATAAGTGACAGAGGCACCATCCAGCCGTAATCCTTGCGGCAGATTCTTGATACCTCCATTTTCCGTCTTACAAGCGATCTCCGATGTTTTGGGAAATCCAAACTCATAGTAGATGCTGTCTTCATCACGAACAATCCTCTTGCCCTCTTTATCTATATAGGTACCCGTGAGATGTCCGGGCTTCCCCATTTTGTCATAGAGTTTAAAGGCCTTGTTTAATTGTAGGTAGTCGTTGGGATTGCCAAAACGACAGTAACTATAACTATCCCATAACAATCCGTAGTTCTTGTTAGAGAGCACGAAAGGCACCGATACCTTGGTGTTATACTGGAACAAATCCTCGTTGCGCCCCTTCATGTTCAGTTCTTCGCTCTGGTGCTGTCCCAGTCCGTAGAATGCTTCATCATCGGGTGAGTCGAATACCATCTGCCAAGATAGACCGTGGCGCTGTAGCTCGGTAACTGCTGATCCATTACGAAGTCCTAACTCGCGTTCCGGTACAGTGTAGTTCCAGAACCGTTTACCCTCATCCGATTCGCGTAACAACGTCTTGCCATCAGCATCCAGAAATGTTATTTTACCAGTATGCCGATTGACCACTGCCTGCACCCGGTTTGTCTTAATGCATACTTCTTCTGAATCTTCTGTTACCTTATAATTCGGTTTTGATGTCTGTGGAACAATGATAAGGCTCTTCGGTTTGATGGGTAGTTCGTCATTACTAGTGGCACGCACACGAATAATACCATCGTCCATCACTTGAAGACACACCACTCTCGCCTGTCCACTATCCGGTCGGATAATGATTTCCCGTCCATGTTGTTCAACACCGTTAGCCTTTAAATTCAATATCACAGTCAACATTGTTAACAACAATAATTGCAATCTTTTCATATTACTTAAAATATTAATATTGTCAGCATCCGTTTTTCATACAGCAAAGATACAGAAAGTCGAATGCAAAACAAAAGAACTTCTTCATTTTTTTTGCAGAGACTGAGTAACTTCGCCAAATTGATGGAAAAATTACAAAAAACAGATGCTAACGTATGTTATCTTTATTACCAGATTTTTAAAACAAGTGAAATTGGGTGGGGAATCACATTATTTGGAAGATTAACTAATAATCCTTTAGATGATCTTTTGAAATTCACCTTTCCATATCCAAGTAATTCAATGTTTTTAATGTTCCTTTTTAAATATGGACTCTCTTTTGCCAGTGATCTAATAATGACTGTTCCTTTCTTTGGCCATTCTAAGACATGGGCATACAATAATTTGTTTTTTTTCACAAATCGTACGTCCTCCGATGTATAAGGCGCATTTTTCCCTTCGTTGAATCCAGCTCCATCAAGAGGAATCAGCTTCTCTGTAGAAGGCCCTTCACCATAGATGTGCCATGGACGGGTATCAAAAATAGCTTCACCGTTGATCTTCATCCAGGCAGCGATATCCTCAAGAATCTTTTTCTCTTTGTCATCAATAGTGCCATCACCTTTTATCGGTACACTCAACAACAGGTTCCCATTCTTACTGACAATATCTATGAGCATTTGAATGACCGTTTTAGCTGATTTATACCAGTTCTGTTCGTAACAGGAGCGGTTGTAATGCCAGGTACCAAGACAACTGCATGTCTGCCATGGCTTTTCTTGAATCTGAGAACAGATACCCTTCTCCACATCCCAAACGATTCCCCTTTTGTGCTCCTCCTTCAGTTTCTTTCCAAACACGACGGCATGGAGTTGTCCCTTGTTATTACTCATGTTCTGGTTATAGTAATGGGCAACGACTTTAAGACCAGTATCATCAATGGGCCAGAAAGGAAGCACGCTATCATCAAAGTAGAGTAAGTCGGGATGGTATTTATTAATCATATCCACCGTTCGATCGAAGAAATTGTCATAATAGCTTTGAGAAGGAACAGAGACTCCCTCCGGCCAATCCCATACACTACCTTTCGATTTGCTCAAGGCATGGTTCTGTACATAAAGTTCTTGTGGGTCATAGCCTTCCCACCATTTACCTTTTCCATCTGCTTTTGTCAAGACACGGGCATCGTAGGAGATTCCCGCATATGGACCTTTTGAGTCGGCTCCCTGTGAAGTCTCATACCAGGTCCAGGCATGAGAGGAGTGAATACTGACACCAAAGGGGAGTTTGAGTTTACGTGCAGCTTTCTCCCATTCACCCAACACATTACGTTTCGGTCCCATATTAACGGAATTCCATGCCTGGTATTTACTGTCCCAAAGATCCATATTATCATGATGATTACCCATCGCAAAGAAATATCGGGCACCTGTCTCTTTGAACAAGGTCACCAGCTTCTCCGGTTCCCATTTCTCTGCTTTCCATTCATTGATGATGTCTTTAAAACCGAATTCCGATGGATGACCGTAATGCTCAAGATGCCATTTGTAAGCCTTATTGTCTTCTTCGTACATTAAACGACCATACCAGTCGCCAGCCTCCGGTTGGCACTGAGGTCCCCAATGGGCCCAGATACCGAACTTAGCATTACGGAACCATTCCGGGGCTTCGTATTGTGACAAGGATTCCCACGTGGGTTCAAACTTTCCTGAGGCAGCCTTTTCATTTTGAGAATAGCTAACGTTAAACCAGGAAAGACATGCAACCATGAGCATGTATTTCTTGAAGTTATTCTTCATACGATGATTTGATTTACGACTCCTTTACGGGGATGACAGCATTCATTCTCGTTTTCTATCTACTAAAAACTTAAATAATTGGTATTTGCACCTTCTTCCAGACCTTCATATACCGGTTGGTCGGTAATTTCACCTGTCTGTCGATTAATAAGACTCGACCAGTAAAAAGGCGTACATCCGTTAGCCTTGGCCTCAGAGGTGACTGTCTTGACGAATGCCTTGCAAGATTTCTCATGGCCTTCTTGTGCCTTGCTGTCGGTGAGTTTGCGGCGCTGCATACCATATTCACCAAGTACAACAGGATAACCCTTGGAAACAAATGTATCATACATTTTTCGGAACTGCTGGCGTACATAAGACTCGTTATAATCCTTTTGCCAACGTATGGAGAGATCACCAACGGCATAACTCTGTTGAGCATCACCCCAGAACCATTGGCACATTGCACCGCCCCAGGCACCATCTTCATTCAGAATGCAGAAGGTAGAAGGATGATAATAGTGTACTTCTATGCCTAAACGGTTGGGCGTATAATCTCGGGGCAAGTTTTTCATCAGACTCTCGGAAAGATCAATGTTGGTATTGGGGGCTTGGATGATAATAGTTCGGTAGTAGTTCCGCCCCCCTGTACTTCGAACAGCATCAATACAGGCTTGATGGTATTTTCGGAGTGTTTCCCACTCTTCTGGTGTACTGGCATTTGGTTCGTTAGCTGAAGCAAATATAAGATGTTCGTCATAGTCACGGAATGTCGTAGCTATCTGTTTCCAAAAACTGTATTGCTTATCCTTGATCGCTTCATTGAAGCCGTTAGGGATATCTTTCTCCAACCATCCGCCATCCCAATGGATATTGAGAATGGCGTAGATATTGGCTTTCATACAATAGTCCACCACTTCCTTCACTCGAGCCATCCAGTCAGGTTTGATATCAGAAATAGTACCGTTTACAACATATTGATTCCAAGAACAAGGGATACGAAGACCTTCGATGCCATGTTTCACGATATTATCGATAATAGCCTGCGTCGTCTTTGGCTGTCCCCAGGCGGTTTCTCCTCCGGTAGCCTCTAAAGTATTGTAAAGATTCCATCCTTTACGAATGGAATGCAGCAATTCCATCGCAGTATGTCTCATGCCTGTCGGATCAGGGGCAGGCATGTTACCCGCTTCTTGGGTAATCGTTATCTTCTGACTATCTTTTCTGTCGGTAATGTTAATCAGAGAGGTTCGTTCTTTATTCGTGAGGTTAAGAAAGACAATGACTTTATATTGGTCAAATCCTTTCAGGCGTTCGCCTTCAGCCTCAACGACGCACCAATCAGGATTGGCTGAAGTCACCTCATAATCATTGCTACATTGTACATAAAATGTTTCTTCACCTCCTGTTGCTTTGAATGTGAGTGATTGTTTGGAAACGGAGATAGAACTGTCGTTCGTCTGCTCACCGCTTTTGCTTTCTGAACATGCAGCAGTTAGTATAGCCAAACATATATATATAAGATAATACCGTTGTTTCATGAAAACGATCTTTTTTATGGGTAAAAAATGATTCTGAATCCTATATTATTAAAACCACCTCCGGCATCAAGAATAGTAAAAGAATAACATCCTTTGATGCGGAGGTGGTAAATAAAAGTATTACTTCTTAGGAACAATGCGGAAGTTATCAAAGTAGAATTCTACATTGTATGGACCATTCCCTGAAGGATTGGTCATCTCGAAGGCCAGTCCATTATTACTGAGTTTCAGGAAGTCTCCCCATGTGGCTTCATCCGTAAAGGCAGTAAGGGGAATGCTGCACTGCATCCACTGGCCTACCTCCGTCAGTCCTGAGAAGTCGCTGACAGGACGATAGTTGGTGAAGGCATGCCCCGTATTTCCTTTGAGATAAACGCGGAAGACTGGTCCTGGACCATATTCCTTGGCGACAAAGCACTCGAACTGTAATACCAGGTCAGAAGTAGGTGTGGCTGCTGGCAGGAACTCCTCGGGAATTTCATAGACGGCATTGTTTACTATTTGTCCCCACCAATAATTGTAGGTAGAAATCTCACCGGAGATGCATCTACACTTACCGTCTGAATAGAGCGGAACCATGGTGCCGTCTGCCTTATACTCCGAAGCCTTTCCACCCCAAGAGAAACGACCTATGTTGTCGAAGTTCAGCACTACGTTCTCCAACGGATAGAAGCCAGGAATCTCCACTGTACCGCCCATAGTGGTCAGAGCCAGTGAACAAGTACCTTGTGGTGCCTTGGGCATGGTGAACGTGAGTGTGTCGTTGGCTTCCGTGATCTCCACTGTAGAGAGATCTACTATCACGTCTCCCATCTTGATGGAGGTAATATCCATGAAGTTCTGTCCCGTCAGTTTCACTCTGGTGCCCGTGATAGGCATCATAGAACTGATACCTGTCAGTACTGGCGGTAGGGCAAATTTACGGAAGTGTGTAAAGGCTGGATCCGTATAGCATTCCACCACCAGGCTACCCTCTTCTATCAATCCTGCCGGAGCATTGAAGGTAATCACATTGAACTCTCTGTTCACCGTATAGTCGGTTACCAAGTTCGATACTGGCGCATTGGTAATGTCATCTTCAGCAGTTGTGAAATAGATACGCTGTATCTCATAGAAATTTCCACCATAGATTTGTACTTGTGTTCCTGCTTCCACCGGGAAGGTGGTCTTGATTCGTGTAATGTATGGTGCCGGTGACAACACATGTAAATCATAGGTTGCTATTCCGTGGGAAGTCTCAATGACCAGCCCTCTCTTCAGTTCAGGATATGCTCCCGTCAGTTTCAAGGAACTGGGAATGGTGAGAATGAGATTGGTGGGAGTACCGTAGTTCGTATTGAACCTTATCTCTTGCTCATTGATCAACACTCTCTTGATATCTGTCAGATTCTTGCCGATGACGACAATCATTCTTCCGGGAAACACATCAGTAAAGGAACTGTCGGCATTTTCAGGTCCCACAAAACGGACGTATGAGATCTCAGGAGCTCCGTTGTCTTCATTCTCATTACATGCGGAGAAGAAGAGACAAACTGACAAAAAAGCCAGCAATATAGGAATGTGATGTTTATATTTCATAACAAATTGCATATTAAATTCTTTGAAACAGTTGATTTATTCACTGAACTCATAGGGCACAGGGTCTTCTTTCAATAAAGGATTCTGGATGACATCACTTTCCGGATACGGCATCAGGATGTTGTCATGATTGATTTCGACTTCATTACTCGGCTTATTCCAGTTCGCCTCACCCTCAAGGTAGTCGTTGCCGCTCTTCTTGCCGAAGTGCAGACCACCTTCTGTGTCTTTCCAAATTCTGTCCACGGTCCACCCACGATGCTGATGTTTGAAATAATCAAGCATGAACTCAGGTTTCCAGTGATACCATGATACCATATCATACCAGTTACAATACTCCATAGAGAACTCCACACGTCGTTCGCGGATGATATCCTCGAAGGTTATACGGTCTTTGGGCTCAATACGGGCACGCTCACGGACCAGATTGAATGCTTCCAGACCCGGACCGTCTGTCAACTCATTCTGATTGCCGAGGCATGCTTCCGCATAGGTGAGATAGACATCGGCAAGACGTAGGATATAGGTATTGAGTGGAGAGTTCATCGACTGGATATACCCGTCGTTGTCGTCATTAGGGCCACCAGGCACACCTTTTTTTATACATGAGGTGTTACCCGTGTACGTATAACCGCCATCTGCGATACAGATATATGAATAATAGGTACCGGGCGTACAGAAAGTGGCGTTACGCCGAAGAGTATCTGCCAGTTCATATTGCTGAAGCATGTCGATACTTCCTTGATAACTACTCCAGACGTTGATGCCACCGGTCATCGTAGTATTACCGGCAAGGTCTGCCAGCAACGTGTTGCAAACGCCCCATTCGCCTAAAGGTACCCACTGCATGGCGATGAGCGACTCAGGATTGTTGTTATGTTTGTATTTGAAAAGGTCTTCATAGTTGGTGTAAAGCTTCAGCCCGCTGTTGTTGATCACGTCAGCGGCATACTCCTTGGATTTTTCCAAATCGGCAGTGTTGCGCATACCACCATGCCATCCCGCCCGTGCAAGATAAACCTTGGCAAGCATACCCTTGGCACCCCATGACGTAGCACGTCCCTTTGCCGAAGGAGTCTCCGGAAGATTCTCTGCCGCATAAGTGAGGTCACGGATGATAAACTCTATGACATCATCTTCATTATGACGCGGTTGTATGGGGTTTTCAACCATCTTGGCATTGTCTTCAATAATAATCACCGATCCCCACAGGCGTACCATATAGAAGTAGGCACAGGCACGCATCAACCGAGCCTCAGCAGTTGCCTTTCTTTTGGCCTGTTCACTCACATCGCTGCTACATTTGTTCTGTATGTCGCTGATAACGGAATTGGCCATGGTGATGACGGCATAAAATCCCTTCCACGCGGCCGACAGGTTGGTGCTCAAGGCTGTTACCTTGAATTCAGTAAACTCAGGATATCCCCACTTACTATAGTTATCATTGGCGCGATTACTGCCAAGAGGCACGATAGAGCGTTGGTTGAAATCGAACCATGCCCGGTTGTAGAGAGGCGCGGTAGCCTGTTCTAACGCCTTATCTGATGTATAATAGGTCACATCAACATAGTTACCTTCAGGAGCACGGTCCAAAAATGAATCGCTACATGCGGTTAACATGAATAGTGAAGAAATAAGGAATAATAATCTGTATTTCATAAGGTATCTTTTTTTATAATACATGATTGTCATACTTATTAGAAATTAACATTGAGTCCGAAGGTATAGATGCGTTGGGAAGGATAACGCGCATCATCCAAGCCACGTAAGAGAACATCGTAATTCAGAGCACCAACTTCGGGGTCATAACCTTTGTAATTAGTTATTGTACAGAGATTCTGTATATTGACATAAAGACGTATATTTTCTATCTTAAAACGCTGTAACCATTTCTTCGGGAAGGTATAACCCAATGATATGTTTTTCACACGAAGGTATGAAGCGTCCTCGACAAAACGATTAGATATTCGGTTGTTGTCATTGGCTGAACTTGTGGTAATACGCTGAACCTTGGCCTCATCTGCATTGGAAACATAAACATTCGACAACACCTTGTCACCTATCTCTGGATCATGCATAGCGATTTGTGCGATGCCGGTAGCCTCCTTCAAAAGGTTACTATTTGATATAGGATTAGTGTATGAACGGCGTATCAAGTTGATGGCCTTATTACCCACCGAACCATTGAGGAAGATATTCAGGTCGAACCCTTTATAAGAGAAGGAGTTGGTGAATCCGAATGTGAATTTTGGTGCCGGGTTTCCAAGGAAAGTACGGTCTTGTTCGTCGATCACTCCATCATCGTTCAGATCCTCATAGATGAAATCACCTACCCAGATACCAGACTTACTGACTACCTGATCTTGAGGAATGGCTACCAAAATGGGATTGCCTTCTTCATCGACCATATAATTACCGTTAGCATCCTTTTTGTAGAAATCGCTTTCTTCCTTGAACATGCCGATGACTTTATACCCGTAGAATTGTCCTACCGGCTCACCCACGACAGTATAGGTCAAGGTTTCATTATTATGCTTTCCAGAAATAGCAAACGACTTGGAATAGAGATCCGTCACTTCATTATGGTTTAAAGTGAAAGTGATCCCCGTGTCCCATTTGAATGTTTTGGTATGGATGTTATGTGTGTTCAGTGTAAATTCAAATCCTTTATTAATCATGGCACCAGCATTGACCCAAGGGTCACTGATGACACCACTTACATAAATTGGCAGAGAAGCCTTCATCAGAAGATTATCTGTCTTTTTATAATAAGCATCGGCGATAAATTCTATACGACCATGTAAAGCACCAAGATCCAGTCCTACATTATAAGATGAGGTCTCTTCCCATCTCAGGTCGCTATTAGGATAGTTGCCGGCATAGAATCCCGTTCCCCAAATAGAAGCGGCTGTACTCATGGTTACACCATAGGCATATGAACCTGCCCTTTGGTTACCAACCATACCCCAGCCAAGACGGAGTTTTAGGTTATTGATTGCCGTGGCGTTTTTCATGAAGGCCTCGTTGCTAATTTTCCAAGCTAAGGCAACTGAGGGGAACCATCCCCAACGCTTTCCTTTGTCAAAAGATGATGAACCATCAGCGCGGATCGTGGCTGTCAAGAGATACCGGTCGTTGTAGTTGTAGTTAAGACGACTGAAATAGGATTCGATAGCTGATGAACTGCGAGAACTGTTATTTTTTGCGGTTGTGGCATCGGCGGCATCCAGTTCATGTACAGAATTGAAAAGGAAATTGGAGCGGCTTCCACTCAACGACTCATACTTGTTCTCCTGTGCCTCATGTCCTACCATGGCAGTAAGCCGGTGCAGTCCAAAATTATTATTGTAAGTTAAATAAGTTTTCAACGTCCAATTGTTTCCGTTACTTGCAGAACGGCTTGCTGATGATTGTTGTTTGTAAAACTCATATTCATAGGAAGGCGTAAACTGATATCTAGTATTATAGTTGAAGTTCACGGCATATTCCGTTCGGAACACCAGTCCTTTGAACAGTTTTATATCCGCAAAGGCATTTACATAAACTTGCATGCCACGCCTATAATTCTCGTTTAGGATAAGGTCGGACAAAGGGTTGGAAAAATAGGTTCCATACATATTCTCCGATTGCATTCCGAAACTGCCGTCCGGATTTCGGGCAGGCACCTCAGGGAGTTGCTTGATAGCTTTACTGATAGCCCCCGATCCGTCAACACTGTTGGTCTGTTTGGTTCGTGACATCGATGCACGCAGACCTGTGGTGAGCCATTTACTGATATCATTATCCAAATTGACACGAACAGAGAAACGCTCAAAGTCAGAGCCCATAACAATACCGTCTTGACTCATATATCCACCAGAGATCGCATATTTCATATTGTTTGATCCACCAGATATGCTGACCTGATGATTGTGCATAGGAGCTGTACGGAAGATCACATCCTGCCAGTTTGTGCCTGGACCTAGTAACTCGGGTTCCTTGAACTCTTCACGTGCACCGAAACCTATTGTCTCGGCACGCAAATTTTGATAAATGGCATATTCTGGTAATGACAGTGTTTCCAGTTTTTTAGGTAGTTGCTGGAGCGCATAATATCCTTCATAGGATACTTTTGTTTTTCCAGCCTTACCTTGCCGGGTGGTGATAAGTACAACACCATTGGATGCGCGGCTGCCATAAATAGCTGTTGCAGAAGCATCCTTCAAAACCTCAACTGAAATGATGTCAGAAGGATTGACGGAATTCAACACACTACTGTTTTCTGAGGCATCATCAGAGATGACGATACCATCGATAACATAGAGAAGCTCATTGCCATTGAATGAGTTGATACCACGAATACTGACAGATACACCGCCACCAGGGGTTCCAGAATTCTGAGTTACCTGAACACCAGCAATACGTCCTTGTAAAGCTTGATCGAGCGAGGTTACTACAGTTTTTTTCATTTCTTCCCCAGTAACACTGACGACAGAACCTGTCAAGTCGCTTCGCCTCATAGTTCCATAACCGACAACGACCAATTCGTCAAGGAGTTCAGTGTCTTCTTTGAGTAGTACATCTACTCGGCTTGTGTTTCCCACTTTCACTTCTTTTGTAAGGTAACCCATAAAAGAAAAGACCAATGTCTGTCCTCTATTTGCCTTAATCGTGTAACCGCCATTAAGGTCAGTAATACTGATCGTATTGCTTCCTTTTACTTTAATGGTAGCTCCAAAAAGTGGTTCTCCATCTGCCTCAGCTTTGATGACACCAGATATTGTCCCTGTTTGGCCAAATGTTGCAGAAGCACTAAATACCAGTAGCAGTATGAAAAGCTGTCGCTTAAACATCTGCCATTTCTTGTGAGAGTCAACTTTTGTAGGTAATTTCATAAATAATTGTTTTTAATCAGATGTTATGTAAAACTGGTGCAAAAATAGGAAGATGGTTCTAATAACAGGTTACGCCATGTCTTTAATGACATACCTTTATGTTGCATGTTGATTTTTTAAATAATTCATACAAGAAAAGTTTTCTACTTCTGGTTATGTATCGATGTTCACCCTATGTCGTATTACATGGGAGTATGGATGTGATAATAGCAGTAATGAAACAAAATAAATTACGTTTTTAAACTTCTAAGGTAGTCGGAAGGAGATATGCCAAATTCCTTCTTAAAACTGATGGTAAATCTCTTAGGAGAATTGAATCCTACCTCATAGGCTATTTCAGCAATTTGTTTCTGACTCTTTCCAAGAAGTTGTTTACTGCGTTTCAGACGAATGGTCCGAATAAAATCTGCGGGTCCTTTACCAGTGATAAGCATCAGTTTCCTATACAGATAACTGCGACTCAAACCAAGTTCCTCTCCTAACTTTTCTACACTGAAATCAGAGTCACTCATGTATTCCTCTACTATTTTAATAGCCTTCGTGATAAGTTGTTCATCTAAAGGGGTTATAGTAATCTCACTTGGTGTTACCTCCAACTTCTGACTAAAGGTGCGATGGCTCTTTTCTGTCCACTCGATGAACTTTTTTATTCGTAGTTTTAAGATGTTAAAGTCAAATGGCTTTATGATATAATCATCAGCACCTTGCTCAAAACCTTCATTCCTCCATTCTTCAGCCATACGGGCAGTAAGTAATATCACGGGAATATGGGACCAATGCAAATTATTCTTGATCTGCCGACATAACTCTGTTCCGTTCATTACCGGCATCATGATGTCACTGATGACAATATTGATTTCATTTTTTTCTATTACCTTCAGTGCTTCAGCACCATTATGAGCTGTCAGTACAGAATATTCATCAGATAAATACTCAGCCATGAAACTACAGAAATCCTTGTTGTCGTCAACCAAAAGTATAGTGTACTGTGATTTCTCTATTTGCATCTCGAGGCTTTCATGATTAGACAGGTTATCAAACGGTTGATCGATGTCTATTTCTTCTGTCTCATTGACATCATATGTGACAGGTAACTTTACCGTGAAGACAGCTCCATGGGGAATATTGTCGGATACAGTGATCGTTCCATGGTGAAGGTGAACATATTCGTTCGCAATATGAAGGCCTATCCCACTGCCTGTTTTTTCTTGTGAGTGCGAAACTTGATAAAAACGTTCAAAGATATATGGTTTGTCTTTATCTGCAATACCTTCTCCATTGTCTGCCACACAAATACATACATAGTCATCTTCACAGTAGATGAGTACATTGACTTCACCTTTGTCTGGAGTATATTTAAAGGCATTTGACAATAGGTTGTTCATTACTTTTTTTATTTTTACCGGATCGAATGGCATGATGAGCTGTGTTACTTCATTCATAACGCTGTATTGAATACTGTGTTCAAGTGCGTAATCCTGAAAACTCTCACAAACTTCGTGGATAAAGTTGACAATATCACCTGTTTTATAGGAGATTGTTTCTACATTGGCATCCAATTTTCGGAAATCAAGCAGTGAGTTTATCAGTGATAGCAATTGTTGAGCATTATTATAAACGGTATTCAGTTTTTTTGAGACTCCCTCATCCTTAGTCTCATTCAACAACATCTGTATCGGACTGATGATAAGCGTTAATGGCGTACGCAGGTCATGGCTGATGTTTGTAAAGAACTTCAACTTCATTTCATTCAGAAGTAGTTTTTGTTCTTGCTCGATTTTTATCCGTTGCTGTATCTGTCTTGCCCGTTGACGTTTTTTCATCCATGATACTGTAAGAATCGTCAGGCAAACAATAAAAAACAGATAAAGGGCTTTAGCCCAATTGCTTAAAAACCATGGGGGTGAAACCGTGATATCAAGTGTGGCAGCCTCATCATTCCATATTCCTTCGCTGTTACAAGTTTTTATAAATAATGTCACTACTGTCCCGTTAAAGTGGACTAATCGGTCTTTGAAATAATTGAAGTTCAGTCTTTTACATGCAGTTTTGAGGGTGCGACGATTTGAATTCGTATCTTTGCAGTCAAAACAGATGGCTGCATATGAACAAATCAAAA
>JAFZPF010000145.1 GCA_017550455.1 Prevotella sp.
ATCGTGTACGTGCGTTGGTGCGTCCTTCAAGGAAACGCAACACGACACTGCGCAAGGAGGGTTGGTTTGAATGTAACAGGCAGTTTTCCGGTCTGTTCCGTGGTGCCACCTATAAGGTGTATGGCCTTGAAGGTTTCTCTCATGAGATATGGATTTGTCCTGTTACACTTACCGTTCTGGGGCATTATCCAAAATATATCTACATCCAACAAATACCGTTTACATCTAGACGAGGAGATATGAAATTAAGATTTAAATAGCATATCTTCTTCCATGGTTTCATAGAAAAGACAAGATTCATACAATAAAACTGTCTTTTCATACAACGTGGCAATAAATGTTTTTTGTAATCAGAAACTATCATTACCTTCGCATCGTCAAAAAGAATTGATCTATGAAACAGTTTATTATTACCATGATGGTATTTAACCAATTAAAAAAAGGTGAATCATGAAGCAAGGAAAGAAAACAAGATGTGTTTTTTTATTACTACTGGTTGTAGCAGTTATATTCTGTCTTCATTGGGCATGGAAATACTACCGGTTGCCTGAATATCCTGACAGAAGAGAATACAAGACTATCGAACAACGAGCTGAAAAAGCATTGGCTTTTGCTCGTCGCCATAACATGAATGAACACTATGTGTTGTTTGTGGATTATAGTATCCCATCGGGTTCACCAAGATTGTTCATATGGGACTTCCACCAGAAAAAAGTAATCGCAAGAACTTACGTGATGCATGGTTCAGGTGGCAAATCAACAGATAAGAAGCCTCAGTTCAGTAACCGACCCGGTAGTGAATGCTCCGCATTGGGTCGTTTCTATGTTACAAAAGCGCATGGAAACAGATTAAAATATAGTTTTCGACTAAAGGGAATGGACATTGATAATCAGACAGCCTTTGCACGCGGGCTGATGATTCATAGTGCGAGATGGGTGGATACATGGTGTTGGAAAAAGTATATTCCCCTAAACCGCAATTGCTGTCAAGGATGCGTAACTGTTTCTTCGAGAGGTATGGATTATCTTTGGAAACTGATCAGAAGAGAAAAGAAAGCCCTGTTATTGTGGAATTATTGTAGCATAACATAAAAAAAGCTCGTTACTTACGGAAGACAAGCCACGGAATAATTCCCTTCCATTTCTTATGAGGATAATCATCCGGAGAACCGATATCATGGCGAGTTCCTTCTTGCGACCGATAGAAACCATAATCGGTTCCTCCGGTGATGTATATGGCATCTGTAAAACCATATTCACAAAGAGCATCTGCAAAATCCCATAGTGTCTCGGGATGACGGGTGGCAACATAATAGAGTTGCTCTCCTATTCTTCCTATAGCTCTACGTTCAACTTTTCCACGTAAATAGAAATGATAAGGTTTCACTCCATTACTGACAAGGATAAACTGGCGGAAGAAGCTACCTTTCTTATCTTTCACAAAACGTTTTACCTTATCATTTCTGGAAATGCCGATAACCTGACGACCATTGGCCATCGCCATATAACCGAGACGCGAACGGTCTGTCTCTTTCTCTTCACCGTTAATCACCAAAGAGCCAAGATAACTACCGTCAGCCTTATGGTCGGCAGAGCGACAATATAAGAACACAGATGTGTCGGCTGTATCCGGTTCTTCCATTTCCAGATTGGCATGTACCCCATATATAGCATACATATCTATGGCTACGCCGAGGATGCTGTCACTTGTCATAATAACTTTCGCAACCTCCTGCTTGACTGGCTGTTTTAATTTCCCGATATTTTCCGAAGGTGTACATGAAATAGGAACACCTATTCGATAATAATAGTTCCATTTCTGATAAATCACCAGTGCGAGAAAGACTGCAGCAAGAATACCGAGGGCTTTGAGAATCCTTCGCAACCAGCTTCTGCGCCGAGACACGGCAACCTGTTCCACATCCGTCTTACGGATCTGTTCCTCCTCATCACTTTCTATGATGAACTCAGGAATCTCTGGGGATTGATTTATGAATTTATCATTTTCACTCATATCATTCGGGATGTGTTAGGGTTTCCAATTGCTCTTTTAATGTTTTCAATGCTTCACGGGAGACTCTCACCGAATAAATATCACGATCAGAGGGATCCTTTACACTGGCTACTGTTTTCGGCTTAAGGTCTTCTGCCGTTGGCACCCGCTGTAAGTGCTTTCCACCGAACACAATAGTCTGATCGATGAGATCTATAATCTGTACGTACTGACGGTTTACTATCAGGCTTCGTCCAACACGGATAAACATCCCTGCATTTTTCAGACGTTTGAAGTTATCTTCGAAATGGTGCAACTGAAAAGTCATCTTACGACTTCGTCCGTTGATAAGAACAAGGTCGCAATAGTTTCCATCTGCCTTGACATAGACTATCTCGTCCACGGCAACGCGCATGAGCAGAGTTGATGTTTTGATACGAAACCACTCCATAGTTATCCATATAACTCATCATCATCATTTTTATTGTGTTAGGTTTCATACATCATTTTCATGCTTTTCTTACTTTTTAATATGCTTTCCCTACCAGCTGCCACCTTTCTATTCTTGGTATTAGCCAATAAAGTTTCCAGCACAGGAAGCATACTATTCAGATGACCATAACGTATCATAAAATTCCAAAATGGTTCAAACTTCTTCCAACCACCCATATAGAACAGGTGTGCCAACTGTTGTTTCAGGTTATCGTGCCCAAAACTTGAGCGGAGAATATTTCTCCAAGAATAAAACTCCTTATACGCCCAGTCATAACCTTGTTTGAGTTCCTCTGCAGTCAATCCCATGGTCCTATAAACGACAGTCCGCGTATCGTATTTACTCCAATCATAAGTCGTAATACGTCTGTCTCGTTCCATTTGCTGGAACAGGCGTGTACCTGGATAAGGAGTCAAAATATGATAGGTGGCAGTAGTAATACTATGCTCAATGCCCCAGTCAACCGTTCTACGGAAAACATCCTTATCATCATGGTCAAGACCGAACACGAAACTACCATTGATCATAATCCCCAAATTATGCAGTCTATTTACAGCTGCTACGTAGTCTTTCGAAAGATTCTGCAGTTTGTTACTAGAACGTAGGTTTTCAGGTGAGAAAGTCTCAAATCCAAGGAATACACTTCGAAGACCTGCCTCTGCAGCTTTTTCAATAAGATTGCCGTTCAACACAGAAGCAACAGTAGCTGCACTTTGAAAAACCCGTCCCATGCCACGCATTCCCTCAAACAACTCAGCAGCAAAATGTGGACTACCCAACAGATGGTCATCCAAGAAATAAAGATGGCGACCTGGCAGACGTTCTATCTCTGCCAGTGCATCATCTACACGCTGGGTATAGAATGATTTCCCTTCACCATAGAAGGCATCCTTGTAACAAAAATCACAGTGATGGGGACAACCACGTGATACGACAAGTGAGTTAGGCACGAAATACTTCTCTCTTTTGATAAGATCACGTCTTACCGGCGGGATATTTTCCAAAGAACGCCACCGAGCTATATAACGTTTCTGTGGATGACCAATCCTAAAATCCGCCACAAACCGTGGAAAAGCCTCTTCCCCTGGTCCAAGAAGGATTGTGTCAGCATGTTGTGCAGCCTCATCTGGCAGTGAAGTCACATGGAGCCCGCCCATAGCCACATAGACACCTCGCATACGATAACTGTCAGCAATCTCATAAGCCCGGTATGCATTTGTAACATATACTTGTATACAGACAAGATCAGGAAGGTCATCCAATATCAGTTGCTCAACATGCTGGTCTTGTATCTCCACCTCATCGTCTTCATTGAAGTAAGCAGCCAAAGTGGCCAGTCCCAAAGGAGGAAAAAGGGAATACTTAATAGGTCGCCAATAAGGACTTTCTGCCTCTTGTAACGCTGGTAAAATCATCTTTACTTTCATACATCTTTCCTTTTACACATGCAAATATAGTCTGTCTTAAGTATGTTGTCAAATGGTGGAGTCTCCGATGTATGAATAGTCGGTTATTCTGTATGAAATCTATCCCAAAAGAGAAATAGAACCAAGACGATTTGATTATTCTCTTAAAAAATGTCTCTCAAAAAAACAGCGGAATCGCTCGCTGGCGATCCCGCTGATAACTATTAAATTGTTTTACAATATCAGAACTGCATGCTCACCTCCTGCACGAGTTCTCCCAAGGTAGGATGGATATGTACCATATCCTGCAACTCTTTGACAGTGGTGTGCTTGCACATGAGAGCACTGAC
>JAFZPF010000019.1 GCA_017550455.1 Prevotella sp.
ACCTACCCACTGGCTGTGGAGAGGACAATGTGATGATCTTCTGAGGGAAGGAACTAAAAGATTCGATGAAACAAAAACACATCCTTTCCCCATCACATGCATTGTAAATACATGCGATGGATAAAGTGTTATATGCAGAAAAGATTGTTAATAATAAGGTAGTGATATAGCAGATGGCACATGTATGTACTTAATAACCGTAACGTAGCTACTGAGTGTTGACGCTTTCAGCTTCATGTGCCAACTGCATTATTATTACCTAAATTTGAGAGAGTGTCTAAAAAAGATCTATTTTCAGGTAGGGACTTCGCTTGTCTATGACCAAAAAAGGCGTACAAAGTACGCCCTACATGATCTTTATAAGTGGTAGTCCCACCGGGAATCGAACCCGGATCTAATCTTTAGGAGAGACTTATTCTATCCATTGAACTATGAGACCCCATCGGCATGGGACATGCCCATGTCCTTAGCAGGTGCAAAGGTACTACGTTTACCTCACGTCACCAAATAATTTCTTCATTATTTTCGCAACAGGCGATGGACAGCTCTGCGCAGCGGTCCTGTCCCGCCGGACATATCTGTCAACTTATTTTACCTGGCTGCCAGGCTTTACTTCACGGGTGAGGGTAGTGACGCTCAATGCACCATCGAAGTTCTCTGCCGAGAGAATCATACCCTGACTCTCGATGCCCATGATCTTACGTGGAGCGAGGTTGGCGATGAAGAGCACATCCTTGCCACGGAGATCTTCGGGTTCGTAATGCTCAGCGATACCACTGAGGATGGTACGGTCAGTGCCACTGCCGTCATCGATGGTGAAACGAAGGAGTTTCTTCGATTTCTTCACCTTCTCACATTCCTTGACGTGGCCCACACGGATATCCAACTTCTCGAACTGCTCAAAGTCGATGGTTTCCTTGATGGGTTCTGCCACGTAGTTAGCGGCCTCATTGGCTTTCTTTGTCTCTTCCAACTTCTGTATCTGGCGGTCGATGACCTCGTCTTCCAGTTTCTCAAAGAGCAGGGATGGCTCTGCCAACTGATGACCTTCCTTCAGGATGTCTGTATCACCCAACTGATCCCACTCGAAAGAGGTGACATTGAGCATGTCACGCAGTTTCTTGGAAGAGAAAGGCAGGAAAGGCTCGAAGGCGATAGACAGGTTGGCCACCAACTGCAAAGAGATATTCAGGATGGTCTTCACACGTTCCATATCTGTCTTGGCCACCTTCCACGGTTCACAGTCGGTGATATACTTATTACCGATGCGAGCCAGGTTCATCGCCTCTTTCTGTGCGTCACGGAACTTAAAGACATCCAGCAGTTGTTCTACCTTCTGTTTGACATCCTTGAACTCAGCGATAGCCTGACGGTCCACATCCAACAGTTCGCCTGCGGCAGGCACGACACCCTGGAAATATTTCTTGGTGAGTTGGAGGGCACGGTTGACGAAGTTTCCGTAGATAGCCACCAGCTCGTTGTTGTTACGCTCCTGGAAGTCTTTCCACATGAAGTTATTGTCTTTCGTCTCAGGGGCGTTAGCGGTCAGGACATAACGCAGCACATCCTGCTTGCCCGGCATCTCCTCGAGGTACTCATGGAGCCATACGGCCCAGTTGCGAGAGGTGGAGATCTTGTCGTTCTCCAGGTTCAGGAACTCATTGGCCGGTACATTGTCGGGCATAATATAGTCGCCGTGGGCTTTCATCATCACGGGGAAGATCAGACAGTGGAAGACGATATTGTCTTTACCGATGAAATGGATGAGGCGGCTCTCAGGATCCTGCCACCATTGTTGCCAGGTACCCCAGCGCTCAGGCTCTTTCTCACACAGTTCTTTGGTGTTGGAGATATAACCGATGGGCGCATCGAACCACACGTAGAGCACCTTACCCTCAGCGCCTTCCACAGGAACGGGGATACCCCAGTCGAGGTCGCGTGTCATAGCACGTGGCTGAAGGTCCATGTCGAGCCAGCTCTTACACTGTCCATAGACATTGGGTCGCCACTCCTGATGACCTTTCAGGATCCATTCCTTCAACCACTCCTGGTAGTTGTTCAGCGGCAGATACCAGTTCTTCGTCTCTTTCAAGACGGGCTGAGAACCGCTGATGGTTGATTTGGGGTTGATCAGTTCGGTGGGGGAGAGGTCACGACCGCATTTCTCACACTGGTCGCCATAGGCTCCCTCGTTATGACAATGCGGACACTCACCGGTGATATAACGGTCGGCGAGGAACTGCTTGGCTTCTTCGTCGTAATACTGTTTGCTCGTCTCTTCCACCAGCTTACCTTCATCGTAGAGCTTACGGAAGAAGTCGGATGCAAACTGATGATGGATCTTGGAGGTGGTACGACTGTATATGTCGAACGAGATGCCGAAATCCTCAAAACTCTTCTTGATCATCGTGTGATAACGGTCCACCACATCCTGCGGCGTGATGCCTTCCTTTCGTGCACGCATGGTGACAGGTACGCCATGCTCATCGCTTCCGCCGATGAAGATCACTTCTTGTTTCTTCAGTCGGAGATAGCGCACGTAGATATCTGCCGGTACATAAACGCCGGCCAGGTGACCGATATGAACACCGCCGTTGGCATAGGGAAGGGCCGCGGTGACGGTTGTACGTTTGAAATTCTTCTGTTCCATTATCAAAAAATTTTGGGTGCAAAGTTACGAAAAAACGAGTGCAGAACAAAATAAGTTTACTTATTTTTTATGCTGAGTGCATTGTAAGTTATCCAAAGTTACTAATTTTTTTTTGTTTTGTGAAAAAATTTATATATCTTTGTCACTTATAATGAAAGTAAAACCATAATCAAGAAAAGATATGTACGACAAAGAACGTGGATTGTATATTGCTCATTGCGAAAACGGACCATTGAGTATAGTAGGAAAGATGGCTAACCGCCATGGTTTGATTGCCGGAGCTACAGGTACGGGAAAGACCGTTACCCTGCAGGTGATGGCAGAGTCTTTCTGTCAGGCAGGCGTGCCCTGTTTCATGGCAGATATGAAAGGTGACCTCTCAGGTATCTCACAGGTAGGACGACTGAGCTCATTTATTGAGAAGCGACTGCCGGAGTTCGGTATTGAAGACCCCCAGTTCCAGGCCTGTCCTGTCCGGTTTTATGATGTGTTTGCCGAGCAGGGTCATCCTATGCGTGCCACTGTCAGTCAGATGGGTCCGCTGTTGCTTTCCCGTCTGCTAGGGCTCAACGAGACGCAGGATGGTGTGTTGAATATCGTCTTCCGTATCGCTGATGAGCGTGGGTTAGAGATTCTCGACCTGAAGGATCTCCGTTCGATGCTTGACTTTGTTTCCAAGAATGCGAAAGACTACACCACCAAATACGGTAACATCACTTCCGCCACTGTGGGTGCTATCCAGCGTGCCTTGCTGCAGTTGGAGAATCAAGGCGCGAACATGTTCTTCGGAGAGCCTTCGTTTGACATCTACGACCTGATGCAGACAGAGGGTGGCAAGGGCATCATGAGCGTGCTGGCCGCCGACAAGCTGATGATGCAGCCGAAGTTGTACAGTACGTTCCTGTTGTGGCTCTTGTCAGAGTTGTACTCCACCTTACCCGAGGTGGGTGATATGGAATTACCGAAACTGGTGTTCTTCTTCGACGAGGCACATATGTTGTTCGACGGAACCTCCAAGGCATTGCTTGACAAGATTGAGCAGGTGATCCGACTGATTCGAAGCAAGGGCGTGGGTATCTACTTCATCACACAGTTGCCTTCCGATATTCCTGAGAATATCCTCGGACAGTTGGGTAACCGCGTACAGCATGCCTTACGTGCTTATACCCCGAAAGACCAGAAGGCTGTGAAGACCGCTGCCGATACTTTCCGTGCCAATCCGGCATTCAAGACCGATGAGGCGATTATGAACTTAGAGACCGGTGAGGCCCTCGTATCGTTCTTGGATCAGAAGGGTGCTCCTTCTGTCGTGGAGCGTGCCAAGATACTCTTCCCACTCAGTCAGATAGGTCCAGTCACGGAAGGTCAGCGACTGGATATCATCAAGCAGAGTAGGATCTATGGCAAGTATGATAAGACGATCGACCGTGAGAGTGCTTATGAGATTCTCGAAAAGGAAAGAGAGGAGCAACAGAAGTTGATCGAAGAAGAGAAGGCTGCCAAGGAACTCGAGAAAGCTGCTCAGAAAGAGGAGAAAGAAGGAAAGAAGAAGCCTGGTATCATGAAGAAAGTATGGAAAGCCATTGCCACGGCCGTCACCTCTTCTTTAGCCACCATTCTCGGTGCTTATGTCAGCAGTAAGATCACCGGAAAGAAAACCAGTTCTACGAAGGATGCTACCGGTCGTGTGGTGAAGAACGCCACGAGTGCTGCCACCCGAACGATCACCAAGGAGCTCACACGTGATATTCTTGGCAACCTGACCAAGAAATAAGATTTTTTTGTGAGACGATGCAGTTAGGCGCGTTGGTGTTTATTCTGACTCCCCTGTTGGGGATGGTGTATGTGATGTGGCATGTATGGTGCATCCTCCCATCCCCGATAGGTGTGAAGGTCTTGGTGATGCTTGCGATGATCGGAGCATTCCTGCTACTTTACGTGGCTATAGGACCCTCGTTGGACACCCTGCCGATGTCATGGGCAACGGTCATCTATGAGGTAAGCACCTCGTGGCTCATCATCCTGCTTTATCTTTTCCTGATATTCGTGGTTCTCGACCTGGGCAGGTTGTTCCATCTGGTTCCCAAACAGTGGCTGTTCGGCAGTTGGAAGGGCTTGCTCGGCATCATCACGGTCATCACCGTCCTTTTGGTTTGTGGAAATATCCACTACCGTCATAAGGTGCGCCAGACGCTGACCATGCATTCCGAAAAGAAACTCCAGCGACATTACCGTCTGGTGATGATGAGTGACCTGCATTTAGGTTATCACAACCAACGTGATGAGTTTCATCGTTGGGTGGATATGATTAATAAGGAGAACCCTGACATGATTCTCATTGCTGGAGACATCATCGACCGTAGTCTCCGTCCGTTGCAGGAACAGAAAATGTGGGAGGAGTTCCGGCGGTTGAAGGCTCCTGTCGTTGCCTGTCTGGGTAATCATGAGTACTATGCGGGGAAGGACGGATCTGAGCAGTTTTATCAACAGGCAGGCATCCGTCTATTGCGGGATTCCTCGATGGAATGGGGCGAAATTGTGGTTGTCGGTCGTGATGACCGCACGAATCCTCGTCGTAAAACCGTGCGGCAACTGATGGAAAAAGTGGATAAATCGAAGTATCTTATCCTGATGGATCACCAGCCTTTCCATCTGTCATTATCCGAGCAGGCAGGGGTTGATTTCCAGCTCAGCGGACATACCCATTACGGACAGATATGGCCCATCTCCTGGATCACCGATGCTGTCTATGAGTGTGCATACGGCCCTTATCAGATAGGTAAGACCCACTATTATGTCTCTTCCGGTCTGGGCATCTGGGGCGGAAAATACCGCATCGGAACCCGATCGGAGTATATCGTCATGGAACTCAGCGAATAACGACTTTCTTCCCTCTATGGATATATAGCCCTGGCTTCCGGGGCTTATCGGCTAATCTCCATCCATCCACGGTATACCAGGGAGCCTTGTCGGTTTCCGTTATCACCTCCTTGATGCCAGAGCTGGTAGGAACGGTGAATTCTTGACTCACCAAGGGTGTCCTTTTATTCTCGTTATGTGTACGATAGTAGTAGCCGGTAATACGATACTCCATCCCTTCCTCTAAGCCCTCAAAGGTGATTGTCTGTACGATGGAATCCCCCGGAGCTATCTTCAATGGCCTTGTGTTTACAGTCTGAATACGGGTGCTGCTCGTCTCATCAAATATATTAAGGTAAGCCGTAATCTCCCTGTGGTAAGCAACATTTCCTTTATTGTTGATGGTTAGTGTCAGCGTGGTCGTTGTACCCGGGGAAAGCTTCACGTTACTGGATTTTAATAAGGCCTCCTCCGTGGGGATATCTGTAATCTCCTCCGTGGTCTGACCGACGATATTTTTTCCTTCGCTGTCAGTACACACCCAAAGATTCCAAGTACCGGTCTCCTCCGGCTTGAAGTAGAACGTCACCACCTCGCTGCTGTTCACCTTGATGTCCGCTCCTGTGGCATACACGGCAGTCCCCATGTCGTCGGTCTTACTGGCAAACAGATAAAGTGGGTGGTAATCATCCTTATAGCTCTCCACCGTGACATTCACCAACTGTTGGCTCCCGGCATAAGGACCTCCAAGGATGTCTATAGAAGTTACTTTTAAGTCAGTGTTCGTAGCATAGGTGAAAGCGCTTACATCGAAAGAGATCTCTCCATTGGCCTCGGCGATGTGGTGTATTACCCAAGGAGTGTCCTGTCCGTCGTGCGTTCTCAGATGAGCAGGTGATGTCTCATTGCTGAGCGTCGTCACCTCACCCTTACCAGGGAACGGATCATAATCGGGGTTCGTATATGCCTTCTCCACACCTCCGGCCCTCAGCAGTTCATAAAACATTCGTTCGGGATTATCGTTTACCGAATTATTGTTCCAAGGTGTCATGTCTGAACGGTCAACACGGAATACCAACATACCACTGTTGGCCAGATACTTATCCCATTTGTAATCTTTCTGCCGGTTCTCCAACAAAAAATATTCTCCCTCCACCGGACTGTCGATGCGGTAGCCCGTGTTGCTGGTGCCTATCTGTTCCAAGGTGTAATGTCCCTTAGTGTTGATAACCATAGGCTCAGTGAAGCCCGTGGCCATACGCTCATAGAGAGAATAGGCACAAGGGGTGCGCCCGTTATTATGATAACAGCCACCAGCCATTACCGACCAATCTCCCGGGTCATGGCTCCGCCCGCCGCTGTCATCGCCATCGGTATCATAGAAATCGGGTAGGCCGAGCACATGGCTGAACTCATGGCAGAATGTGCCGATGCCGTCCAACATATTATATTTTTCGCTATAAATAAACTCTGTTGAACAAGCATAATCTTTTATCCAAACGCCATCACATTTGACGTTATTGATAATACTTCTATGGGGCCATAAGCGATTCGGATGATCAGGGTCAGATGAGGATGCAGTGCCAGCAAAGATGAAATATACCATGTCCATAGTTCCGTCATTATCACGGTCATAAAGGCTGTAATCTACCAAAGAGTCGGCAGCTTGTACAGCAGCTTTCATAATGGAATAAGAATATTTATTACCATCTTCTTGACTGTAATCGACCGTCACCGGCCCCACAACATCAAATTCCGGGTTGAACACCCCGTTGGAGTTATCATGGAAATAGTCGCGCACACTGCCCGTGTAAGTTTGGAATTTGCCGTCGGTATCTGTGAAGCCGGTATAGTTCTCTTTGTTGACCATGTCGTTGATCAGGTCTTTATAGTCGCTGCGCGAGAACTGCCGGTCGTTGAACTCCACGAGGATGATCAGTCCGCGGAACTTATTGTAGTCGTATTGTGCAGCTTTCCTTTTCTGAAGTGCCTGCCGCTGCATGGCCCGGACTTTCTTCTTCGTTTCAGCCGTTGTCTCATCCATCTGTGGTGTGAGATACTTCTTCACATGGCTCAGATAATCCGTTTCATTAACATCACGCCCGTCTGCATCATGGGCAATGACATTCGTTGGCAATAGCTTGCCATCTTGCAGTTGGGCATACACATAATACCCCCGCTCGTCAGTCACAACGGTATAACCGTCGGTGGTCGTCGTAAAATGCAACCATTCATCACCATGCAGTTGAATGGTAACAATACTACCGTCGGGTTGCGTGACACGTATGGGTGTGGGATCTGCAGGAATCGCTTTTGCCATGCAGATACATGACAATAACATCAGCGTCAGGATAATCTTTCTCATATAGTGATAAATATATTCTTAGCCACAAAGATACATATTTTCAGGGATTATGCAAATTTATGACGGCATAAACCTATTTTTTCTTGTGGGAACCTGACAATAAAACCAAAGAAATGATTATCTTTGCATATCTGCTGGCAATATTTTGCATAAAACGTGTGAACGATGAAAAAGATTTCTCTTACCACTCAGATTGCCATCGCCCTTATTCTGGCGATCATAGCGGGTGTCTTGTTAGAAGGACAACCGGATTTTGTCAATACGTACATCAAACCGTTTGGTATTATCTTCATGAATCTGTTGAGGTTTATCGTCGTTCCCTTGGTGATGTTCTCCATCATGGCGGGCATCCTGTCGATGAACGATATCTCGAAAGTGGGAAAGTTGGGCTTACGGGCGCTTGTGTTTTTTATGTGTACCACTGTCATTGCGGTAACCCTCGGATTGGTGGTGCCTTCGTTGATCAAGAATTTCCTACCCATCATCAAGATAAGTACTGACATCAGTGCCCACACAGTGGACGTACCGGAATTCTCCCTGATGGATCAGATTGTTGACATGTTCCCGCATAATATCATGGTGGCGATGAGTAACATGACCATGATCCAGATTATCGTCATTGCCGTTTTCTTCGGTGTTGCCATGGTGCATGTGGGGGAGAAAGGAGAGATGGCCCGGAAGGTGACGCTCAGCTTCAACGAGGTGGTCACGAAGATCCTCTCTTATATCATGGCCCTGGCGCCTTACGGTGTGTTCTGTATGCTTACACCCGTAGTGGTTGCCAATGGTCCGAGTGTGTTGGGATCGTATGCCGTGCTGATCGGCCTCGACTATTTCTGTTTCTTTGCCCATGCGCTCCTCGTCTATTCTCCCTTGGTCTATTTCTTGGGACGACTTTCACCTGTGAAATTCTTCAAGGGTATGCAGTCGGCGATGCTTTTTGCTTTCTCCAGTGATTCGTCGGTGGCCACCCTGCCTTATACCATGAAATGTACGGAAAAACTGGGTGTAAAGAAGGATATCGGCAGTTTTGTGCTCTCACTGGGCGCCACGATCAACATGGATGGCGTGGCTATCTATCTGGGTGTCACCTCCGTGTTTATGGCCCATTGCTGTGGTATCGACCTGACCGCTCAGCAGTATTTTGCGATTGCTTTCGCTTCGACGTTAGCCTCTATCGGCACACCGGGCATACCGGGTGGGTCACTGGCCTTGATGGCTATGGTTTTTGCCTCTGCCAATATCCCTGTGGAGTGCGTGGCTATAGCCGCCGGTATTGACCGTATAGTGGATATGGGGCGCACAGTGATGTCTATCACCGGTGATGCCTCCTGTGCTGTTGTCATGGAGCGATTATCTGGTGGTAAATCATAGTTAATTTTATAAAGATAATATACAAAAAACTGCTGTATAAAATGTTAAATATTTTGTTTTGCCGATAAATCTTTTTATCGACAACTTTAAATATGTTCTTAAACCCCAACCTGTCTGTTTTTGACGAAGCTATTGGATTAGTCTTGTAACATATTGATATTAAACACTTTGTCTTTGTAATTTTTAAAAATAGTCTGATGGGTGTCTGTTTCTTTTTTATAAATCATGGAACGGATGTTATAAAAACATATTTTTACACTGTCAGTTGTAAAAAATAATTAAATCTTTGCATGTAAAAATATTTCTTTATCGTTTCTTTTTGGAAATCGTAAAAAACCCCTTATATTTGCAAACAAATCGAAAGAATATTTCTTTGTGAAAAGAAAGCTTTAACAGGATCTGTCTTTTGCTTGATGGTTCCGTAACTAAAATATGATAATTTTTACATATTGCTAATAACCGAATATACTACTATAATATGTCTAATTTCAAATTAAAATTTATGAAGCAAACCTTGAAAAGAACAGTATTTGTTCTGACATTCTCTGCTGCATGTCTTCTGCCTATGGCTGTGCATGCTGCGGGAGAAATGAGTGAGCCGGTTCAGTCGGTTCAGCAGACTCGTGCGATCAAAGGTCATGTCGTAGATGAGAATGGAGAGCCGATGATCGGCGTCACTATTTATGCAGGGACAAACACCAATGCAGGAACCATCACCGACATTGACGGTAACTTCACCATCGCTGTAGGTTCAGGAACACAGTTGCGATTCTCTTACGCCGGTTACAAGAACCTTACCGCTCAGGCAAAGGACGGTGGTACCTATCAGATGGAGCCCGACGTACAGGGTCTTGACGATGTGGTGGTCATCGGTTTCGGTGCTGTGAAGAAACGTGACCTTACCGGATCTGTAGCATCAGTAAAATCGGATGCTATCCTCCAGACACCTACATCCGACCTGGCAACAGCTATTCAGGGACGTATCACCGGTCTTGATGTGAACGGATCACAAATGCGTATCCGTGGTAACCGTTCTATCAACGGTAGCAACGAACCGCTCGTGATCATCGACGGTGTACAGGGTGGTAAGTTGAGTGACTTGAACCCGGATGATATCGAGAGCATCGACGTGTTGAAGGATGCATCCTCAACAGCGATCTACGGTTCTCAGGGAGCTAACGGTGTTATCATCGTAACGACCAAGAAGGCAGAAGCCGGCCGATTCCTCGTTTCTTACAACGGTTACGTATCAGGAGCTTTCCGCAGAGAGCATCCCGACTATCGTTCTCACGAGAACTACTACGAGACCCGCAGGATAGCTGCACAGAATGCAGGTAACTGGCAGAGTACATCAGACGACCTGGTACTCTTCGGTAATCCTGAGACACTGGCTGCTTACAGAGCTGGCGTATGGACCGACTATGAGGATCTCCTCCAGAAGGATATCACCTGGAACATGAACCATAGTCTCACCCTCTCCGGTGGTAATGATAAGACAACTGCCCGTTTCAGCATCGGTTATGCTAATAACGGCAGTCGTTGGAAGGAGAGCAGTGGCACAGACCGTTATACTCTGCGTGCAAACATCAACCATAATATCCGTAAGTGGATCAGCGGTGGTGTGAACTTCCAGCTCACTCACAACCGCTCAGACCGTTCTCCCTATGAGGATGCTTCCACATCCGGCATCCAGCTGGGTTCTCCCTACGGTTATTATGACGCTACATCAGGCAACTACCTGATCGGTACAGAGCTCGTGGAGCGTCCCCTCGACAGTTCCGGTTATGTTAACCCGTTGCTGAATACACAAGGTGACGACCGCTATGCAGGTCTTAACACAGCTACCAACGTGGTAGCCAACGGATATCTGGACATCCATCCTATCGACGGACTCTCTTTCCGTACACAGGTGAACTCCACGATCAACAACTCCAGTTCTGGAAGTTATACCGATGCACAGTCTGCCTCACAGATCAATGCAGGTACAAACCTCTCATCCGCAAGCTTTACCAAGCCATCATCACTCTACTTGGAGTGGAACAATATCCTTACTTATTCACTTAACATGTTGCCAGAGGATCATCATCTCACCTTGACAGCCCTTACATCATGGGGTAAGGATACCAGCGATGAGCTGAGTGCCACCTCAAAAGGACAGACACTCGCCAGCAACCTGTGGTGGAACCTCGCAAGCAATGACGGAGCTTCAGGACACATGACACATACCAGTAAGTATGTGCAGTCACAGTTCTTCTCTTATGCAGGACGTCTGAGCTACGACTATAAGAGCCGTTACCTCTTTACGGCATCCGTTCGTCGTGACGGTGCTTCACGTCTGGCTGAGGGACACAAATGGGCAACCTTCCCATCAGCAGCCTTGGCATGGCGTATCTCCGACGAGGCCTTCATGCAGCCTACCAAATCTTGGCTCGATGACCTGAAACTGCGTGCTACCTACGGTGTTACCGGTAACTCGGGTATTCCTCCATACGGAACCATCTCTGGTGTAACCTTTAAGAATACTGCTCTCGGTTTCCAGGATGCAGGTGTGAGCCACTATGAACTTGGTGTTAAACCAGAAGGAAGCGATTATTCTATCATCGGTAACCTCGATACGAAGTGGGAGAAGTCAACGACCATCGACTTCGGTTTCGATGCCGTTCTGCTCAACAACCGTATCGCCGTGACCTTCGACTGGTATAATACGAAGACCACCGACCTGATCCTGGCCCGTACATTGCCTACATCAAGCGGTAACGACGGTAAGTTCCAGACATACACCAACATCGGTTCTACTCGTAACAAGGGTTGGGAGCTCACTGTCAACAGCCGTAACATCCAGACAAAGGATTTCCAGTGGAACAGTACACTGACATTGTCTGCCAACAAGGAGGAGATCCTCGAGCTCACCGGCGGTGAGACCTTCATCCAGGTGGGTAACAAGCCGGAGGAAGGACTGATGGTGGGCTATCCTATCAATTCTTTCCGTGCTTTTGAGTACTTGGGAATCTGGAAGACCTCTGAGGCTGCCGAGGCTGCACAGATGTTCACAGATGCCAAAAAGACTATTCCTTTCAAGCCCGGTGACATCAAAGTAAGAGATATCAGTGGACCTGACGGAGAACCTGACGGATGGATCGACCAGAGTACTGACTATACCTATCTGGGTAGTACCTCTCCGAAGTGGTTTGCCGGTTTCAACAACGACTTCCGTTATAAGAACTTCGATCTGAATATCTATCTCTATGCACGTTGGGGACACTGGGGTGACAACCCGTTGGCAGGCTACAGCCCAACCACTGGTGGTTCTTATGTAACCTATGACTACTGGGTACCAGGCACCAATGAGGGAGGTTCATTCCCTGCATTGATGCAGAACTTCAACTTCTACGACTATAAGGGTTATACCGCTTACTGGTATTGCGACCGTTCGTTCATCAAGCTGAAGAGAGTGGCATTGGGTTATACCTTACCACGTGCTACAGCAAAGTCACTGGGTATAGAGAAACTACGTGTTTACGCTGCTATCAACAACCCATTCTATGTAGTGAAAGAGAAGTGGGTAAAGCATTTCGATCCGGAAAGCCAGCAGCGCAATGTGACAATAGGTCTGAATGTTAATTTCTAAGAGATTGAAAATAGACGATTATGAAAAAGATCAATAAATATTTCATCGGTGGCCTGTTGTTTGTTGCCACTGCAGTGAGTCTCACTTCCTGTGACCTTGATGAATACAATCCTTCATCTGAGGGTGCCGATGCCGTGTTTGCCACACAGCAAGGTATGGAGGGACTTGTTAATCAGATGTATTACAACTTCCGTTGGAAGTACTACGGACGTGAGGACCCCGTCCTCTATATGGAAGGCGCTGGTGACCTTTTCCAGAATGCTCCTGAGAAAGATACCTACGGTATGCAGCTGACACGTTTTGTCGACCTGCAAGGTGACCGTTCACAGGTGGGTGGTGCCTGGAACCGTGTGTATGATAATGTGAACCTGGCCAATACCGTGCTCGACTATCTGCCAACGACAAAGAATCTGACAGATGCTCAGCGTGACGACTATGAGGGTGAGGCTCGCTTTACCCGTGCTTATGCTTACTGGTGGCTGGTAGAGTGGTTCGGAGATATCGAGATGCGTACGAAAGGTACCGGTACTCCTACCTTCGTTGCTTACCGTACAGACCGTAAGGTGATCTATGATGAGATTATCCTCCCAGACGCTGAGGCCGCTACCAAACTGTTACCTATCAAACCTCTGAATGGCCAGGTGGGACGTGCTACCCGCAAGGCTGCCTATGGTATCTTAGCACGTACTTATCTGGCACGTGCCCAGTATGAGGCTGCCGGTAGTGCTGAGCAGAAAGCATTCTATCAGAAAGCTTACGATGCTGCCAAGTATGTGATGGACCACAAGGGTGAATTAGGTATTGCTACTTATGCCACCTATGATGAGATCTGGCAGGCTAAGAACAACAAGAGCAATACTGAGTATATGTGGGTGGTGACACACTCTACAAATACTACCCTGAACCCGCAGAGTGGTAATCCCAACCGTCTGCACATGTACTGGTCACCACGTCTTTTGAATATGGCTGGCTTGACAAATAATGTCAACATGAAATGGTCATGGCAGAACCCACGTGAGAGTATCCTGATGGCTCCTACCTACTATCTGCTGAACCTCTTTAAGGACTGGGATATCCGCTATGACGTGCTCTTCCAGGAGGAGTTTGTAGAGAGCAACACTTCTTATACCTGGGCAAAGGATATGGCAGATCTCTATACGAAGAAGGCTACAGATACTCCTGCTGAGGCTGCCGCTGCCGACGCTATCTCTGCTGAACTGGTTGGTAAGACCGTGAAGGAAGGTGAGCCCGTATTGCGCTTCACCCGTCGTCATGTGACCACCGAGGAAAAGATGGGATATGCCAAGAGGGGTATCGCTCTCCTGGGTGCAGATGATTATTTCATCCAGGAGACGATCGACGGACAGAAGGTTTACCGCTATCGTAAGCTCGCTGAGTCTTCTCAGAATATCTACCGTTCTTATCCGAAGTTCAGTAAGTATCGTATCTGGGACGGTCCGGAAGGAACGACTTTCCTGCTCACCAACCCGACCGCTCAGGTAGGTTTTGCTGATGTTCCTGTGATGCGTTATGCAGAGATGCCATTGATCGCTGCTGAGGCACAGATCGGCTTGGGTAACCCCGGTGAGGCTGCTTCTATCATAAACCGTGAGATCCGTAATGCCCGCGTGGTAAAGCCCGGACACAACTTGAGTGAGGCACAGGTAAGTGCCAGCGACATGACCATCGAGTGGATCCTCGAGGAGCGTGCCCGTGAGCTCTGTGGTGAGTGGCTGCGTTGGTTTGACCTGAAACGTACCAAGACATTGGTATCTTACAAGCGTATTCACAACCCGGCAACCAACGGTGACAACCCTGTATCAGCGACTAA
This sequence comes from Prevotella sp., assembly GCA_017550455.1. GTDB lineage: Bacteria > Bacteroidota > Bacteroidia > Bacteroidales > Bacteroidaceae > Prevotella. The sequence continues at coordinate 14,708 of JAFZPF010000019.1, forward strand.
CTATCTGTGGCCTATCCCCACATCATTCCTCGACAAGCTCGAGAATGCTGAGGAGTTCGGACAGAACCCGGGTTATAACCCTTACACTCGTGCTAACTAATCGTTATTCTCAAATACTAACAAACCCCTACTCGCAAGAGCAGGGGTTTGCTAGTTTTTATAGCCCATCCTTACCTTATTCAAACACAAGGTTGCCAACACCTGCATCGAAAGTCAGGAAACCATATTCTTTCCAGTTGTTCCTTATTAGTTTATTCTCGATACGGTAGTTATGAAGGCTGATATAATCTTTCCATTCCTTGGGTAAGCACAGTGTGCCGATATAGGCATCTTTAAACTGCCTGGAATAGGGAGAACGGATCGTTGACGGTATGTGCAGATAGCCAATGTGTGAATGACCGAAGGCGAAAGTTCCCAACTCTTTCACAGTTGTCGGTATCTGTACACTTGGGAGATCACATTGGGCAAAAACACATCCGTTAGAGCTTTTGTCATGAAAGCTATTACCGATATAGAGCAGTCCGTCGGGCAACTCAAAACGCTCTTTCACCTTTAAATATCTGATCACATCATCTGCAAAGCCCTTCACCCCCTTGGGAATGATGAGATGCCTGATAGATCTTTCTTCTATGTAACCATTCAGGGCAAAGGGTTCTTCCTTCTTTGTTACAATAATAGGGTTGTCCTCAGACGGTCTGAACTCAGTAAGCATTCCGTCTTTGTCAATACAGAACAATCCCGACTCGCTCTCCAAAATGTTCTTTTTAAAGAATGATGTAAACATATCTCTTCGGTTTTAGCTGTTTATTTCATGATTATATCCCTCTCTCGGCCCAGTCGCCTCTGTCAAGGTTACGATAACCGATGGCTTCAGCGATATGCTGGCTTAGGACTTTCTCGGAATTGTCTAAGTCGGCTATCGTTCTTGCCACCTTCAAGATACGGCTATAGGCTCTTGCTGACAGTTTCAATCTTTCCATAGCCCTGCGTAACATATCCATAGACGATGCATCCGGCTCGGCAAACTGATGGATCATCCGTTCGGTCATCATCGCATTACAGTGAATACCTTTGTAGGGCTTGAATCGCTCTTCCTGAATCTTACGTGCTCTGATGACACGCTCACGGATGGTGGCGGATGATTCACCAGGCTGCATCTTCGAGAGTTCCGCGAAGGGGACGGCCTGGATTTCGCAATGGATGTCTATACGATCTAATAAAGGACCGCTGATCTTGTTCATATACCGTTGTATCTGTCCGGGCATACAGACACACTGATGGGTAGGATCACCATAATATCCGCAGGGACATGGGTTCATGCTCGCCACAAACATAAAAGAACAGGGATATTCCAAGGTGTATTTTGCACGACTGATGGTGATCTTCCGGTCTTCCAGCGGTTGGCGTAGTACCTCTAAGGTTGTCTTATTAAACTCAGGTAGCTCATCCAGAAAGAGCACCCCATTATGGGCCAGGCTGATCTCCCCCGGTTGTGGATTACCACCGCCACCCACTAATGCCACTTGCGATATGGTATGATGGGGTGAACGGAAGGGGCGTTGATAGATCAGGCTCATGTCCCTGCCCATCTTTCCTGCTACAGAATGTATCTGTGTGGTTTCCAGGCTCTCAGCCAACGAGAGGGGAGGAAGGATGCTCGGCAATCGTTTGGCCATCATACTCTTTCCACTTCCCGGCGGACCGATCATGATCAGGTTATGTCCTCCTGAAGCCGCCACCTCCATGGCCCGCTTCACATTTTCTTGTCCTCGTACATCAGAAAAGTCAAGGTCCATCTGACTCTGCTGTTCATAAAACACCTTCCGGGTATCGATGACCGTCGGCTCAAAATGTGCTGACCCATTGAAGAATTGTATGACGTCACAGAGGTTATCCATGCCAAAGACCTGCAGCCGGTTAACGACAGCCGCTTCTTTCACATTCTGTTGGGGGACGATCAGTCCCTTAAACTGTTCTTTCCTTGCCCGGATGGCGATAGGTAAGGCACCACGTATGGGGAGAAGTCTACCGTCAAGTCCTAATTCTCCCACCATCATATATTCATGCAAGTGGTCTGGGATGACCTTCTCGTTGGCAGCCATGATGGCAATGGCAAGTGGCAGATCATATCCACTTCCCTCTTTTCTGATATCAGCAGGGGAGAGATTAACGGTGATATCCGCCACAGGAAACTTATACCCGTTGTTTTGTAAGGCGGCGGCAATACGGTCACGACTTTCCTTGACTGCATTGTCAGGCAATCCTGTAAGATGAAACAAGACCCCTCGGGTCATGCTTACCTCGATGGTTACGGTGGTTACGTCTAAGCCATTGACGGCCGCGCAGAATGTTTTTACTAGCATAAGAATTAGATTAAAGATGTATGTGTTTTTACTTGAGTGTCTTTCTTATCGTCTCTTCGAGCTCATCGGCATTCATGGTTCTTGCCAAGATCCGACCACCCTTACTAACGAGGATATTGTCGGGAACCGTCCGTATGCCTAATTTCTGAATCAACTGACTCTCAAAGACTTGTTCGTCACAGATCGTCTGATATTTCAAAGAGTCCCGCTGGATATACCGCTCACATTCTTTCTTACTGGCATCCATGTTGATGGCAAGGACTTTCAGCTTATTGCCATATTCCACCTTCCATCTCTTTACCCTGCGGTGGATATCCTGACTGTCATAACTCCAGGTGGCCCACACATAGATCAATGCCACCTCTCCCTTCATGTCTGCATCAGATACGAATTTCCCTTTCAGGTCATAAGCAGAGAAGGCGGGTAGTTTGATGTCAACCGACGCATTCTTCAGGCTCTTCATCTGTTGCCTGAGTTGGTTGAGCTCACCGTTCTTCGGTTGTTTCTCCGTCATCAGTTTCAGCAAACGGTCGGCTGTTGTGTAGTCGGGTTTTGCTGTCTGAATGAAGTTTTTCTTCAGGAGATAGACGCTCACGGGAGAACCGGCATTGTCGGCAATGAACACCTCCGTATGTTTAAGCACTTCCGGTGGTGTGTCGTTGATGATCATCTTACGGTATTTGTTCATCAACTCGTTTTCGGCCGTTCCTTTCACGGTGAGTTCTTTCAAGTGAGAGGCATCAGCCTTTACATCGACACTCTTACCGGGAATGGCAAAGATCGGTTGTTCGGTATAATTGGGGAAGACGAGGATGAGCGTACCTTCTTTTTGACAAGGTAGTTCATGGGAGAATCGTCCACCGTTGATCTTGATGGTGTCAATACCATTGATGACCTTGTCAGGACTGTATACATACAACTCACCCTGGTTAAGGTTGAGGAATCGTCCTTCTATCTTGAAACGGTCACTACGTGTACCGCAAGACACCAATACCAGGGTGAGTGTGATGATATACAGGAATCGCTTCATACGAAGAGAGTATTCACGATTACTTGCTGACGTTGATCAACTCAAGATCTTTTGCTGCGTAAGATGCGAGAGAAGAGTCTTTCTGGATAGCCTTCTTCAGGAAGTCGGCAGCCAGACTGTTGTTACCCTGACGGGCACAGTTGATAGCCTGCAGATACTCAGTCATGGCATCTCTTTCTTTTACGTTGTTCAGCACAACAGCTGCTGTGGCATAGTTCTTATTGAGGATCTCTGCCAATGCGGCTGAGTTGTTGAAAGAGTTCTTCAGATAGTCGGCTGCTGCTGCATAGTTACCCTTTGCAAGACTCAGGTTACCAAGCACGTCGTTAAGACCGTTAGCACCTGTTGCCTGGGCTATATAATTCTCTGCTGTTGCTACATCACCGCTCTGGAGAGCCATCAGACCAAGGTTAGCATTAGCCTCGGGAGCCTTGCTGTAAGTACGGAAGGTCTTCTGGATATATTCCTTAGCTACATCATTGTTACCCTTGGCGAATTCCATGGCTGCAATGTTGTTGATTGGACGATAGTCACGGGGATAGAGGTCAGCGGCCTTCTTGTAGATCTCCTCTTTCTTGTTTGCATCCTCAACCAGAGTAGCGGCATAGAGCAGCTCGTCGGCAGACAACTTAGTAGGATCATCAACATACTGTGCGAGGATCTGCTGATCACTGCGACCAACGGTCTCGTAGTTGATGATCATACGACTGCGGCGGAGCTCAGGAAGGATACCGTCTGCCAACTCACGGAAACCGGCTGACATGTTACGGATCTGCTGCTCACGCTCTGCGGGGTCCTTGTACATAGAGAGCACGCGGAGGATCACATCCTTATCCTGGATATTACTTGCCTGAACGAGCTTCTGGAAACCATCCCAGTCCTCTGCGGTGTACTTGGCATTGATGTCGGCATTCACCTGAGTGTTCTTCAACTGCTGCTGAACATAGTCGCTGGTCACATTCTGACGCTTGCTGGCCAGTTTCTCGTTGAAGTCGAAATTACCTTCCGGAGAAGCGTAACCTAATACCTCTACATCCTTGATGTTCAAAGCCTCACGCTCACGGTTGATCTTCTTAAGCATCTCAACGAACTCAGTCACGGAGTTGCTCTTCAGCTCACTCTTGCGGAGGTTAGCCTGGTTGATGAGGAATCTCACCTGTGCCTCTTGCTTCTGTGCCTTTACACGCTGGAAGCTGTCAGGAGCAATACAACCGCCACCATTGGTGAGCAGTCTTCTGTACAACTCAGGAGTTGCCAGAACACCGGAAGCCACCTTCACGGAAGGAACGGTTACATTCTTCTTTCCAACTTTTGCCTTAAAGGTAAGATAAAGATCTGACTTCAACATGGGATCAACATAGGTGAAGCTTGTTCTCATGGTGTAGTTGCCACCCACCTTATAAGAAATCGTCTGACCATTACCCATCACCTTCTCACCTTGGAAGGTAGCACCCTGACTCTGGTAAACATCACCATTGCTGCAACGCAGTTCAGGAACGACGTTGACAACAGCCTTCTTCTTCATGTATTTCTCCGGGAACTTACCATTGATAGTAGCAGGAACCTGACCGGCATGTGCCTCCAGAGGATTAGGAACAACATTGAAATTGTCTGCAGACAACTCGCCCAACTTTGATGAGCAGGATGTCATTAAAAATAAAGCAAATGCTGAAATGATAAAGATTAAATTCTTTTGCATAATATTAAAGATTTTGGAAGTGCCGCGAGCGGGACTCGAACCCGCACAGCCATCACTGGCCAAGGGATTTTAAGTCCCTCGTGTCTACCAATTCCACCATTGCGGCTTGGGTGAGCGGAAAACGGGACTCGGACCCGCGACCCCAACCTTGGCAAGGTTGTGCTCTACCAACTGAGCTATTTCCGCAAAACATGTGTTTTCAAAAATCGGATGCAAAGATAACGCTATTTCTCTGAATCACCAAACAATTTGCACATTTTAATATTAAAACGCTAATTGTTGACCGTCAGGATACCGTTAGGACCGGTGGTGGAGGCGTGGTAACGGATGAGTTTCTCACCGGCCTCGCCCTTGGTGATGATACCGCTGTTGTTCATGTCGTATGTACGCTTGCAACGGCTACAGGAAGCCATGCCACTGCTATTGACCGACAGGATATCACGCATCAGTCCGGTCTCTTTGTAACAGTTGGGGCATAGGGCATCATAGGCATAGAAGATGGGCGGATCATTCAGGATGCCGTAGCCCACATAGATGCCGGTCTCGTTGTAGATTCCTAAGACACAAGTACGTTGTTTATCCACGGCATTCATCGCTTGTCGACTGCTCAACCCTTGGTTGTTGGTAAAAAGGAAAAACTGATTACCGGAGGTGGAGATCCTACAGAAGATGCCGGGAGCCAGGGGATTCATCGCACTCGACAGGGTAGCATCGAGATGCTGCTGGTTGTCGAAGACGAAATAAGCATGATACCTGCTGTATTCAAACTCCTCATCCCCACAGGCAAAGAGGGTCATACATAATAATATTGCCCAAAACTGTTTCATCCTTCCAACAGTTTCTTTTCTGCTTTTTCTATCTGCTCAAAATGGAATCCTTTCAGAGTGTTGTCCATCAACTCCGCTATCTTGTCATTACAGAGGTTGCCGATGCTACCCTCATGAGTATGATGAATATGCTTGTCGGCCACATACGAACCGTTCTCGATAGCCAGTCCTACGGTCTTGTAAGCATCACGGAAAGGCATGCCGGCGGCTGCCAAGCGGTTTACTTCCTCCACGGAGAACATCGGGTCGTACATCGGATTGTCGAGAATATGCTCGTTCACCTTCATCTTATTGATGATATAAGCAGCCATCTGCAGACAGTCTTTCAGTTCGTCGAAGGCAGGAAGGAACACCTCTTTGATGATCTGCAGATCACGGAAATACCCTACGGGGAGGTTGTTCATGATAAGCATGATCTGTTGTGGCAGTCCTTGTATCTTATTACTCTTGGCCCGGATGAGTTCGAAGACATCGGGGTTTTTCTTGTGCGGCATGATACTACTGCCGGTGGTGCACTCATTAGGCAGTTTGACAAACGAGAAATTCTGACTGTTGAAAAGACAGGCATCGAAAGCCATCTTAGCCAGGGTGCCGGCAATGGAAGCTAAGGCAAAGGCTACATTACGCTCCATCTTGCCGCGTCCCATCTGGGCATACACCACATTGTAGTTCATGCAGTCAAAGCCCAATAGCTCAGTGGTCATCGTACGGTTAAGCGGGAAGGAAGAACCATAGCCGGCAGCACTGCCCAGCGGATTTCTGTTTGCCATCTTATAAGCGGCCTGCAGGAACAGCATATCATCAGCAAGGCTCTCTGCGTAGGCACCGAACCACAGTCCGAAACTGCTGGGCATGGCAATCTGCAGATGGGTATAGCCCGGCATCAACACCTCTTTATACTGCTCACTCTTCGCCAGCAGCTCATCGAAGAGGATCTTTACATTTTCTGCTATCTCTTTCAGTTCATGACGGGTGAACAGTTTCAAGTCAACCAGCACCTGGTCATTACGTGAACGACCACTGTGAATCTTCTTACCCATATCCCCCAACTGCCGGGTGAGCATCAGCTCTACCTGTGAGTGCACATCCTCAACACCCTCTTCAATGACGAAAGAGCCTTCCTCACATTTCCGGTAGATCTTCCGGAGTTCTGAGAGCAACAAGGGGAGTTCCTCTTTCTCTAAAAGTCCGATACTCTCCAGCATCGTGATATGTGCCATGCTACCCAGCACGTCATAAGGAGCGAGATAGAGGTCCATCTCACGGTCACGTCCCACGGTAAACCGTTCTATCTCACTGTTTACCTCAAAATTCTTTTCCCACAGTTTGTTTGCCATGCTATTATTTTAAACGTTGTTCTCGTTCCCGTTCCCGTTAATGTTCCCGTTCCCGTTATCGTAAGGAATCATTGCCAGCATGTCGGCAATCTTCTCCAGTCCCTCTTTCAGTGGACCGCTGATCATCCCTTTCAGGAAGGGGTTGATATTTGCTTCGAGGGTGAGCTTCATCTTAGAAGACTCCTCAGAGAGGGGGAGCAACTGTATCCAGAGGTAGAAAGGTATCGGCGACTGTTCCGTCTCGAACTTGATACACTTGGGTGCATCGCGGTCGATGATACGCAGGGTGATGCCTCCTACCGGGGGTACAGAAACGGTGATGTGATCTCTGTCGAAAGAGAGATCTTGCACTTTGTCTTCGGGCAATCGGTCTTTGATAGCCTCGATATTACTCAGGTCACTCAGTTTTTCAAAAACCTTTTCCTGAGGATATGGTATCTGTTTTACGTTACTTTCGAATTTACTCATAATTATATTAGTTGACAAGTTAACAAGTAAACGGGTTGAGAAGAAAAGGAGATGTCGATATTTCGATATTCCGAGATTAGGAGATTTCGAGATCCCGAAATACCGAGAATACTCCCATAACCCTAAACTCTAAACCTTAAACCTTAAACCTTAAACCCTCCAATTCGCTGGATCCTTCCGCCACTCATGGAGGAGGTTGACATCTGCTTCAGAGATATAACCAGTCTCCAAAGCCTGGGCTACCACATGCTCATAGTCGGTGAGTGTAACCAACTTCACATCGGCTGCTTCAAAAGCATCCTTGGCGGTTTGGAAACCGTAGGTATAACTGGCAACCATGCCGACCACCTCACAACCGTATTTACGGATGGCCTCTACCGCTTTCAGGCTACTGCCGCCGGTGGAGATCAGATCCTCTACGACCACTACCTTGGTACCCTTGGGAAGTTCACCCTCTATCAGGTTCTCCATACCGTGATCCTTAGGTTTCGAACGGACATAGATAAACGGCAGATGCAGGGCATCGGCTACCAAAGCACCCTGGGCGATGGCTCCTGTAGCTACTCCGGCCACAGCCTCTGCCTCAGGGAAGTGTTCGAGGATATTATGTACGAGTTCCTGTTTTACGTAGTTACGTAAGGCAGGGAATGACAGGGTCTTCCGGTTATCACAGTAAAAAGGTGACTTCCAGCCCGATGCCCATGTGAAGGGGTTATTAGGTTGTAACTTAATTGCTTTTACTTCCAATAGTTTTGTTGCGAAGGCTTTCATTGATGTATCCATATCTTTATCTATTATATTTTATATTTCCGTGGGTGCAAATATAATCATTTTATTTGAAAAACTTATCATTTTATCCTTTCCTTTATGGATATTTTCACCTATCCCCTTTTGCAAAGCCGAGTGACAACACGCTGATCCTTATACCGCCAGCTTGCATCAGTTGTTTACCACATTCCACGATGGTTGCCCCAGTGGTGATGACATCATCAATGAGCAACACGTGTTTGTCTTGTAAGAGGGCAGGATGGTTCAGGTAGAACACATCTTTGACATTCTCGTTGCGTTGCCAACGGTCTTTCCGGGTCTGACTCTCCACAAACATCTTCCTTTCCAGCACGTTATCCGCGATGGGTAGTCCTGTTATCTCGTGTACCCCCACGGCAATCTCCTTACTCTGGTTGTAACCCCGCTGTCGTTGACGTCGTTTCGCTAAAGGAACAGGGATAATCAAGTCGATACCTTCAAAGAAACCGTCGTTGAGAATCTCGCGGGCAACCATCCTTCCCAGCAGCCTGCCGCTTTCGGGATGATGCCGGTATTTGAGGTTGTAGATCAGTCGACTGGTCTCCGAATGGGCCTCGTAAAAGAAAAAGGCCGTGGCTTTTTCTATCGGCAGTAATACCCAGAAAGACTTTGCTAACTCATTGTCATAGGGGTTCTTGGAATAGTAAGTCCTTGGCAGATGTAAGTTACACTTGCCACATAACAGTTGTTCTCCGACACTCAGTCTGCTCCCACATAGCGGGCATATCGGTGGAATGATAAGGTTGAGCAGCCGTGACCAAAAACTGATCATAGTTCTTCATCGTCGTTATCGATATCCTCAAAACCATCATCATCCACACACTGTCGGATGAGATCCATCGTAAAACCGCGGGAAAGGGCAAAACGAATCAGTTTTCCATTACGCTCATACTGATTGTCTCCCTTGATGGACTTGTCTTTGTTCTTGATCAGAGGACGAAGCACGGTGAGATAGTCCTTGTCATCTACCTCTGACAAAACTTTCCTGCGTAGCTCCTGGGGAATCTGTTTCAGGTACAACGCCTGGTTGATTTTCCGCTCTCCCCATTTGTTGTAAAGGATCTTGTCTTTCACAAACGACCGGCAATACCGTTCGTCATCGATATATTTCTCTTTGATGAGATAACGAAGGATACGCTCTTGCTCGGCATCCGTCGCCTCCCATCTGCGCAGATATTCACACATCTCGGAAGAGCAATGCTCGGCTGATGCACACATGGCGGTCAGTGTGTAAAGCATCTCCTGCTCAGTCTTTTTCTTTTTCTTCTTGTTCTCCATAGTGATTATATTTGTTGATGATCGTTATGTACTCGTTGAATGCGCAGAAACCGTTGTTTGCCAAAGGAATCCGTCCTCACTTCCTGTTGTGTAAACCCTATGCTAGTGCATAATTCCTGTAATGCCTCAAGGTGATGGGGATTGATCTCAAAATAGATCACCCCATTCTCTTTCAGCGCTTTCTTGGCGTATCTGAGGATAGCCCGGTA
>JAFZPF010000146.1 GCA_017550455.1 Prevotella sp.
GTGAAGGTACGAAGGTGGTATTTGACTAATAAAGGATGATGATGGAGAAGAAAATGTCGTGGTTTGAGTGGCCATTAGCGCATTATCCGATAGCCTTGCTACTGGTCATCCTCTTATTTATGATGGGCATCTATGGCATGCATGAGATGCCGAAAGATGAGTTTCCCGCATTCACCATCCGACAGGGTGTGGTGGTGGCTGTCTATCCGGGAGCCACTTCCGAAGAGATTGAGGAGCAGGTGGCCCGTCCCTTGGAGCGTTATCTGTTTACCTATGGTGAGGTGAACCGTACGAAAACCACCACTACAGCACAGAATGGGATGTGTATCGTGATGCTCCGACTGAATGACGATGTGAACAATAAAGATGAGGTATGGAGCAAGATCAAACATGGTTTGACCCTCTTCAAACAGAGTCTTCCACAAGGTGTAGTTGCACTGGTGGCTAATGATGATTTCGGAAACACCTCTGCCTTGTTGATAGCCATAGAGAGCAAAGAACGAAGTTACCGTGAACTGCAGGGATATACTGATGATTTGGGTGATCGGTTACGCCGTATTCCTTCTGTGGCCAATGTCAGGGTGTATGGTGAACAGAAAGAGCAGATATCATTATATGTGGATCGTCAGCGTCTGCAAGCCTATGGTATCGGACAGCAGTTGTTATTCAGCAGGTTACAAGCTGAGGGAATCACCACAATGAGCGGTAGTATCAGTGATACCGATCAGCAAATCCCTATTCATATAGAACCCACTCAGAACAGTGAGGAGGAAATCGCCAACCATATCATCTTCAGTGATCCTGTAAGCGGAAAAGTTGTCAGGGTGAGGGATGTGGCACGTGTGGTTCGTGAATACGATAATGACAAGAGTTATATCGAGCAGGATGGTCATCCCTGTGTATTACTGTCGTTGGAGATGACTCCCGGCAATAATATCGTGCAGTATGGCAGGGAGGTGGACAAGGTGCTGAACGATTTCCGGGAAAGTGACTTGCCCGATGATGTGACGATCACCCGTATTGCCGACCAACCAAAGGTGGTAAGTAAGAGTGTGAGTGATTTCCTGCGTGACTTACTTATCTCCATGGTGATCATTATCTTAGTGATGATGGTACTGTTCCCCTTACGTTCTGCCATCGTGGCTGCCATCACCATACCATTGAGCACTTTTATCTCTGTGGCTATCATGTATCTGATGGGCATCGAACTGAATATCGTCACACTGGCGGCACTGATAGTAGTGCTGGGAATGGTTGTTGACAATTCCATCGTGGTCATCGACGGCTATCTGGAATATTTAGGCAAAGGGATGAAGCCATGGGATGCTGCCATCGAGTCGTGTAAACAGTATTTCATGCCGATGATGCTGGCCACCCTCTGTATCTGTGTCATCTTCTATCCGTTGTTATATACGATGAAAGGTGCTTTCCATGATGCCCTTGAAGAATTCCCCATCACCATAACGATTAACCTGATGGTATCATTGATGCTGGCAGTCACCGTGATACCGTTCCTCGAAGTGCTTATCATCAAACCGGATAAAGTAAAGACAGGAGGTAATGCCATCACGCATTGGGTACAGCGTACCTATGACCGTGTGCTGGATGCTACTTTCCGTCATCCATGGCTGACGATAGGGGGTGGCATAGCCGTGATCCTGCTTTCATCGTTGATAGTGCTGACATTGAAAATCCGACAATTCCCCTATGCCGACCGTGATCAGTTTGCGGTGGAGATCTTCCAACCGGAGGGTAAGGGAATCAAAGAAACACAGATAATGGCCGACTCGCTACGGCATGTATTGCAGAGAGATGAGCAGGTGAAATGCATAACTAGCTTTATCGGATGTTCCTCACCGCGGTTCATGGCTTGCTATGCGCCACAGATGGCAGGCGCTAACTATGCACAGTTTATCGTCAATACCAAATCGCAGAAAGCTACACTCGACCTGCTGGCCAAATACCAACCGCAGTGGAGTGAAGCCTTCCCCGGGGCATATGTCCGTTTCAAACGTCTTGACTATCTCGAAGTACCGGAACTGGAATATCGTTTCTATGGTGAGAACCTCGATTCGCTGCATATGGTGGCAGAACGTTTGATGGATCGTATGCGTGAGATGCCGGAATTAGAGTGGGTACATACCGACTATCTACAGCCTTATCCCCTTATTAGCGTGGAACTCGACCCGATAGCAGCTGCACAGTTGGGTATCAACCGTACGGAGGCAGCACTGGCGCTCAGTGCCATCACCGGTGATCTGCGGGTAGGACAGATTTGGGAAGACGATTATGAGTTGCCTATCATTGTTAAGGATGATGCCGACATGACATTCTCTGATATAGAGAACTTAGGAATCTCCTCACCCACCTCAATGATTGCAGCAGGAGTAGGTGGTCCTAATACCACTGTTCCCCTGCGACAGGTGGCAAAGGTGCAGCCAAAGTGGAGTGAGAGTCGTATCATGCACCGCGGTGGTGAGCGTTGTATCACAGTGACGGCACAGTTTGCCAATGGTGTCTATGCCGCACCTGTAGAGAGACGTATTGCCAGAATTATGCAGCAAGAGACTCCGTTACCCCAAGGGGTACGCTGTGAGGTAGGTGGAGAGATTGAGTATAACAACGAAGCTATCCCGATGATTCTTGGCGGGGTCGGTATCGCCATAGTGATCATCTTCTTCTTCCTGTTGTTCAACTTCAAGAAATTCGGTATCTCTTTGGTGTGTATTGCTGCCTTGGGACTGATGATTCCCGGAGCACTTATTGGACTGGGTATCATGAACCGTACACTGGGTCTTACCTCTATCATGGGTGTAATCACCCTGATGGGAATGATCATGCGTAACGAGATACTGATCTTCGAGCATGCTATAGACCTGATTAAGAAATATGTGGCGGAGCATGGTGACTGGAGTATAGACAGGAAGGCATATAATGATGCGGTCAAACAGGCTGCTTATGATGCCGGCAAACGTCGTATGGTGCCTATCTTCCTGACCACTGCCACCACGGCGGTGGGTGTAGTCCCGATGATCATTGCCGGTTCTTCGTTCTGGATGCCGGTAGGTGTCACGATTTTTGCCGGTGGTATCGGTTCATTGATCATGGTGGTAACAATGTTGCCCGTAATCTATTGGAAAGTAAACTTAAAATAGTGTGACATGTTCTTTTTCTCTGTACCGCCAGAGAAAAAGCAACCAAAAAGAGAGCTCGTTGCACGCTTCGATGCAGAAGGAATCTCAACTCTTCGAACTGGGCTGCGGAACTCGCTTTGCTCAAACAGGTCCTCGCCCCATCTTCGATGCCGTTCTCAGTCGTTGCATTCCTTACCTGCATCTCTCGCTATCGCAACAATTTAATAATATATATAAATATATGAAGAGATTTGTTTTTTTTCTAATGATGATAGGCTGTTGTATCCCAATGACAGCACAGCATACTTTGTCGTTGCAACAACTGAAGGATTCCGCATTGCAACACAATATCGCCATTCGCTCAGCAAAGCATTCTATCGCTGCGGCGGAAGAACAGCGTAAGGAGGCGTTTACCAGGTATTTTGCTAATGTCAGTGGCACAGGGGCATGGTTTAATGCAAACAAAAGCATGGCCAAGATGGATATGAATCCTGCGGAGATGATTCCCGAGGACATGCTCCCTATGTTGGCACAGTCACTCCCCGCGGAGATGTTGGCATCACTCAACAGTCCTATGAGTATGACGATGATGAAGAATGGTACGATTGCCGGTATCAGTGCTATCCAACCTATCTATGCCGGTGGACAGATCGTCAATGGAAACAAACTGGCGAAAGTGGGCGAGGAGGTGAGTCATCTGCAACTGCAACTCTCCGAAAATGAAGTAGAGAAAACCACCGAGCAGTATTATTGGCAGTATGTTACCTTGCAGGAGAAGATGAAGACGATAGCGGCCGTAGATACGTTGCTCAGCGGTATTCATAAGGATGTGACAGTGGCTGTGAAAGCGGGCGTGGCGATGCAAAATGATTTGCTGCAGGTACAACTGCGTCAGAATGATATCGAGAGTCAGAAGGTGAAGTTGCGCAACGGTATTTCGTTGATGAAACTGCTGATCAGTCAGTATTGCGGACTGGAGGATACGCTGTTCACCATCCCTCTAACGGATGATTTCAGTACACAACCCTTACAGTTGGCTCTTACAGAGGCTGATAAGGAAAACGCCTTGACACGACTCACAGAATACCAGCTGCTCAGCAAACAGGTGGAGGCAGCCCATCTGCAGAAGAAGATGGCTGTAGGGGAGAACTTACCTTCAGTGGCTGTGGGCGCAGGGTACAACTATCATAATCTGATGGAAAACGATCGTGCCTTTGCCATGGTATTCGCCACGGTGAGCATTCCTATCAGTGACTGGTGGGGCGGCTCGCATGCCGTGAAACGTAAGAAGATTGAGCATCAGAAAGCAATCGATGAACAGGAGGATAAGTCGGAAATGCTGAAGATCCGTATGCAGAAAGCATGGAATGATGTCAGTGAGTCGCAACTACAACTGTCTATTGCTGAGCGTAGCATCAAACAGGCAGAGGAGAACCTCCGACTGAACCGTAACCAATATAAAGCAGGGGTATCACGGATGACTGATTTACTGGAGGCTCAGTTGCTCTACCAGCAGGCACTTGATCGTCGGACCGATGCTTATGCTGACTACCGCAACCGCTTACTCGATTACCGACAGGCGATGGGAGAGTAAAAAAACTCAGTAGGGATATTTTTTTAATTTTGGGGTACCCATTTTTTTCTCATAACGATATAAAGGCAGATAAACAAACTTTATGCTTATGAGAAAATCATTTAAGTTTATAGTTTTGTCTCTGTTGCTTTCGTTTGGCACAGTCTTATCGGCCCATGCCCTGCAAATATGGCATTTGCAGCAGTCAAACGTAAAAGACAAGGAGATAAACATTGAAGCGAAGAAAGAATCGCTTGCTAATGTGTTCAAACGTCTGGAGAAACAGACCGACTACAAGATCTTGTTTGTCACCGATGAAGTAAAGAACCAGACATTTACTGGTAAGATCCACACGCGTGACATCCGCGAGGCCCTGGGACAGATTCTCAGCGGCAAGTATCTGGGTTACACGATTAACAAACAGTTTGTCACCGTATCGAAGCAGAACCATCCCTTTCGAGGTGAAACGCCCGTGGTACAAGAGGGTGAGGCATATACTCTCACGGGCAAGGTGGTGGACGAAAACGGAGTAGCGCTGCCTGGTGTAAGCATCGTGATTGCTGGAACACGGAGAGGAACCTCTTCGGATTATGACGGCCACTACGCTTTGAAGGTGCATAAGAACGATATCCTTACTTTTACTTTTATCGGATATAAGGAGGAAGTCGTTGCTGTCAAAGGCAAGGAGAAGATCAATGTAAACATGAACCCGGAAGCTGAAAAGTTGGACGAAGTTGTCGTTGTTGCTTACGGTGAGCAGAAGAAAGAGAGCGTGGTAGGTGCTGTTACTACAGTGAAAGCCATGGACTTAAAGACCAGCAACAGTGACTTTACAGCCGGCTTCGCCGGAAAAATCGCCGGTATCATCGGCTGGCAGACGGGCGGTATGCCTGCAGCTTTGACGGAA
>JAFZPF010000147.1 GCA_017550455.1 Prevotella sp.
GATAGCCTCCATGTTCAGAGGTATCAGTCCATGGTGACGCTCAGGCAGTGTCTTAAACAAAGCCTTCTCCACACCCTTGTCGCTGACTACCGGGCACACCTGAAGGAGTCCACCAAGAATGATCATGTTGAACACCTTTGAGTTCTTCATCTCAGCAGCCTTGTCCATAGCATTGATACAATATACATTGATATCGTCACGCTGTGGTGGGTTGATGATACCATAACTGTCGTATATCAGGATACCACCCGGTTTGATCTTCGGTAAGAACTTATCGAGTGAAGGCTGATTCAGCACGATAGCAATGTCGTATTTACTGAGGATCGGTGATGAGATACGGTCATCGCTCACGATAACGGTCACATTGGCGGTACCACCACGCTGCTCCGGACCATATGCCGGCATCCACGTTACCTCCTTGTCTTCCATCAATCCTGAATAGGCGAGGATCTTACCCATTGAGAGCACACCCTGTCCGCCAAAACCTGAAATAATTATCTCCTGTTTCATTTTGTTGTGTCTTTAAGATCCCCTTGCGGGTAGAATGGGAACATATTCTCTTCCATCCAGGCATTGGCCTTCTGTGGAGACAACTTCCATCCACTGTTACAAGTGGAGGTGATCTCTACGAGACAAGAGCCTTTTCCAGCCATAGATGCTTCGAAAGCTTTACGCAACGCCTTCTTTGCCTTGTTGATATGGGCTACAGTGTCAACACTCTGACGGGTGACATAGCAGGTACCTTCTAACTGTGCGGCAATCTCAGGCATCTTGAGAGGATAACCATGGAGTTCAGCTACACGACCGTAAGGACAAGTGGCTGTCTTCTGTCCCATCAATGTGGTAGGAGCCATCTGTCCACCTGTCATACCGTAAATCGCATTATTGATAAAGATAATCACGATATTCTCACCGCGGTTCAGCGCGTGGATGGTCTCAGCTGTTCCGATACACGCCAAGTCACCATCACCCTGATAGGTGAATACCATACGGTCGGGCCACAAACGCTTGATAGCAGTAGCAAGGGCTGGTGCTCTACCATGAGCAGCCTCCTGCCAGTCAATATCTATATAACGGTAAGCAAACACCGAGCATCCTACCGGTGACACACCGATGGTCTTCTCTTCCATGCCCATGTCTGCTATAACCTCAGCGACTAACTTATGTACTACACCATGTGAACAACCCGGACAATAGTGCATGGGGACATCGTTCATCAGCGCAGGTTTCTGATATACCAGATTCTCTGGACTTATGATTTCATTCTTTTCCATGGTTTACATCAATTTGGTTTTTATTGCGTTCACAATCTCATCGGGTTCCGGAACAATACCACCCAGACGACCGAAATGCTCTACAGGTACCTCACCGTTGATAGCCAGACGCACGTCTTCTACCATCTGTCCGGCGTTGATCTCTGCCACGAGCACACCCTTCTTGCCGCGTGCAATCTCTGCGATTTGCTTGGATGGGAAAGGCCATACGGTAATAGGACGGAACAGTCCGACCTTCAGTCCTTCCTCACGGGCAATCTCCAGTGCTTTCTCAGAAATACGGGCAGCAGAACCGAAGCTTACGATAATATAGTCAGCATCCTCACAGTTCATCGTCTCATAACGTACTTCCTTGTCACGTATCTCCTGGTATTTCTCCTGCAGATGGATGTTACGTTTCTCCATCTCCTCGGAACGAAGCTCCAGAGAGGTGATGATATTCGGCTGACGGTCCTTTTTTCTACCTGTTGTAGCCCATGGGCACTCCTTCAGCACTTCCTCTTCAGTACGACGGGGTTTGTACGGTGGCAACACCACCTTCTCCATCATCTGTCCGATGACACCATCGGAAAGAATCATAGCCGGGTTACGGTATTTGAACGCCAGCTCAAATGCCAAGTCTACAAAGTCAGCCATCTCCTGAACACTGTTAGGTGCCAGGGTAATCACATAATAGTCACCGTTTCCTCCGCCACGGGTAGCCTGGAAATAGTCTGCCTGAGAAGGCTGGATAGTACCCAGACCGGGACCGCCGCGCTGAACATTCACAAACACACCCGGCAGTTCTGCACCTGCAAGGTAAGCGATACCTTCCTGCATCAAAGCCACACCAGGACTTGAAGAAGAGGTCATCACACGCTTACCGGCACCGGCACCACCATACACCATGTTGATAGATGCCACCTCGCTCTCTGCCTGTACAACCACCATGCCGGTGGTCTCCCAAGGCTTGAGCTCTGCCAAGGTCTCAATTACTTCACTCTGCGGAGTGATAGGATAGCCAAAATATCCATCAGCACCACAACGAATAGCAGCATGGGCTATCGCCTCATTGCCCTTCATCAATACTACTTCTTTTTCTGCCATTTCCTAATCCTCCATTTTTTTTCTGTACACTGCAATACACCCGTCTGGACAGACGATGGCGCATGATGCACATCCGATACAGTCATCGGGATTCACCGCTTCAACGAAGGGATAACCATGCACATTCACTTTCTTTGCCGCCAAGGCGATGACCCCCTTAGGACAAGCGTCTGCACAAAGCGCACAACCCTTGCACCGATCAGTGTTCACCACAATGGCACCTCTGATTTTTCCCATAATCTTGTTCTTTAAAGTTTCACTTTAAGGATTATACATATCCTTACAATAGTAGTTTAATATATCATTTATCATCTCACGAGCCTGTACTGCAGGACTGTCGGGATCCAGCGCAATGGCTTCCAGATAACAGTTCAGTGCCTGTTGCCAGTTGCCAGCCTTACGATATTCGTTACCCTGCAGGTAATATTCCTCTGCGGTCATTGGTAGTATTCTTTTTTGGCCGCAGCCAGTGTATTCTTCATCAATGAACAGATGGTCATCGGACCTACCCCACCGGGCACCGGTGTGATATACGAACACTTAGGAGCCACCTCCTCAAAGTTAACATCACCATTCAGTCGGAACCCACTCTTACGGGTAGCATCAGGAACACGGGTGGTTCCCACGTCGATAATGACAGCCCCATCCTTGACCATATCCGCCGTCACAAAGTTCGGACGCCCGATAGCAGCAATGATGATATCTGCTTCCTGACATTCCTTGATCAGTGTTTTAGAACGACTGTGGCATACGGTAACTGTGGCGTCGCCATAGTTTTTCTGCATCATCAACTGTGCCATGGGTTTGCCCACGATGTTGGAACGTCCCAATATCACACATTTCTTACCGGATGTCTCGATACCGTAGCGTTTCAGCAAAGTAATGATACCCAAGGGAGTAGCAGATACGAAACAAGGCAGTCCGATAGCCATGCGACCCACATTGATGGGATGGAATCCGTCCACATCCTTTCGATAGTCGATAGCCATGATTACCTTCTGTTCGTCAATATGCTTTGGAAGCGGCAACTGAACGATAAATCCGTCCACATCAGGATTCTCGTTAAGGGCTTTCACCTGAGCAAGCAACTCCTCTTCGGTGATATCATCTTCGAAACGTAACAAGGTAGAGGTGAAACCACAAGCCTCACACGCCAATACCTTATTCTTCACATATGTCTCACTGCCACCGTCATGCCCTACGAGGATAGCTGCCAAATGGGGGCGCTTACCTCCATGGGCAACGATCTCTTCTACTTCCGCGGCAATCTCTTGTTTGATCAGTGTAGCTGTCGCTTTACCATCAATCAGTTCCATATCTTGAATACATTATTTAATTAGGCATCCTTCCTTTCATATTCCGCATCGCTCCCATCATACCGCGCATGTTGGTGTTGGTCACCATCTTCATCATCTTGCGCGTCTGGTCGAACTGCTTCAACAGTCGGTTGACTTCCTGAATATTTGTACCACTACCCTTAGCGATACGCATCTTACGGGAAGTGTTGAGTATCTGCGGGTTAGCACGCTCCTTCGGAGTCATACTCTGGATGATTGCCTCAATACCCTTGAAAGCATCATCGTCGATATCGATATCCTTAATGGCCTTACCCACACCCGGTATCATCGATGCCAAGTCTTTCAGGTTACCCATCTTCTTGATCTGCTGTATCTGCCCGAGGAAATCATCGAAGTCGAACTTATTCTTCTGGATCTTCTTCTGCAGACGACGTGCCTCTTCCTCATCGTATTGCTCCTGGGCACGCTCCACGAGAGAGACGATATCTCCCATACCGAGGATACGGTCGGCCATACGTGAAGGATGGAACACATCGATAGCCTCCATCTTCTCGCCGGTACCCACAAACTTGATAGGCTTGGTGACTACCGTACGGATACTCAGAGCAGCACCACCGCGGGTATCACCGTCAAGCTTCGTCAGTACAACACCGTCAAAATCCAGTCGGTCATTGAATTCCTTCGCAGTATTGACAGCATCCTGACCCGTCATGGAGTCAACCACAAAGAGGGTTTCATTCGGTGAGACGGCATTCTTCAAGTTCTCAATCTCGTTCATCATCTCCTCATCAACGGCCAGACGACCGGCGGTATCGATGATGACGATATCATTTCCTTTGGCCTTTGCCTCTGCGATGGCATGCTGTGCAATAGCCACCACATCCTTATTACCTTCCTCGGTATATACCGGCACACCGATCTGGGCGGCAACCACCTTCAACTGCTCGATAGCTGCGGGACGATACACGTCACATGCCACGAGCAACGGCTTCTTGTGCTGCTTGGTCTTCAGCATGTTGGCAAGCTTACCACTGAACGTGGTCTTACCGGAACCCTGCAGACCGGACATCAGGATAATAGAGGGACGACCATCGAGATTCATTCCCACTGCCTCACCACCCATGAGGGTTGCCAACTCATCATGAACGATCTTCACCATGAGCTGTCCGGGCTTGACAGCCGTCAACACATTCTGTCCTAACGCTTTTTGCTTTACTGTGTCGGTGAATGTCTTCGCCACCTTATAGTTAACGTCGGCATCCAACAAAGCGCGGCGGACATCCTTAAGGGTCTCCGCCACGTTTATTTCCGTAATTTTTCCTTCTCCTTTTAAAATCTTGAACGATCGTTCAAGTCTGTCGCTTAAATTTTCAAACATCGTTTCTTTTACAATTGCGAATCACTGACATTAAAGGTAGAGATACTCATGTCTCCCTTCTCGATACCCATCTTCAACCATCTCATACGCTGTGCTGATGTGCCATGGGTGAAGCTCTCGGGCTGACTGTAGCCGCGGGCTTTCTCCTGGAGGTAGTTATCACCGATCTTCTGTGCACAGTCGATAGCCTCCTCTATATCACCGGGTTCCAGACTGTTGAACTGAGCATCGTCGTAATGGGCCCACACACCGGCATAGTAGTCGGCCAACAGCTCCAACTTGACACTGACGGCATTGGCACGCGCAGAATTCTGTCCGTACTGTGCCATAGCACTGTGTGCTTTATTGAGGATACCCAACAGATATTCCACATGGTGTCCCACCTCATGGGCAATCACATAAGCATACGAGAAGTCTCCGTCAGCACCTAAGTTCCTCTTCATGGTGGTGAAGAACGATAAGTCAATATACAGACACTGGTCGGCTGAGCAATAGAAAGGTCCTACCTGTGCGGTACCTGTACCACAACCGGTATTCACACTACTGGTATAGAGCACCATCTTTGGGGGCACATACTCACGGCCCATCTGCTTGAACACCTTGGTCCAAACATCCTCTGTACCTGCGAGAACCTGACTGGAGAACTTAGCTAAAGCCTGCTCTTCTTCTGTAAATTCACGCTCACCGTCTTTTGTGGAAACATTCTGGCTCTGAGCCATCTGCTGACCCACATTGTTGATTACATCACCAAGGTTACCACCTCC
>JAFZPF010000148.1 GCA_017550455.1 Prevotella sp.
ACATCCCCTGTATTCTTCGTATGGATTATCAAGTCCTTCAGATGAGTATGAGGAACGGTCATTAATGTTACATCACGGAAGATTCCATTGGGTGACCAATCATCATTACAGTCGAAGTCACTTCCGTGATAGCGTGACACAACTCGCATAGCAAGATCCTGACGAACCTTCTTCCTGTTGATAAAGTCTGTAATATCGAAAAGAGCCGTGTTATAGGCAGAATGCCACGACCCCACTTTCTTCCCATTAATCCACAGATCATAGCCATAGAGGACACCGTCAAAACGGATAACTATCCTTTGTCCTTTCCATTGCTCAGGCACGATGAAGGAGGTTCGGTAATAACCAGTCAGAGAATCCGGGCTGCCATAGGTTGGGCGACAAAAGCCATGAGCCTCCCAACAACCGGGAACAGGGATAATTCCCCAGCTTTCATCTTCCACTGGTATCCTCTTATTTTCATCTATCCCTTCCACGACCTTCAGTTTCCAATTACCGTTGAGGGACATTTTCATCGAAGGCTCCGTAACCGGGAGGATACCTTGGAAAGCATCCAGCACCTGAGCATTGACAGGAAGCAGACAGCAGATTCCCATCACCACTGACAATAATCTTCTCATCATAGTTTTTTATATTTCAAGTCTATCTTTGTATATTTCCTCTCACGCTGGTTATTCCAATGTTCAAACAATCCGAGCGGCTTCTCCAACGGTTTCCCTTCTTGTTTATATACGGTTCCACTGGGCGCATGAGGAATCATCGCTGCCTCCCGCAGGTATTCATCACAATAGTTCATACTCTCAAACTCAGGCCACTCACCGATAAGGATGTCCATACCCACAGCATCACACGCCACCTCATCCTGTGACACGATAAGTGAGCATGCCCAATCCCCGTTAAACGGTTCTTTCTGCCACTTAGGAGCCGGAGCACCGTTAACATCACGTGAGCCATAGGTACCGTCGATAATAAAGAGTAGCGTTTTCTGTCCTAAGTGCTTATGAGCCATAAAATCTACGAATGTCTTGTACCCAGGTTTTCCATGTCGTTTATCCTGACTGATATTGTTATGTGCATTCTGACGCCAGAGAAGATTGATATCCGTTGCACCGTACCAGTTTTTGGCCGTCAGTGTCACGCCGGGGCCGTTATGAGTCTTCAAAAGAGCCGTATTAATCAGGTAATCGGCATCGACAACACATTTTGCCAAGCCACGTGCCATCTTACCATTATCTTCCGAGTAAACAATCTGTTCAGGATAGTATTCACACTTCTCACGACCCTCGCCACCGATATTGTCGATGAGTCTGACATATGGAAATTCCCTCTTTATCTTATTATAAATACTGTCGGTGATTGCTCGACTGGGTTCACAAAGGATAATATCCTGCTGACGAATCTTACCATCGTTCACCATGGAACGTACCAAAGCAAGTGTCACGAATGGAGAAGAGTTCAGTTCTATTGTATCATGGTGGGTGATCGCATTGTTCATATTCAACTTCACAGCTATCGTCTCTCCTTTTTTATAACCTCGGTTTCCACGTCCATGAGTTTTGTTGAAATGTTTGAATAATGCTTTCCACGCTTTCTTCGCATCCGGTTCACCCGAAAGTTGTATCACTGCCTCGCGTACCATATCATCCGCCTTTGCCTGGTTATTCCAACGGTCTTCTACCCAAAGACCCGTTCTGCCATCCCATTGAGCCACACCGGGATCATGGATCCATGCCACACGACCGGGATGAATGCCTTTCCCCACACCTAACGGCGCATTGGGGGCAACGAACTGCTTAGGGAACTTCGGATTAAACTCACCGAAGAATAAACGGTCACGGTTGACAGGTTCATCCAACAGTTGTATTGTGGTGGAAGGTCCCAGATCAGGATCTTTCCATGAGCACAACTGCCACACCACCTTTCCTTGTTTGTCAATCTCCACAGCCTGCACAGGAGCATGAGCCGTATCCATCGGAGTCTTCGACCATTCATTATACCAGTTGTTAATGATATGGTTACCATTCTTCAACCTGACGGTCTTCTGCGGTTGGGTAATCCCGAAAGTTGTGGTGTTGATTTCCCATACGGTCTGTCCCATACGTGTAATCTCCTGAATATGCCCTTTCCTGCCAGTTATCAGCAGATTGCCCTTAGGCAACTCCTGTACGGACCATGGCAGGAAGCCATCCCAACGTTCAATCTCTTTCCCTTTACTGTTATACTCATGGATACAGCCTAACCCCATATTGGCAATCAGTAAAGTACCGCGGGAAGTAAGACGGGCATTACGGAACTGTCCATGAACAGAACCTGTTTCCGAAACAGGAACAGTAAACTCCCTGACAATACGTGTAGAAGGAATCTCCATCACCACGACCTTTGCCGGTTTACCATTCTGCACAAACACCACATGGGTACGTCCTATCGGTTGTATCGTATGTATCTCCGTACCTTCTGGAGCTGCATATGACCACAGTGTACGACTGTCTTGTGTCACTTCGGCAATACCATACTGATGAGCCACCAGGATATGTCCGTCTGACAAGAGGATTGCATCACTGATCTCTCCTTTCTTCAGTTGGTCATTGTATTGCCAGGTAAGCTTTCCATCCTGCACCATAAACATCCTTCTTTGTTTACTCTGTCCAGCATAGAAAAACTGATGACGGTTAAGATTACCATCCGTCTTCTGCGCGGAAACCGTTGTCGTAACACTCAATATAAAAAATAATAAAGCAATTGTTTTTTTCATGCTATCTCAGTTTTCAGTTATGTCAATTATTTCTTTCTTTATGCAAAAGTAATAATAATAACAGTAATGATAGAGCCATAAATTCGTCAAAAACAATATGCTTTTTAAGCATTGCAGAAGAAATCTGCTACAATTGAATTATTCTCCCACTTTTTTCTGTATATTTGTATCAGAAAAATAAATCAGATTATGACGATATCTCACCGATTTCTTTTATTATCATTAGGTTGTGTCTTAACAACCGTCGCAGTAACCGCACAACCCCGATATGACAAGCAAGAAATCTGTCCATGGATGTTGGACAGGGGCGTCGTTGCATTCCGTCATGGTAATAACGTATGCATCAGTTGGCGAACGCTCAAATCTGACGCCACAGGTGAACCATTCACTATCTACAGAAATGGAAAGAAAATGTTGAAAAAGCCATTAAATGACGGCGGCAACTTCTTTATAGATGAACATCCGTTACCTACAGATGCCGTTTATGAAGTTAGGGGAGGAAATCACGATGGCAGTTTCACACTGAAAGCAGATGCTCCCGAGGGTTATATCCCTATCATACTTCAAAAGCCCGAAGGGGGAACCACACCCGACGGAAGGTCATTTACCTATTCCGCCAATGATGCCACGGCAGCAGATGTAGATGGCGACGGACAGCTCGAGATCATTCTCAAATGGGATCCATCGAATGCCCGTGACAATGCACATGACGGGTTTACTGGTCCGACCCTCTTCGACTGTTATCGTCTCGATGGTACTTTACTATGGCGTATCAACATGGGCATCAACATCCGGTCAGGAGCGCATTATGTACCATTCATCTGCTATGACATGAATGGTGATGGGAAGGCAGAGTTTATCGTACGGACTGCTGATGGAACAACTGACGGTAAAGGTAATATTATCGGAGATGCTACCGCAGACTATCGTCACCGACCGACATCAGACGCCCCGAATCCTTCTCCGGAAAGAGAATGGTCAAGATACAACCAGAGTGGTCGTCCTATGACGGGCAGGATTCTCTCCGGACCGGAATATATTACCGTATTCAACGGACTGACCGGGGAAGAGATGGATAGTAAACCATACATCCCTGAAAGAGGCAATCCGAGCAACTGGGGAGATGCCTATGCAAATCGCTCTGACCGTATGTTAGCAGCCGTTGGTTATCTTGACGGCAAACATGCCTCTGCCATTTTCTGCCGAGGCTATTATACCCGTACGG
>JAFZPF010000020.1 GCA_017550455.1 Prevotella sp.
ATATGGGGCAACGACTACTGTAACACTCGTTTTGTCACGTTGGTGAACAGTTACACTGGTATTATCTTCTGTACAGCCAACGGTGGAGGCTGTCCCAATATTTTTGAAGTATACGGAACCCCTTTATATAAAGGAATACAAATGGACTGTATAGCTGATGTCGGGCGGTTTGATCATATCAGTTTCTCCCCAAGCTATTGGGCAGACAGTCAGTTGGCTGACGTTCCTTCGGAAGCTACCCTCTCTTCATGGTTGTATCAACATGCCACAGGATTCGTCATGCGTCGCAATGACTGGTCTTACACCTGCAACTATAAGGTGGATGGTTATAATATAGGTTTCCATGCCCAACAGTCTCCCGACAATGCTGCGACCAAAGGCTCACCCAATGGCCATAACTATGGTTGGGAACTGGCAAATTGTCAGACTGGCATACTTATAACAGCCTTAAGTAACAGTGGAGCTATGTTTACTCGGGTGAACACATCTGACTGTGAGGATGCTGTACGTATTGAAGCCGGAACTGTCGGACCAGCTTCATTCTACTGCTGTCATTTGGATGGTAATCAACATGGATTACTGATGAATACAGGAGCCAGTTCACCTGTAATGATGCAGGAATGTAAAGTTTCAGGTCGAACGGATGTATTGGGAGGACAATTACTGGCTCATGTTAACACCTTTGAGGATAACGTCATGATAGGTCCTGCGGCGCGTACCGTATTCTCTGGCAATACGATGAATAACGGAGCGACCTTTGAGAATAAGTCGATCTTTAACTGTGCCGTAAGTGATGAGCGTTTCTCAGTGAAGCCTTTGTCTGAGTTTAATGAGGAGTGGATGGCAATCCCTCAGACAAAACCTGCACGTACGGCTCTCTATGTGGTAACAGACAATGAGTTCGGAGCTGTCCCCTATACATACGGACAATCTTATACGACAGCCTCAGACTGTTCTCAGGCTATTCAGAAAGCATTGACGAAAGCAGGCAATGACGGTGGTGGCATTGTTTTCCTTCCACCGGGTCATTATAAGATGACAGGACGTATCAACATACCTTCAGGTGTAGAACTGAAAGGAGCCAGTGATCTGGCTACGGTTCCACGTGGACAAGGGGCTATCTTAGAAGTACTTGTTGACGAGGGATCAGACAGCGGCACCCCATTCATCACGATGGAGAAAAACAGTGGATTACGCGGTCTATCTATTGATTATCCCCTTCAAGATAATCCCAAGTCACCTCGTAAGTATCCTTACGCGGTACGTGCCAATGCCGATACCTATATTGTCAACTTGGCATTGCGAACTGCATACCAAGGTGTTGACTTATTTTCTAATACCTGTGACCGTCATTATGTGGATTACATCTCAGGACACTGCTTCAAAAATGTGATCCATGTAGGAGGTGACAGTAGGAATGGTCTGATTTCCAACATCCAATGTAACACAGGTGCATATGCCTACGGTGACGAGACAAAATTCGGTGCCTGGGCAAACAGTGTGAAGATGGCCGACAGCTATGGACTCTCTTACGACCAATATGCTTATAGTCAGAATAAAGAACAGTTGGACTTCATGATTATCGGCGACTGTACCGATGAGGTCCTCTACAACAATTTCCTCTTCGGGTGCAACAAAGGTATGGTATTTCAAAACGACGGTCATGGTGGTGCCAAAGCCTATTCATTAGGCAATGCTGTTGACGGTGCCGTGAACACGGTGGTCGTTAATGAACTGGCTGCTGACCTTGACATGATCAACAGTCAGATTGTGGGTCTTAACCATAGTGGTGACTATGTAATCACCGAATCCCTCCCATCATATTTCTTTACGACCGGTACGGACCTGAACAAAGCAGTAAATATTTTTTCCAGCAATAACTGGGGTAGCGGAAGTTATTTCGCCAAGATACAGGGCGGTACCTTCAGTCTGTTCCAAGCCAATCTTGCAACTTCTGGCAGCAATTACACATTCAACATCACAAGTACGGCAAACGTAAATATCACCAATGCGCTTATACAAAATGTGAAGGCTTTAGTGAGTACGCCACGCAACATGGAACAGATGACATCCATTTATAACACCGTTGTCGATTTTAATGGTAGTGCGAAAGACTACTTATTGAAAGCATCTGCCGACATTCTACCCACAACATGGTCTCTCAATACAGATGCCATGATCTCCCGTAGCGGATGGGAGGCAACAGCCAGTGTACAAAACAATCAGGCAAACAATGCCATAGACGGCAATCTGTCATCCAGATGGTCAACAGGAGGTCCACAGTCTGACGGACAATGGTGGGCTGTTGACATGAAAACACCACATACCTTCAATTGTGTCATCTTAGATGCTGCCACAAGTGTGAACGATGGTCCTCAAGGCTATTTGATAGAGGTGTGCGGCAGTGACGGCAACTGGCAGGAGGTAGCACATGGCAGTAAGGCCGGAGCCATGCTCGTCGTAACATTCCCCGAAATGACAGCACAGAAGATTCGGATTACACAGACTGGTACAAAGAGTAATTACTGGTCGCTATACGAATTCTATGTCACAAGTGTGGACGAGACGACACAGATAAAGAAATATATCCGTCCCAATGAAGAAATTGTTGGTATCTACACAATCTCAGGCATAAAAGTTCCGTCTATTATAAAAAAAGGTATCTATATCATAAAAGTAAAGACATCCGACGGACAAATTGTATCTACAAAAATAGTAAGAAGATGAAAATAAGAACTATGTACAAGAAACAGATAATTATGGCTTGTTTGATGTTGACTATGTCACTATCGGCAAACGCTCAGAAAAGAGTATATCCTCATGTCTTTGCACCAAGTGAAGGACTTGTCAACAGAATGGAACAACCCTATCGAAGTGAGATTTGTCTGAACGGATATTGGGATTTTCAACCTATTGAAACGCCTAAAGACTTTACTTATGGGAAGGGGATCGCTCCTGACCTGCCACAACCACAGGATAAGGCATGGGACAAAACACGTATCAAGATCCCGTCTCCATGGAATATCAATGAATTCGGATACAGAGGATTGGAAGGACCCGATCACCGCAACTACCCTTCATATCCCAAAGAATGGGAGAAGGCTAAGATGGCATGGATGCGTAAGTTCGTGAAGGTGCCCGCAGATTGGCAGGACCATAGGGTACAACTGCATTTCGAGGCTGTTGCAGGAATGGCTGAGGTATATGTAAACGGAAAGAAAGTAGGCGAGAACTTTGATTTGTTCCTGCCTTTTACCATAGATATCACTGACCAGATAGTCCCTGGTGAAGAAGCCGAGATTCTTGTAGGTGTTCGGTCACAATGGTTGTTTGAGGATAAGTCAACGGTTGGTCGTAGAGTCGTACCAGGAGGCTCTATGTGGGGATATACGATCAACGGCATCTGGCAAGATGTTTATTTAGTGGCTTTGCCGCAGATTTACATCAAGGATATCTTCGTAAAGCCTTTAGTGAGCAAGAAGAAACTGCAGTTGGAAGTAACATTAATGAACACAAACAGTCGTTGTGCCAATCTTTCGTTACAAGCAATAGTAAATGAATGGAACAACCTTGCTGGTACGGATGTCAATACGGCTCCAGTTCCAGCATGGAGCCTTGGGCAACAGGTACTTAGTTCAAATAATATTGCGATAAAGGTAGATGCTCTTTCGGAAAAGAAGATGACTATGGAGATGCCTGTGCCTGATGAGGGTTTACGATTCTGGACCCCCGAACATCCTAACTTATACGCACTCTTAATAAAAATGAAAGACGGCAGAAAGAATATTGATATTAAATATGAACGCTTCGGGTGGCGCGAATGGACATTCAATGGAACACAACTATTATTAAATGGACAGCCCCGACAGCTAAAAAGCGACTCCTGGCATTTTATGGGAATACCACAGATGACAAGACGATATGCGTGGGCTTGGTACACAGCCATCAAACAGATGAACGGAAACGCAGTTCGACTTCACGCTCAGGTATATCCCCGACTTTACATGGACATGGCCGATGAGATGGGCATCTGCATTCTCGATGAGACCGCCAACTGGGCAAGCGATGGCGGTCCTAAATTAGACTCTGAACAATTCTTTGAGCATTCTCGTGACCACCTGCGCCGTTTTGTAGAGCGTGACCGCAACCATGCTTCTGTCTTCGGATGGAGCATCTCCAACGAGAACAAGCCTGTTATCTTATATGTCTTCAAACGTCCTGACCTGTTGCCCCGCCAAAAAGAAGAATGGGCTGTATGGCGTGATATAGTAAAGCAAACCGACCCGACAAGACCTTGGATTTCCTCTGACGGAGAAGATGATGGAGATGGTATGTTGCCCGTTACAGTGGGACACTATGGTGATATGAATGCCATGAAACGCTGGCAAAAAATCGGCAAGCCCTGGGGTATTGGTGAAACAGGAATGTGTTATTACGGTACGCCACAACAAGTGTCTAAGTACAACGGTCAACGTGCATACGAGAGTGCAGAAGGACGTATGGAAGGACTGGCTAATGAATGTTATAGCCTCATCAAGGAGATGCGCCAGATGGGGGCATCCTACACGACGGTCTTCAATATGGCTTGGTATGCGCTGAAGCCCTTACCTTTAGGAAAGAAAGACCTGACCACAGCACCTACCATGGACGATGGTATCTTTTTCAATACCTATCTAGAAGGTGTTCCCGGCGTACAACCGGAGCGTATAGGTCCTTACTGCACCACCTTTAATCCTGGGTATGACCCATCACTGCCTCTTTTCTCCACATGGCCACTTTATGATGCCATCCGTGCGGCCAATGCAGAGCCGCAATCTGTCTGGAGCAAATGGGCAGAGGTTGACACCCTACAGTATCGTCACCATAATGCCGCCAATGCAGAACAGTATAATGCGGTCGTTTTCATCGGCAGTTCAGAAAGTCCCGTCAGACATATCTTTGAGCAACAAGGTGTGGTATTTAGTAAGAAGCCAGCCAAGAAGGGACGTACACTTTACATCGTAGATGGAGCAGATAAAGATAATAGGATGCCGTCGTTGAAAGACGACTCCTCTGTCGATATATGGCTATGGGGAGTGACACCAGCTACTGTTTCTAATTATAACCTGCCATTGCAACTGGATGAGTTGAAACGCTCGTCATTCCTACCTGAAGACCGTTCGTGGACGGCAGGGTTGCAGAATGCAGACTTCTATTTCTGTGAGAGTCAGAAGACAGATGCTGCCAGTTACACGTTGAAAGGACTTTTCGTGGATGAGGGTGAGGTGCTGCTCAATGCCTGCCGCACCGATTGGCGAAGATGGAACCAGCGACCTGAAGAAGTAAAGATTGCCGGACTGCTACGCTCAGAGTTAGAGACCACCCAGGCACTGCCCGTCTTGGTTAAGAATAGGAACATTTTCGTCAGTACCATTACCGATTTTGCCGACTCTGAGAAAGGGTTCCATACACTCTCTCTGATTCTGCATAATGCAGGTATTCCCTTCCGGGTACAGAAGATGAACTTGACAGGTAAAGGTGTTGACCATGATCCTAACAATCTCCTATTAGACCCTTCTGTGGATACATCAAAAAAGACAACTAAATAAAATAATATGATAAGAAGAGCCGTTCTTACACTGGTTGGTGTTCTGAATATTACTTTATTGTTGGCAACACAGCCTATACGAATTAGTTGCGTCGGCGCCAGCATTACCGAGGGCTATGGCACCACGAAGCCTTGGAACGAGAATTCCTACCCCGCTCAAGTGGGACATCTTTTGGGCAACAAGTATCATGTGGAAAACTATGGAAGGGGAGGAAGTACGATGCTGCGAAAGGGTGACTGTCCTTATTGGGATAAAGAGAAATATCAACCGTCGATGGACTCACGCCCTAATATCGTGTTTATTGACTTAGGAGGTAATGATGCTAAATTACGGAATCGCATCCATAAGGCTGACTTCGTGGAAGATGCCTGCGAACTGGTTTATCGTTACCAGCACCTACCCACTCATCCACGCGTCATCTTGATGACTGCAATCCCTGGATTTACCAACGATACCACAGAGATTTGGAATACAGCCATAGTAAGAGATATCAATCCACTCATCATTGAGGCAGCACGGATGATGAGAGTGGAAGTTCTTGACATGTACCCTGTTCTGGAGGGACATCAAGATCTGATGCCCGACAAAATCCATCCCAATGACGAAGGTGCAAGAATGATGGCGGAGAAGATGGCATGGTATCTGCTGACTTATCCTCAAAAGCCCTCCGAGGAAATGACGATCGATGGCTTAGCAGACAACCCCTTCATTACTCATATATATACCGCCGACCCTTCTGCCCATGTGTGGAAAGATGGACGGCTGTATGTATATGCGTCGCATGACATCTTCCCACCACGTGGTTGTGACCGTATGGATGAATACCATGTGTTCTCAACTGATGATATGACACATTGGACAGATCATGGGGAAATACTGCGCCAGAGTGATGTCACTTGGGGAAGAAAGGAAGGGGGGTGGATGTGGGCTCCTGATTGTGCCTTTAAGGACGGGAAATACTATTTCTATTTTCCCCATCCCAGTGCCACAAAGACCGAGAATAGTTGGAAGATTGGTGTGGCAGTCAGTCGGCACCCAGCCAAAGACTTTAAGGTTATCGGCTATATAGAGGGGGCACCATCAGCCATCGATCCTTGTGTCTTTGTCGATAACGATGGGCAAGCCTATGTTTACAATGGTGGAGGTACAGGGCCACTCGTATATGGAGGGAAGCTAAAGAGTAACATGATAGAACTAGACGGTGAGATGCGCCCAATGGAAGGGCTCGTGGACTTCCATGAGGCAGCTTTCGTCTTCCGTCGGAAAGACATCTACTATCTAACATACGCTGATAACCATACAGAGAAAGATGCCAATGGCAAACAACGGGGATACAATCAACTGTGTTATGCTACCAGTACATCTCCATTAGGTCCGTGGAAATACCAGGGAATATATCTCTATCCCACGGATTGCGATACAAGTCATGGTTCCGTCGTGGAATACAAAGGACAGTGGTATGCCTTCTATCATAATTGTTCTATTACCCACCAGGGAAACCTTCGGTCTATCTGCGTTGACCGTCTGTTTTTTAATCCTGACGGTACAATAAAACCCGTATATCAACGTCATAAGAGTGAAATACCAAGAAAATGATACCATTCCATTTTTTGAAAGATATGAACAAGAGAATATTTCTAATAGTAACCATACAGTTTATTTTGGTCACTGTTTCAGGGAAAATAACGTTGCCTAACTACCTTGCAAGCAACATGGTAATGCAACAGCAAAGCAATGTTATTATATCTGGTTCAAGTGACAGACTAAATCATACTATCTCGGTTTTTTCTTCCTGGAACAAGCAGAAACTGTTGGCAAAGACCGATAGCAAGGGTTATTTCAGGGTCTCTCTGAAGACGCCATCAGCTGGTGGACCATACACCATTATCATAAACGACGGTGACCAACTTACACTTGAGAACATTCTCATTGGTGAGGTATGGCTCTGTGCCGGACAATCAAATATGGAAATGCCTATGCGTGGATTCGATCGGCAACCACTTATTGGGGCAAATGAAATTATTTCGAAAGCTAAACCTCGGACACCCATCAGGATGTTTGTCACAGACTCTGAAGATGGACATTGGATACGCCAATATAGCAAGACCCCACAATTTGACATAAAAGGGAAATGGCTGGATAACGCGCCTGAAAACGTTGCAGTCTGCAGTGCTACAGCCTACTATTTTGCCTGTTATCTGCAAGAGGTGCTGGAAGTTCCAGTTGGAGTGATGGTAACGACACTCGGAGGAGCCCGTATTGAGCCGTTTATGAGTCGTGAAGCACTACAACCCTTCAACAAAGTTAGATATATGGAACGTTTGGATGGAGAAATAAAGGAAGGTGATGCCTACAACGTCCCCACCCTACTCTTTAATGCGAAGATCCATCCGCTGACAGCGCTTCCCATTCGTGGGTTCCTATGGTATCAAGGAGAAAGTAATCGTGATAACGCCGACCGATATTCAGATCTGATGACAGCTATGGTCAAAGACTGGCGACAGCGGTGGAATAGCCCCGAAGCCCCTTTCTATTTCGTAGAGATAGCACCCTATAACTACGAGGGAGCTGATGGAACCAGTGCGGCATTTCTGCGTGAGGCACAGATGCAGGCTGCCCATAAAATTAGAAACTGTGGCATTGTTTCGACACTAGATATCGGAGCGCCGAACTTCATCCATCCGGTTGACAAGAAAACGGTTGGTGACCGTCTGGCATTGCTGGCATTAGCACAGACATACCATCACGAAGGGTTCGGTTATGCCTGTCCTCAATACAAGTCGATGGAAATAAAAGACGGAAAAATCTATATCAACCTTGAAAATGCGGGCAATGGTCCCTGTCCTATGTGGACCTCACTGAAAGGTTTTGAGATTGCCGGGGATGATCAAATATTTTATCCTGCCTTTGCAGAAGTAGAGACGAAAACCTGCCGATTAGCTGTCTCTAACGTGAAAGTTCCCCATCCTGTAGCTGTGCGCTATTGTTTCAAGAACTATGCCGAAGCC
>JAFZPF010000149.1 GCA_017550455.1 Prevotella sp.
AAACGTCCTACCGCACGTCAGATTATGGATGCCGCGCGTTTCCGTCAGTATCCAGTCAAATCGAGGAAATGGCTCTATACCCTACTCGGAATACTCGGTGTAGCCATCATCGGGTGCGCACTCTTCTTCCTTACAAAAAACCAGAATGTACCGGAACCGGGTCGCCCAGCCGAAGAAGTGTACCAAGAGGCCCTTGCACGCATGAACAGCGATAATGTAGATTCCCTGAAAGCCGGTATGGAACAGATGGACAGTCTTTCGCGTGTTAACTATATCCCTGCTATCTACGAGATGGCTTTCACCTATGGCTGGTACTCCGATGATATGTCTGTCAAACGTAAGAAGATGCTTGGCATTGAGATGGATGAGAATTTCCTGCCCAAACGTGACCATTTCAGCAACCGTGCTGTTGGACTCTTCTCGCGAATCATGGAACTCAACGATAGTACTTATCCTGCTATCAATGCCAATGCTACCTATCGGTTGGCTTGCTACTATGTGATGCCTAACAATATCTTCAAGTCAAACTATGAAAAAGGCAAGGTTATATTGTTACGCTCACGCGAATGGGCAAAAAGAGCTAAAGACGACGAACTGCTGGAGAAAATCAACCGCGGTTTGGAGACTTTCGAATAAATGTATACAGAACCTAAACCTTTTATTGATATGAGAAGGATTCTATTATCTACCGTTTTTATAGTCATTGCCGTAATGGCAAAGGCTCAGGTAGCCTCATGGCTCATTCCTCCAGCCTATGATGACATTAACAAGGTGGTAGGCACACCACTCTTGATCACCGACTCCGTAAATAAGAAAACTCTATGGACAGAACAAGGACAGAAGGTTTACGAAACCACCGAGTCGCTGTTCCCCTTCCGTAATGGTATGGCAGTAGTGACCAAGAACAGCACCACACTGATCATGGGTATCGTAACAGCACGTGGAGAGTTCAAACCGCTGGATAATCTCCTCGTGGTACATGAATATCCCTATTTCTCTGATGGTTTCCTGGCTGTGAAGAAACGCGGTGACCGTTATTTCCATTATATCGATGAAGAAGGATACACAGCCATACAGAACTGTACGGAAGCCTATCCTTTCCGCAATGGTTACGCCTCATGCGAGGCATTCCAGCAGACTTCCAAGAAACGGGAATCCATCCCCATGTTGCTTGACACAGAGGGTAAACCCGTAACCTTCACCTACCAAGGCAAGAAGATTGATGCAGGTGATGTGGAGTTTGTTTCCTCTGTTAACGATGAGGGCATTGCTGTAGTGATCGTCAAGCATGGTGTTTATCTCTTCCATGCCTCTAATCAGCAGCTAACCCCTGAATATGCGGAGGAGGGTCAGATCAACTCCAAGGATCAGGTAATGGTTGATGGTGATGCCGCACAGTATCTCGCCTCATCAGGCGAAGGCGACATCAAACTCTATGCCCGCAGTGGCAGACTGCCGGTCAACTACATCTTCAACAAACAATTGGTACCCATCCAAAAAGTTGTTGATGGAACGGCCACCGACTACAAGTTTGACGATAGTCGTAAGGAGTGGGATCCTGAAACATCATTAGAGATTATCGTGAAAGGCGACAAGTACGGTATTTCCCAAAACAACGTAGAGATCCTACCACCACAGTTTATCGACTGCCCCTCACCTTTTGACAACAAAGCCTTCGTGAAAGTTAAAGGCAAATACGGACTGATAGAGATTGCCAACAAAGGACGCTTTGAGTTCAGCATGAATAAAGGAAACGACATCGCTTTCCGCCATCAGCGCACAGAGTCGACCATACGTCTCGACACCCCGTTCCCGGTATCTTCCGAGTCAATAGCCATATTGATGGATCCCAATTCCGGTTGTGATCTCGATGCTACTTCTCGCGTGGCAAAGACCACTGACTTAGGTAGTTCTGTGGCTTACTACTGTATGCTCACCATACCACCTTCGCTCTCTGACGAAACCCACGAGGTGGAGTACAAAGCACAAGCAGTGTATGACGGACTTATCTCTGCTCCTGTCTCCTTTTATGCCAAGGAGTGGTATTACAAATATTTCAACGTGAACATCGATGATGTAGAGACGAAGATTAACAATGGTAACCTCTTCTTTACTTTTGACATCACAGCCGATAAGCTGCCGGGAGAAGAAGACTATCCCAGCACAGTAAGTGTGAAATCCGGCAATCTGCCCGTAAAACTGGAAAAGCTATCCGAGACTCGTTATATGTGTAGTGTGAACAATCTGCGCGACGGTGTCAACGTAGTGACCATCCAGATACAGGAACCCGGTTGTCCGCCATCAGAATATCCTTTGGAAGTAACCTATGCTAAGCCTGCTCCGAAGACTGCAGCCAAGCCTGCACAGAAGGAGAAGGTGGTTATTAAGAACGAAACCAAGCAGCGCCGACAGGCACCGCCGCAGCCTACCCGTCAAACCCGCCGTCCACGACTGGAAATCTAACGATAACAATAACGTTTACGATCATTATTATTACTTAATTATGAAAATTCGAATTTCTGGACTTACGGACGCCGGAAAGGTGCGCGACAACAATGAAGATGCGTTACTGTTCTGTGAGGATTTGGAAAAACAGGAATGGCAAGACAGGCGCACAACCGAATATATATCGCTCGGCTCCTTGGGAACCTTGCTCATTGTTGCTGATGGTATGGGGGGAGCCAATGCCGGAGAGGTAGCCTCATCCTTGGCCATCGAATCTATCAAGAATTATTTCTCCCAGCAGCGGGCACAGTCAGCTATAACACAGGATCTCATTACAGAGATGCTCCAACGATCGATTGTCAGTGCTGACCAGGTGATCAACCACCGTATGAGTGAAGACCCGACATCTAAAGGCATGGGTACCACCATCGTCGTTTGCTGGGTGATTGGCAAGACCGCTCATGTAGCATGGTGTGGTGATAGCCGCTGCTATGTGTACAAACGGAAGAAAGGACTTCAGCGCCTTACCATCGACCACTCCTATGTACAGGAGCTTATCGACAAGGGTGAGATTACTGAGGAGGAGGCTTTCAACCATCCTGAGAACAATATCATCACACGAGGGTTAGGCGACTTCCAGGCTTACCCCACCGCTGATATTGTCAACTTCGATATCAAGCGCGGTGACACTATCATGCTATGCAGCGATGGACTCTGCGGTTATTGCACCGACGAGGAGATAGAGAAGGTGATGAAAGAAAACTATCAGGATGTTGACGCCGACTGCGAAAAACTTATGCAGTTAGCTATGGATGCCGGCGGTCAGGATAATATCACTGTCTTGATAGCATCACTCATCGGTGATAAAGACAGTTGTCCACCTAAACCCAAGAAATCATTCTTCAGTCGCCTCTTTGGTTAAAGATCTATTTACACACATAAAAGGCCCAACTTCATGTTGGGCTTTTTTTATGTCTGCCATCAGCAATAATACTGCATCAGAACATAGGCAGGATGATGCGAAATGTACTGAATAAGCTGACAAAAAGTTCTCGTTTGGTGGCTTAGTCCACTAAAACCAGCTTAACTATTTATTATTCAATGTAATACAGGAAAAGTTACTCCACTAATACTCCACCTATACCCCACCTAATCCCCTACTGATTGTAGTTCGTTCTTTGCAGGTAGGGATAAACCCTACCTCTACGAATGATGTGAGCATTAGTACTTATTTCGATGAGAAAAGGGTACTACAGGCCCGGCCTGTGATACCCTTTTCCCCTTCATTTAGTGACTAACTCTATTGGAAATAGTGACTAACTCTACTTGAAATAGTGACTAACTCTACTTGAAATAGTGACTAACTCCATTGGAAATGATCACCAATGAGAGGCTCACTGCCCGTAGATGTTCCAGTAGAGAATCAGGTAAGCGTATCCGCTTTGACGCCTTGTGAGTATTACAGTAAGTCATTACCTTTGCATCTTCATTTCAATAGATATTGCAAATAT
>JAFZPF010000150.1 GCA_017550455.1 Prevotella sp.
ACATATTCTCTAATGTCATCGGCCAGGTTCTTTTTGAGAGAACTCCGCTGAATGAACTATTTGACAAGACAATTATTAATCAAAATCCGGAAGATGACCGCCAACTTTCGCTTTGGTGAAATTTAACCGGACAGTAGTGATAGCAACAAATTGTAAAGTATTATGTGCTATTCTTTCTAAAATCTACAACCTTTAGGCAATATATTAAAGAATATTTTTCCTAAAGGGGCGTAATTTAGGAGGCATGATTTTTGCGTAACTAATTGGTATTCAATACGTTATAAAAAGCATATATACTACTTTATAAAACAAGAGAGTACGTTAAGTTTTATTCACATTCAGCTAAAATGGCACTAATGATGAACTAAAAAACATCATACTTTAGACACTTTACCTACTGAAGGTTTGTAAATAAGATTAAAATAAAATAACAATAAAATATATAAAAAATGAAAAAGGCAAAACTATTTATGATGCTCGCCCTGTTGGTGATGGGTGTGAGTTATTCTTTTGCACAGCATGTGACCATCAGACCTGACAACGGTAGTCTCGTCGGCTCTCTCTCTGAACAATCGGAAACCGGTTTTAAAGCTGGTTGGAACTGTCTTTGGAGGCACGAGCAGTTAGCGTTGTCATTAACAGGTTCTGACGAGGCTGATCTAGACGAATACGGAAATCTTGCCAGACCCAAAGCTTGTCTTGGTGAGTTTAACGATCAACTGATTATCGCTGGTGGTCATAGATCGACGTACCTTACAGTTTCTTTACCCAAGGGTTATCGCATCACCGGTTATAGGATTGTATTGGTTAACGATTTGGTTAATACAGACATCTGTCCAGGTAATACAGATGTTGATAATGAATTCCATTCTGCGAATGCCCTTGGTAATAATTACATGCGTTTCATTGAAACCGTACCATCGAGTTTAAGTACTGGCAGTTATAATGAAGGAAATATAAATAATGTAGGAGTGGTAATCGAACAGGCTTTAGCCGCTGACGGTGATGGAGCTATTAACTGTTCAGAAGCAGATAGAAATAAGGAATATGTCATAGAGCGCACAGCAAAATTACAAGATGATGGCACCTATGATATGGACAACATTCTCTATTTCAGGCTGCTTAAGACTTATTACTATTATGCCATCTCCATCAAGTCGTTTGACATTTATTTCACTTCAGAGGGTACCTTTACTGCAAATGTGCAACCGAAGGAGCTTAACGAGACAGCTGTCAGTATGACCACCTCTGAGTTCAAAACCAGTAAGATAGATATCGGTGCACTGTCAAACCAGTCACAGCCAGGTACTACCGTATCTTATTTCTGCTACGACTACAACCATGTAGAAAATCTAAGTGCCTATAACTATCTCTATCAGTGGGGAGATGAGAATAATCAGACTCATCGGGCTGTACAGAACGGAGCACCCGCAGATGTGGCCAGTGTAAAGAAGATATACTCTACATACGTAGGTGGAGAATATTTCTACGGACTGAAGAATGGTATCTACTTCGTGGAACCTCCTATAGAGGTTACGACAAATAATCCCGATGAGAACAAAAACAAAGCACCTATCGGTTTCCGTATCGTAGGAGCTCAACTCTATTATTCTTATGGTAAGAGTCAAACGGCGGGTACAGAACAAAAGACATATGATACCTTTACTATTCAATCTACGGTTAGAATTAGCCGTGTAGATAGGACGATATGGTTGACGTCGTCTGGTAGTGCTACACAAACAGAAGGAAGTGCCGCTGCATGGTTTATGGATGACCAGGGACATATCAGGACTGAAGGCGGAACATATTTAGTCTGTTCACCAAGAACAGGTAATTCTACTGTTGGTGATCTGTCAACCACTACAAATGTCAACTCAGCTTCTGTTTTCAGTAGAGATGCAAATAATCGTATTATCTATAGTTACAATAACCGTTCTTATATTCTGCAAGGGCAGGCGGGTAATAATAATAATCCGTCCTTTAGATTTAACTACAACAGTACAAGTAATTTAGCTCAAGCAACAAATACAGGTTCACAAGTTACCATTGAAATAGAAGGAAGTTATATGCCAGCCTTCACTCCAGAAGATTATACTATTAAGGTATACGGTGCGGAAGGAAATTTGATAAAAACGATTGACGTGAACAGCAGTGTAGTTGGCACAAAGAGTTATGATTTAGGCGTTTTGAACAACGATGCCATCAAGTTCGAGATTGAGGGCGTAGACGATGGCATGGCCCTTGTCTATGTTGATCTTCAGCTTCAGGCTTTGGATCCCTATATCGACAAGATGGATATCGTCTGTCATGATCCTCTCGATCAGTTTACTCTTACTCAGACATTCACAGCCGATGACTTCTCTGTTGCCGGCGGTGCATTCAAATTCTATGTTCCGACGAGTAAGGCAAACAGCTTGCTGACACTTACCTTCAAAGACTTGTATAGTAAATATGGTGATGAGACATATCCCAGCGGTGGTGAAGGCAGTGCCCGTTATAGCTATGTTACATCAGAATACTTTATAGACCATCAGGATATATATGCTGATCCAGAAAGCGTTTGGAGTTCACCATCTGACAACAAGATTCTTACCTCTACTGCAGGAAACGCCCGCTTTAAGTTTAATAACGCAGAGAATCTGAGTAACACTGGTGAACATACGGGAAATGAATATCTGGAAGAGTATCAGTTCAACCTGGATACATATTTGAATAACTATGATGATCCTGATGGTAAGGTCTCAGACGTTGATAGTATAGCATGTCAACTGATGGCAGTTCCTACGAGTGATGAATATCAGAAAGCAGGTACGTTCTA
Organism: Prevotella sp.; assembly: GCA_017550455.1. Classification (GTDB taxonomy): domain Bacteria; phylum Bacteroidota; class Bacteroidia; order Bacteroidales; family Bacteroidaceae; genus Prevotella. The sequence goes on from JAFZPF010000150.1 coordinate 2,819, forward strand.
TGTGTTCACCGCTGATGAGACCCGTTATAACATTGCTCCGACTACCGCATGGCAGCATCGTTTCTATGCATTCTATCGCATGGATATAGAGTTGATTGCTGAAGACTTCACTGCTGCGATAGAACCATTTGAGGTATATAAGAAGACATTCTATGGAGTTTCTTCCAGCGATATGAAAGAATCAGCACAATATGGAGTAAAACTGACCACAAATCAGAAGATAACCATTGATGATGGTAATGGTGGTACGAAGGAAAGCTATGGTTACCTCTCTGCAAAACAGATTATTGATGCAGTCGAGGATTTGGATGGTATAGATAAAGACCAGATTCTCTTTGTAGATGCCAGTGATCTGCTCAATATTGTTGAACTAACTGAAGAAGGAGAGTCAACTGCCACTCCGATCAGTCAGATCAAGGATGGACTTGGACCGAATGTATTGGTATATCTGCCGGAAAAGACTACCTCAACACTCGACAACTTCGCATTTATGTCGGGTACAGTCAGTGGCAAGAAAGTGTTCCGTGCCGGTAAGGATATTGTCATCACCGACAGATACCCGTTCTTCTCACCATATAATATTCAATTGGCAGCTGAAGGCTACATAATGTACGACCGTGCACTCACTCCGGCAGACGGATACAGCAATATTGTCAATGCTTCTGTAATCCTGCCGTTCACGATTACAACGAATAACAAAGGTGAATTCACAAGTTATAACTCAAGTAATCAAAAGGTTGGTAATACCATCACACTCTCAACGATGAACAGTGGCAAAGCCCTTTCTAAAGATAATACTGAATATGATAATGAAGCTAAGGGTTACTTCACAAATATTACCGGTAAGAGCGTGGCAAATAAGCCGTACATTGTTACAGTAGATGGAAAGCAGACTGACGATTACAACTTCAATGTCCGTGTGAAGGGTGAGACCATCGTTGCTACAGGTGATCCATATGCAACAGCTTATGACAGTGAAACAAGCGGTATCTTCACAGGATCTGAATCTACCGGTACCGTCAATGGAACCTCTTACACTCTGACTCCTACTGGAACCTTCATGGGCAAGGAGATAGCCAGTGCTTCAACAGCAAGTCCTGCTATTTTCTACTTCTCTAAGGACTGCTTTGTTACTACAAGAACTCTTGGTGCTGGTAAATCTCTTAAGATCCTCCCGTTCCGCTCCTTCTATGAGTATCCGGAACCAGTTGCAACCTCATCAGGTGCTAAGATGACCAAGTTCCGCATTGTATTCGGTGAAAATCTTGATGATGATAATACCACCGCTATCAATGATGCTATAAAAGATGCCGATCTGGCAGTGATACCTGGCAAGGGCACCATCACACTTATGGCCCGTGCCGACAAGGATGTAACCATCCACGCTGTGAGCGGTATTACGGTTGACAAGTGCAACCTACGTGCAGGTGACACCCGCACAGTAGCAGTTCCCGCTGGTGTTTATGTAATCAACGGTGTAAAGATGATTGTGAAGTAAGGAATCTGAAAACCTTTCCCGTCCCCCTCCCGCGCTGGAGAGGGGGCGGAATAGGAAATAAGATACAGGTTACAAGAATGTTTAAAGAATAAAAACAATGAAGAAAGAATATAAAGCACCGGTATTGAGTATCGTCAACGTTGAAATAGAGAGACCGATGATGTCTGAATCACAAGGTGAATGGGTAGAAAGTAAAAAGAATAGCCATGGCTTCGTTGATGACGAGGAAGAAACCCCCGCTGCTCCCAAGAAATTCTGGGATGATGAGGAATAATTGAACATTTATGTTATAGCATTTTTTTGATGGGACAGGTCCTAAAAGGGTTCTGTCCCTAAATGATGCTAAAGTGACTGCACTAAAGAAATAGCTTTTTAATTACAGACAAAGAGAATAACTTGTAGCAGCTATTATATATCAAACGACAATAATAATTATAATAAATACAAATGAAAAAAGCAAAACTTTTTATGATGTTCGCCCTGTTGGTGATGGGCGTGAGCAATGTGTGGGCTGGAGAAGTCTCGGAAAGTTATGACGTAACATATGTTGGCTTACCTGATGGGGTTTCGGGAAGCTATACTATTAACCGAGAGTATGACAGAGGATTGACAACATTGGGTACAACAGAAGGTATTAATGTACAAACTAGTAATCCCAATTTAATTGTGATGTCAAATTATGCAGCTTTGTATAATCCTGATCCAACAAATTTGACGAATAGTAATTATAATACCTATTTTAGGCCTACAACCATTACTGGTTATGATGCTAGCGTTAATATTGATGCTGTTCCGAATGGAAATAATCATGGAAGGATAACGATTACTTATACAATAAATCTTGATAACGTTGAGATCGGTGATTACATTTATTCAACAAAATATTGGCAATCAGGACAGTCAAGCAATACAATAAATATGCCTCCTGGAGAAATCGCTATTGCATTGAATCCTAAATACACCGATAATATAACGAACGAGCCCTATAGAACTGGTAATTCAATATCATATAGAAGCCGCAATGGGGTACAGACGTCACATGTAGTAAATGCAGTTATCCCAGCAACTGTGGAGATTGGTGGACAAACATTTAGAGTTACTGCTATTCAAAAACTTGGATTCACCTATGCACAAAATTACGTAGATGAACTATATAACTGTGGCAGAAGAATTAATAATCCAAGATCTGAAGAACAGAAGGAGCAAGACGGTATCTATGGAAGTCAAGTATATGATCAAGATAGCAGAACAGATGTTTCCTATGCGACCCTCAATGATCACAGTAACTGGTATTTGGAGAGTGTAACATTTGAAGCGCCAGAGAATATCAAGTGGATTGGTGACTATGCTTTCCAGAGTTGTACTAAACTCAAGTCAATTGTCATTCCTAAGAATGTGGAATATCTTGGTACTGGTGTATGCTCAACTTGTCCTATTCTGGAAAATGTAAGCTTCCAAGTGGACGAGAGTACACGTCGATCAAAAGTTTCTCTTTTAAGAAAAGGATCTTTCTTCCGTTGCAAATCTATTAAGTCATTAGAATTACCTGAAGGTCTTGTACAAATTGAAGGTTCTGGATCTGATGATGGACATGGTGGAACGAACCATTTCGCACCGCTACAGTATATGACTGGGTTAATACTCATCAGACTCCCGAATACGTTGACAACGATTGGATCACATTTCCTCTGTTGTGCATCTTCACTGCATGAAATTACGATTCCTGCCAGTGTAACATCATTCGATGGAGCGGCTTTCCATGGTTGTGAAGCATTAGAGAGCGTCTATTTGTTAGGACCGGCTGCTGCACTCAATGCTGGTACCGGTGGTAGTCAAACATTTGGAGAGAATTCAACTCTTTGTGAGGAACATGTTTCCGGTTGTACTTTCTATACAACGCCAGATTATCTGAATAGTTATGCAAATCACGCTGTTTGGAGTACTATTGATGAAGATGGAAAAGATGATGGTAGCACCAGGACGAATTCTGCAGGAAGGACTGTAACTTCCAACTATGCTAACACCTTAAAAGCTATTGAAGAAGAGAAACGTACCTTCCCTGGTGGCAAGTGGGTAACAGCAATTTTCCCCAATGGTGTTACAAATTATAAGTCAGTGTTTGGAAATGCTACTCGTGTTGCTCGTCCTTCTGGAACTCCTACCCATACTTTTGAGCAGGGTTACAGAATGTATAATGTCACATTCCAATTGATTAGTGGTAATAATATTCCTGCAGGTACACCGGTAATGTTCTGTCCGGAAAATACAGTTGAAAATTATCCAATGATTACTATTGAGAATATGGCAGATCCCGATTTTAAGCTCCATATGACCGATGAGCATTTGGTTGACCCACTTACTGCTGATGACGGTGCTTTGATTGACATGAAAGGACAGTACAAGGATCATGTTCTCTTCCCAATGGACTTCTACTTCATGTATAAGGATAAGACAGTAGATGCCAACGGTAATACAACATATACCAATGACGATGAGAGAGCAAAATTCTATCGCGTTACTGATTCAAGTATTCGTGTAAACATCCGTTCAACACGTTGTTACTGGTCTGTAAATGTAAATGGTGTTAAGACCAGTGCCCAGATGGCTCCGGCAAAGAGCGCACGTTTCTTCTTTGACGATGAGACAACTGGAATCAACAATGTTGAAACGAAGATTGCCCTCGAAGGTATTTATGATCTGAATGGTCGTAAGTTGGATGTTAATCCTGAAGATCTGCCGCAAGGTCTGTTTATAATCAATGGTAAGAAAGTAATCAAGAAATAAACGGAGGAAAGAAGAATGAAGAAATCATATATAGCTCCAGAAGTAAAAAAGGTGTTTTATTGTGATGCCATCATGGAAGGTATCAATCCCCAAAGCGTAATGATGCAGGGTAATGTTCCAGGCGAAAATGATGCGACCTGGGGTCCTGGCGGAGAAGGTCATACTGGTGACAATCCCGATGCCAAGCAAAACGGTCGCGGTTTCTGGGATGACGAAGACTAATTGAACATTAATGTTATAGCGAGATATTTTGTTGGGGACAGGTCTGTTAATCAGCCCTGTCCCCATTATTTTAGTTAAGAATATACAGATGACCTATTATTAATAGCGTTTGCTGTTGCGTAAGCCCTGTAGGGGCGTTAAGATAACAGGCAGGTGGTGGAGCTCTTTCTTTGCTTGAGTCACCACCATACATAGGACAAAGGCCGAAGGCCTGATAAGATTACAGGCAGGCGGTGGAGCGTAGCGTAACCCCTGCAATGATGCATACGATCATCAAACCCCGATGGGGTGACAGATTTCTGTCGTGCCTTTAGCACTAATTAATGGTATCCCTTCGCAGGGGTTACGCTTCGCTTCACCCCTGCCTATGCTCTGACGCACTTTCAGTGCTTAAAAGGTCAATTTCTATATTATTGCCTTAATTAAATCTTGAAACAAATGAATTGAGATATGAAGAAATATATTTGGACATTGATGCTGTTGCCGGTGATCGCCATCGGTTTTACCTCCTGTTCTGAAGATGACGAACCGGAAATCCCCTGGTATGAGGATATCGCTACCCTCCAGTCGGATTATGCCAAGGCCCTGATCGATGCGCAGTATCCAGATGCCTCAAAGGTTTCCACAACACTGATGCCTATCAGCGAGAGTAATCCTGAACTGGAGTGGATCACCGTGGATGGCAAGAAGATGGTGTTGGTCTGTGCGATAACGAACCAGCCAAGTCTCAGGTTTTGGGCAGCCACCGACACCTTCCGGCTGTCTAAGCAGACAGGACTTTGGGTGACGTTGCCGCAGGAATGGAAACACCGTGCCGGGCAATACGCCGGGATGGATTCGATCGCCTCCCGTTTCCGTATGATTCAGATGTTGGGACTCTATCCCGACTGCGACTACGACACGGTGATAGAGTTCTATGTGGATGCCAGTATGCTCTTCCGTCCTTCCTTCAATCCGGATATCACCACCACAACCAGCGTGACCAGTTTCCCGTCATGGGCAGGTGAAACATATACCGTAGGTATTACGAACTTCCGTGAGTGGTTCGCCTATCAGAAGAGCGTAGCTTATGAAGGACCTTATGCCTGTCCGTGGACACAACTCGGATATACCTACGACTGGCATCATGGTGCTCCGCGTCAGGGACTCTCGGAATATATAGCCACCGTCGGTGCCCTTGCAAAGATCAAGACCCACCAAGGTAGTTGGACATTTATTAAGAGTAGGTGAGAATGGAGAATCCTGTTATTCTCCACTAGAATCGCTTTAACTACCTGTTACTCAATATGCTACAGAAAAAGTTACCCCACCTATACCCCACCTACACCCCACCTGATCTCCACTACTGATCTTTTACGTAATCTCCTATGGAGTACATGCCAGTCAAGTGTGTTCTTTTTCAGTGAATTTAGTGTCTTTTTCTTGTAGACTTAGTCACTATTTCCAGTAGACTTAGTCACTATTTCCAGTAGACTTAGTCACTATTTCCAGTAGACTTAGTCACTAAATGAGGGTGAAAAGGGTATCACAGGCCGGGCCTGTAGTACCCTTTTCTCAGGGAAATAAGTACTAATGCTCCCCTCTCCCGTCCTCTGATGTTTTACATCGAAGGGACAGGGGTGGTGCAACTCTATAGAGGTTTAGGTGGAGATTAAGTGGAGATCAGGTGGGGTTTAGGTGGGGATCAAATTGCCATAATTGATTGATTACAAAATATTTATTGTATTTTTTAGTGGAGTAGTGGAGCATCACATCTTCAGCGCTAATAAAAGTCTTGTTTATAATCAAACCCGGTCCTGACTATATTACTGATGGTAAAATATACCCGAATGGGTATAAAACAATAAAGTTATTGTAGAATTACCACCGTTCGGGTATAATATAGGTAAATATCGTTAAATTTATACCCGATATGGTATAATATAATAGAATATTCATTATCTTTGCAAAAAACAGTTGAAGATGAAGGACAACCACAGTATTATAGCCTTTCAAATAAAGTCACTTCGTAAAAAGTATGGGCTGACTCAGGAAGAACTTGCCTATAAGTCAGGCGTGGGATTAAGATTTGTTCGTGAACTGGAACAAGGTAAGCCAACGCTTCGTATGGATAAGGTAAACCAGGTTTTCTCGTTATTTAACATGCACCTTGCAGCAGTAGAACTTCAAAAGGAGGATGAGTCATGAGAAAAGGAAAAATCTATGTGTGTGACAAGTTTGCCGGCATTCTTTCCGAGGATGCGTATGGATATCATTTTGCCTACGATGATCATTATCTCTCCGACCCTACATCGCAGCCTGTCAGTCTTACATTACCTAAAGGTAAAGACACATATGATAGCAAGATACTCTTTCCCTTTTTTGATGGACTGATACCTGAGGGATGGCTTCTTAATGTGGCTGAAAGGAACTGGAAGATCCGTCGTAACGACCGCATGGGGCTTCTTCTTGCCTGTTGTAAGGACTGTATAGGTAATGTATGTGTTGAACCGATAGAAATCAAGGAGGAACGATAATGAGAAGGTGTCTTTGTTGCTATAAACCACTGATGGAGGGTGAGATAGACTATCATTCCAAATGTGCACAACGCTTTTTCCAATCGAAAACGATACCTTCTTTGCCATATACAAGATCGGATATCAACAGGTTAGCAAAGATTGTTGTAAGGAGTCGCACTACAGTAACTGGCGTACAAGAAAAACTGTCACTTGACATAGAGCATGACAGACAGGGTAATGCACAAAGGCTCACTATCGTGGGGGTATTTGGAAGGTTCATCCTGAAGCCTCAAACAGCTCTTTTTACTGCATTGCCTGAGATAGAAGATCTTACCATGCACCTTGCTGAAATAGCGCATATCTCTACAGTACCACATGCACTTATTCGATTCGCAGACGGAGAACTGAACTATATAACAAGACGTATAGACCGAACAACAGAAGGAGCAAAGTTGGCGATGGAAGATATGTGTCAACTGGCAGAGAGACAGACAGAACAAAAATATCAGGGAAGTTATGAGTTGGTTGCTTCGCTGATTTCACACTTTTCTTCCATGCCGAGGCTTGATATCGTAAATTATTGGGAACAAGTTGTGTTTTCATGGATTGTAGGGAATGCTGATATGCACTTGAAAAATTTCTCGTTACTGTCCACAGATCCTGGCATATATAGGTTGTCACCTACATATGATCAGGTATCGACAGCAATCGTGATGCCAGAGGACACAGAAGAACTGGCTATGTCACTTCAGGGTTTCAAAAAGAAACTGATGCGTTTTGATTTTATATATGCTATGGAGAGCAGCGGCATCAGCGAGAAGGTTGCAAATAGACTACTGACTCACTTCCAACAATTCAAAGACCAATGGTTTGAATGTATTGACAGCTCGTTTGTTACCGACGAGCAAAAAACGCTATTCAAAGAACTGATTACTGAGCGATTGGGAAGACTGAGAGAAGAATAGTCGTCAGTTTTGCGATGATGAAGATCAAAGTAGGATTCCCTCAGCTTTCTCTATCCAAAGGTCGGCCATGCGGCGATGACCGGCGGTGGTGGGGTGAATACCATCCCATATCCAATAGTCATTACGAGGGGCTGTCTCCTGAAGATGGGCGAACAAGAGATCATACTCCACCAAGACGGCGTGCTCCTCATTTGCTATCTTCCTGACGATTTGTGCCAGTCGGCTGACGATAGACGCGAGCGCAGGGTAATTCTCATTACTGCCAACCCTTCCCACCTTCGCCACAAAGGGCGTCCCGAGAAGGATGGTCACCTGTGGATTAACTGCCCGCAGCTCAGCAATCAACTGCCGGTAAGTCTGTTCCCACTGGATATAATTGGGCTCCGTATGTGCGGTGTCACGCACAAAACGGTCAGCATCATTGATCCCCACCAGAATACTTACGACATCGGGCTGCAGGTTCAGCGCATCCTGTTGCCAACGCCGTTGCAGGTCGTATAGCGTGTTCCCGGAGATGCCACGGTTCATGAATTCATAGTCACGCTCGGGATAGATGCTCATGAAATGGGCAGCGCACATCTCCATATACCCATGACCGAACAAATGGTTCTGATCATGCTGGTTGCGTTTCTCCGAGGGAGTCATCAGTCCACCGCTGCGTCCCCATCCACCATCGGTAACAGAGTCACCGATGAAAAGCACCCGTCGCCGCGGTTGCTCTTTCACCTTATTAATAATATTACCTTCAGGAGACGGTTTCCTTCCTGCCCATGATGAAGGCACTGCAGAGACAATCAGCAGCAGTACGAAGAGTATGTGTCGTTTGTTCATGCCCGTAACATTCTTTTCTTTTTGCAAAAATAGTAAGTTTTTCGTGAATAACAAGATAATTGAACATGAAAGACACTCGTTTGGACACTTTTCCACCCACTTTCTGCGATATGTCCACAATACCTTTTCCTGTCCATACAACAGTTGAAGGAATTCACGAAAAAATCATTGTCACGTGAGGAATCAGCTATATCTTTGCTTTTGAAAAAGCGATGATACTTTATCTCGGCATAAAAAAGAATACTTCTTTTATTCTGCTCTCGATTATACGTATCATTGTCAATAGAAACAACGGACAATAGGTTCGGTTTCACAAAATAAAGAAAGTAATAACAAATAAAAAAATACGATTATGAAGGCAATGGAATTAACGCCGATGACAGTTGCACAGTTCAACAGCGCGGCACAGGCAGAGAAAGTTATGAAGGCAGTAAAGAACGCTCTTAAGAGCACCGTCAAGTTCTTGATGTTCATCAGCCCGGTTTACCCACAGGTAAGTTAGAATATGCAATAATGACGATATGCAAACGTGTTAGACACATCACTTAAACGAGACACTACTTCATAGATTGACATAGGTTAGTTAGGTTATTGTAAATTTGGTTATAGTTATAGTTTGACACATTATTAGGTTAAAATGTTTGGGGATGGGCTTTGCTCATCCCTTTTTTGTTGGGGAAAAGCATGAAAAAACTAATCTTTAGAAACAAAATAAAGGGAATTATATAGGAGCTGGCAATAGACGCTGAAAGCGTTATCGCTCAGTAGCCGCAGGTCAACGACCTGCGGGAAACATAGCTACAATGAATGTGCACGCTGAAAGTGTGCCCTTAAATATTGATGGGCAACCCATTCAGGGTTGGATGATTGCTACAACATCTTGTCCGTAGGTCTTACGACCCACGGCTATTGAGCGGTAACCGCGTTGCGGTTATGCAATAGTTAAATACACCCTCATGCCAACTGC
>JAFZPF010000021.1 GCA_017550455.1 Prevotella sp.
CTTAGCTTTCGCTGCGGAATATCTGTCTGCTGTTACAGACGATGAAGATGAGTTACAGATGGAGAAGGTCATTGTCAGTGAGGCGGATTATCAGTTGTCGCGACCGGTGCCTCATGGGTTTAGGGGAGATACGAAAGCCGAGGAAAACGGTTGGGAGGCAAATGTGCTTGCTGTGGCATGGACAATATATTTCACACACCCTCATGCTTCTCAGTGGAAGGAGGCGATGGTACGTTATGGACTGAATACGTACACGGTAGATGCGGATGCAAGGGATGAGACGGTTGTTGATGGGAAGAAAGTCAGTGAGTGGTATGCCGGAACCAATCTCTTTCCGGATTTCACCTTGCAGAATCATCATTATTTCCATACCTCGTATCAGAATGTGGTGATACAAGAACAGGCGGAGTCAATCCTGGCCACCTATTTTCTGACTGGCTTGCCAGGGATGTCTCTGCACCGTTCTCTTATCTGGCATTGGCAGGAGGTATGGGATCAGGTGCTGGCTCAGTTAGCTTTGGTGGATGGAGAGTTAGCCATGCCCAATGGAAACGACTGGAGTATGTTTCTCTATGACCAGTTGCCTGCGTATGCGGCGATGGCGACGATTCTCCGTAATGGGGATGCCCTGATGCTGGAACGCCGTTGTCTGGATCAGTTGTTGAGACGCCAAGCAACAACAGGTGACGGACGGTATATGTTGAATGCGGATATCGGAGCCCGCAGGATGGGTGTCACCGCTCACCGCGTGATGATGACGGTCCTTCTTCATAGCTTGTTTCCAACAGATGATCTCCGGACCGAGAAGTATGAAATGCAGCAGCATCACGGAATGAAGGAGTATCTGGAGATGGGAGAGGTGCATCCCTCCACATGGAAAGATTTCCAGCAGCGGTATGCGACAGCTAAGGTGTTCCCCTGTCAGCATCTCGTGAGAGCGATGACGAAAGAGCGTTTCACCTGTCTGTCATGGAGTGAGGGACTGAAGAACTTTACGGGTTGTATCGTGCCCAACAGGATAGAAGACAGTAAGATCATGATACCTTACAAGAAAGGTTTCGGGGGAAATCTCATCGGAGAGCCCCAGACGTTCCCTGAGAAACCCATAATAACGACAGAGGGTGATGCTTGGACGGTGAGCGGAAGGATCGACGGAGAACCCTTCGTGATATGGTCGACACCTGGCAATGCGGTCATCGTATTAAATCGTCCTGCCTATATGGCATTCTCATATGATCCTTTTACGAGAGAGGAGCGAGTAATCAGAGAAGGAGACCATTGGGTTAATATCGATGAGTCGGTGGCTATCGTGGGAAACGATGATTACGATATCGGTGAGAAGAAAGTGGTGAATTCCATCTTTACCCGTGTGCTGACAGGAAAAGGTAAAGCCACGGTGTATTTCTCGGGTGTTGATGCCCGGCAGACGGCACGCTTGGCAAAGAAGACATCGATCAAAGAGAAAGGAGAATGGATGGTTTTAAAGACCTGTGATCCCGATGGCTCGAAATATACCGTCACCCTCAACCGTTCTACCGGTGAGTATCACACAAACTTATAAACTCACGAACTCATTAACTTAAAAACTCACAAACTCAAATATGATTTTTGAACAAAAGACATATCCGGAATTGATGAAAGACAAAACCATTATGTATGTGCATGGTTTTGCCTCTTCCGCCCAAAGTGGCACGGTAACCCGTTTCCGTACGATGCTGCCACAAGCTAAAACCGTTGCCTATGACCTGCCCGTTGACCCACATGAGGCAATCGCTCTCCTGAAGGAGAAGGTGCAGGAGCATCAGCCTGACCTGATCGTGGGCACTTCGATGGGTGGCATGTACACCGAGCAGTTGTATGGCTATGACCGTATCATAGTAAACCCAGCCTTTGAGATTGCCGATACGATGGGTGCCCATGGCATGATCGGCAAGCAGACGTTTCAGAATCCCCGGCAGGATGGTGTGCAAGAGTTTATCGTTACAAAAGCAATGGTGAAGGAATACCGTAATGTTCAGGAACAGTGCTTTGCTCATGTCACGGAAGAAGAACAGCAGCGGGTGTGGGGACTTTTCGGAGATGCCGATCCCTTGGTGCATACGATGCCCCTTTTCCAACAGCATTACACACATGCCATCTCCTTCCATGGTGAGCATCGGATGGATGACAGTATCTTCATCAACAGTGTGATACCCGTGATTCGATGGATCGATGATAAACAGGAGGGTCGGGAACGACCGATTATCTACATCAGCATCAAGGCACTCTGTGACTCTCAAGGTAGACAGTTGTCGAGTGCACGGAAGGGATTCCGTTATCTTTTGGAGCATTACAACCTGTATATCGTGGCTGAGGCTCCTGATTATCAGACAGATGAGATACGACGGGTGCAAGAGGCCACGCGTGAGATGATCAATGTGCCGGCATACCATCATCTGATCTTCACACAGCGGAAGGATCTGCTATATGGTGATTACCTGATAGATCCCTCCGCCGCGATGAAGGATGCTTTTATGGGCACGCACCTGCATTTCGGTAGTGATACCTTCAAGACCTGGGAGGAGATCATCGAGTATTTCAGTAGGTTGGGCGGACAGTGAAGAAAGATGATAATTAATAGTTAATAATTGATTTGGAAGGGTTGGAAAACAATATCAATGCTGCGGAATTGTTTGAGGCAATACGCGGGTTGTTGGCGTCGATAGCGGCTGTTGACAGTGATTCTCATGTTTCTAAGGATGCTGTCAGGACTATTCACGAATTGCTGATACTTACCTGTCATGAGGGTATCCGTGACACATCGCTCGCCTTCGGTAATCTGTTCTCACAGGTCGATTATCTGTGTAATCATCTTCATCTTCCGGCAAGCGACAAGAAGGCGGTACAAGAAATGCGTCAGCACAGTAATCACCCGGAAAAGCCCTTGTCTGTACAACTCTTCCTTTACGACATCAGAGCCCTCTGTGTGTTTGTTTCAAAGGTTTTCCAAACAACGATTCCCAGCGATATACAACTGCTGATACCGAGTAAGAACCGACCTTTCGATACTCCCAAGAGCATCAGTTATGATTATCTGCGGTGCATCGTGCAACAGTTTGATGAGGCAACCATCACGGTAGAAGCAGAACAAGGTGAGGTGAGCGGTGAGATAACCATCGACTATCAAGCTCCGTACCTGCAGCATCTCCAACCGTTATTGCGTAAAGGGATGCAACTGAATATCCTTGAGGCAAAAAGCGATGGTGAGACGGTCTTCCCGAGATATATCATTTTGGAGCCCGACTTCCTGGTGGATATCAGTAGTGTGGCAGCGTGTTTCAAAGAATATGGCCATCACCCTCTGCAGTATCTGTTGGGCAGGATCTCCCCCCGAGTGAATACCTATGCCACGCTGTTGGGAAACTTTGCGGGTAAGGCCCTCGATGATATCATCAACTTGCGGCACCTATCAGTGAATGATACCCTGAAAAGCTTCTTCCAGTCGAATGCCCTTGAGTTCAGCTCATGTCCGGATTTTGATGGGGAACGCTTCAAGAAAGATGCATATACACAGTCGACCAACATCCGTGGGGTGGTAGAACAACTCTTCGGTGATGAGCACAATGGCTTTTCGGTTGACAAGGCTATCCTTGAGCCCTCCTTTGTCTGTGAGCAGTTGGGATTACAAGGGCGTGTTGACTTGATGACAACTGATTTCAAACTGTTGGTAGAGCAGAAGGCCGGAAGGAATATCAATATCGAGCGACAACGGCCCAACAACTACGGCAGTTATCAGTTGGAGCCTCATTTCGTGCAGTTATTATTGTATTATGGGGTGTTACGTCGTAACTTCCATCTGGACAGGGAGACGGTGGATACCCGGTTGCTATACAGCAAGTATCCCCCTAAGGAAGGACTGGTGGTTGTGGCTTTCTATCAACGACTCTTCCAGGAGGCTCTGTCGTTGCGTAACCAGATAGTGGCTCAGGAACTATCTGTTGCCGATGATGGCATGGAGAAGGCGTTGGAACAGCTGCATCCTGACACGTTGAATATCAATGGTAAGTGCGACCGATTCTATCTGGCATATCTTCTTCCTCAAATAGAAGGTGTCACAAGTATCCTGCATCAGTTGGATCCTTTGGAAAAAGCGTATTTCACCACGATGATGACTTTTGTCTATAGGGAGCTGCGAGTGAGTAAACTCGGACTACATGAGGGGGTGACAACCTGTAGTGCGGATCTGTGGAACATGCCGTTGAATGAGAAGATAGAGACAGGAAACATCCTCATGGGTTTGCGGGTGACAGACCGTCAATGCAGTTCGACGGCTAATGGCTATGACACGATAACGCTGTCGATCAATGCTGAGGAGCTCTCTGCCGACTTCCTTCCCAATTTCCGTCAGGGTGACCAGGTGTATCTCTATGCTTATCCGAAAGACAGTGTGCCCGACGTCAGGAAACAGATCCTTTTCAAGGGAAATATCAAGGCGCTGTACAGCGACCGGGTGGTGGTCGTGCTGAGTAACGGGCAACAGAATCCTCATCTGTTGACACCAGATAACGAAGAACGGTATGCCGTGGAACATGCCTCCTCGGATGTCACCGTGAGCAATTCCACGAGAGGGATGTATGCCTTCCTGAATGCACCCATAGAGAAACGACAACTGCTCCTGGCACAGCGTGCACCAAGGGTTGACAGCAGCCGACAACTGTCTCATGCTTACCATCCTGCCTATGATGAGATACTCAAGGGCATGAAACAGGCGCTTGACTATTACCTGTTGATCGGGCCTCCGGGGACGGGTAAGACGAGTATGGCGCTCCGGTACATGGTGGAAGAATGCCGGGCTGATGGTCAGCATCTCCTCTTGATGGCGTACACCAACCGTGCCGTGGATGAGATCTGTGCCATGCTCCTAGATGCGCAGATACCCTTCATACGTGTCGGACAGTCATACAGTTGTGATGAACGTTTCCACCCGTATCTGTTAAAGGAGGTGGTGAAGAACTATCCCCGTCTGGATACCATCAGACAACTGCTGGTTAACACACAGGTTATCGTGGGGACCACCTCCATGTTCCAATCGCGTCCTTTCCTCTTCCGACTGAAGACTTTCGATGTGGCTATCATCGATGAGGCCAGTCAGATCCTCGAACCTAACCTGATGGGACTGCTCGTCAACGTACAGAAATTCGTGTTGATCGGTGATTATAAACAATTGCCTGCCGTGGTGGTACAACGACCGGAGGATACCCTCGTGGATCACCCGTTGTTGCGTGAGATCGGACTTACCGACTGTCGTAACTCTCTCTTCGAACGGTTGATTCATGTGGAGCGTCAGGCGGGTAGAGAGACTTTCGTAGGAGTATTACGCCGACAAGGGCGTATGCATCCGGAGATTGCAGCCTTCCCCAACCGGATGTTCTATGCACGTGAACAACTCATGCCTGTGCCTTTACCGCATCAGGAGGATCACTCGGTGGCTCACCGCATATTGTTCTTCCCATCTCCCTACTGTAAGATGGAAGGCCATGGCAGTCAGGTGAACATCGCTGAGGCAAAGATTGTTTGCGAACAACTCATCAAGGTGTTTCACGACTACGGACCGGCGTTTGATCCGGTGAAGACCGTGGGTGTCATCGTACCTTACCGTAACCAGATAGCAGTCATCCGAAGGGAGATAGAAGCGTCGGGCATCGATGCGCTGATGCAGGTGAGCATCGATACGGTGGAGCGTTACCAGGGCAGTCAGCGGGATGTGATCATCTATTCTTTCACGATACAGAACAGGTATCAGCTGGAGTTCCTTACCGCCAACTGTTTTGTAGAGGATGGTAAGGTCATCGACCGTAAACTGAATGTTGTGCTTACCCGGGCACGTAAGCAACTCATCCTGACAGGTAATGAAGAAGTGCTGCGCTTCAATCGTCTGTATGCTTTATTGTTGGACGATATCAAAAAAAGAGGTGGATATGCTTGACATCCACCTCTTCAGAAGAGAATTTATTTTCTATAGTTTTCTAATCCTTCCTTCAGGAATTTTACGTATTTGTTAATGTCCTCATCGTAAACGGCAGAACCCGTGAGTGGGTTGCCTTCGTTGTCGATAGCGACATAGAACGGCTGTGCGTTAGCACCGAACTTCGAGCGCTGCAGGTAACTCCACTTGTCACCCACCGTACGAAGGGTACGCTCCTGACCATTCTCCTCAGTAACCTTGATCTGCTCGGGGAGTGGTGTCTTGTCGTCCACAAACAGGGAGATGAGTACATAGTCATCCTCCAGAATCTTCGATACACCTGGATCTGTCCATACGGCAGCCTCCATCTTACGACAGTTCACACAACCGAAACCGGTGAAGTCGATCAGCACGGGCTTACCTTGTGCCTTGGCAGCTGCCATGCCTTGTTCGTAATCTTTATACTTAGCTTCCACCACCTCAGCCTTGTAGAGGTTGAAGTCCTGTGTGCTCATTGGAGGTGCGAAGGCGCTGACAGCCTTACAGGGAGCTCCCCACAGACCGGGGATCATATAGATAGCGAAAGCAATCGATACCAGACCACCCATGATGCAGATCACAGGCATGGGCTTCTCCATCTCACCACCTTCCCAGTCACTCTGGAACTTCAGCTTGCCGATCAGGTAGAGACCGAGGGCACCGAAGATCACAATCCACAGGCAGAGGAATACCTCACGGTCGAGCAGACGCCAGCCGTAAGCCAGGTCGGCAACAGAGAAGAACTTCAGGGCGAAGGCCAACTCGATGAAACCGAGGGTTACCTTGATGATGTTCATCCAACCACCAGACTTCGGGGCTTTCTTCAACCAGGTGGGGAACATTGCAAAGAGGGTGAACGGCAATGCCAGTGCAAGGGCGAAGCCGAACATACCGATGGCGGGACCCCAGAAGCTGCCGCTCGTAGCGAAGTCAACCAGCAGGAAGCCGATGATAGGACCGGTACATGAGAAACTTACCAAGGCCAATGTGAAGGCCATGAGGAAGATACTCAGCAAACCTGTTGTGGAAGAAGCCTTGCTGTCCACCTTGTTGGTCCATGACTCTGGGAGGGTCAGTTCAAACCATCCGAAGAAACTGAGGGCGAAGACCACCAGCAGGAGACAGAAGAAGATATTGAAGATAGCGTTGGTTGATAAGGCATTGAGGGCACTTGCTCCGAAGATAGCGGTGATGGCAAGACCTAATGCCAGGTAGATGATAACGATGGAGATACCGTAGGTGATGGCATCCTTGATACCTTTCTTCTTGTCGTCCTTGGCACGCTTCAGGAAGAAGCTCACGGTCATCGGGATGATCGGCCATACACAAGGTGTGAACAAAGCGACGAGACCACCTAAGAGTCCCATCAAGAAGATATATAACAGCGAACGGTTCTGGGTGGCACTACCACCATTGAAAGCCTGTAACTCTTTAATTACAGGCTTCCAAAGACCTTCCACTTCCGTGGAATCGAGAGGAATAACAGCAGCTGCAGCGGCGATACTGTCGGTATTCTCAGTTACCTCCTCGCCTTCTTTCTCATCGGCTGCGTTTTCGTCATCGCTTTTTTTTTCCTCCTGAGCCTCTGGTGCGTCCTTAGGACCTTCGCCCTTGTAGTCGAACTCTACCTGAGTGGGAGGCATGCAGTTTTGATCGTTGCAGGCACCATACTCCAGGAATCCCTTGATATGATAGGTCTTGCCTGTTACTTGGTATTTCTGTACGAAGGTGACGTTATTCTCGAAATAACGCAGGTTCATATCAAACAACTTATCATAGTTGCTGATTTCCTTACCTTGAGCAATCAGTTTACCATTAGCCTTAGCACCCTCGGCTGCCTCTGTTGTCAGTGTGGCAGAGATAGGGCCGTCAGCGGGTAAACCGGTGGAATAGACATGCCATCCGGCATCGATCTTACCGGTAAAGATTACGTGTACCTCTGTGGGAGATACCTGCTTCTGTTGAACACTGAAATGTACAGGATCCTGCATCTGTGCTGAGGCTGTGAGTGCCATCAAGGCCATCACACTGATCAGCAACATGTTCTTGATACTTTTCATACTTGGTATTAAAATCAAAAAAATTATATGAATTATTTATTGTTACTCTTGTGGGTCATGATGTCAAGCACATAACGGTCGGTCACATCCATGCCTTTGCTGCCGATAGAGGTGAGGTTTCGGATACTCTGGTCCACATCATCATCTACGATGCCTTCGAGCGAACTGACATACTTTCCTTGCATGGCAAGCATGGCACTGAGCATCGCTGTGCTTACACCCGTGGTGAGCTTCAGCGAACAACTCGGTTTCGCACCGTCACAGATCATACCGGTGAGGTTAGCAATCATATTCTTCACCGCATAGGTGACTTGCTCGTAGTTACCACCCATCAGATAAGTGATACCGCAGCTGCTGCCGGTGCTGGCAACCACACAGCCGCACAGTGCACTGAGTGATCCTAACGACTGCTTGATATAGATAGCGGTAAGATGACTCATGGTCAAGGCACGGATCATCTCTTCCTCACTGTTGTGGTTCTCTTCCGCGAAAGTCACCACTGGCATGGTGGCACAGATACCCTGGTTGCCGCTGCCGGAATTACTCATCACAGGAATCAGTGCTCCTGCCATACGGGCATCACAGGCACCGCTGGTATTACTGAGCACATGGGCGAAGATACCGTCGCCTAAGAATCCTCTGCCGAGGGGTGTCAGCATGGTCTTACCCAACTGATGACCGAAGTTCTCTTCCAGTCCTTTCTTCGCTACGGCCTCATTGAGCTTCTTGGCTTCGAGGATAAAGCGCAGGTCGTCAAGGTTGGTCTCCGTAGCAAACTCATACACCTTGTGCAGTGTGAGTTGGGGCTCATCATCTTGCTCTCCGTTACCCTGCTCGTTGTTACCGGTCAGCAGACCGTCCTGCAGAATCTCTCCGTCTTTACGAAGGAACACGAAGTCGGTATGGTGTGTCTTGATGCGTGCCTCTGCCTCGTGACCGTCGGCCTGACAAATCACGTTGATGAAAAGCTTGTCGTCATCGTCTTTCTCTAATGCGATATGGATACGGTTCTCAGCGATATACGCCTTACCGCGCTCCACAGCTTCTTCGTTGCAGTCCTGCAACACCTCCAGTTGGAGCTCAGGTCTTCCTATCAGTGCACCCAATGCGATGGCAATGGGCAGTCCCACCATTCCTGTTCCGGGGATACCCACACCCATGGCGTTCTTGAGAATATTGGCGCTTAATCGTAAATCAATGTGTTCCGGTGTTTTCCCAAGTAGTTTGGTAGCCTTTGCCACACACAATGCCACGGCCATCGGTTCTGTACAGCCAATTGCGGGAACTACTTGTTTCTTAATAAGGTTAATAATAGATAGTTGCTCGTTTCTAGAAAGCATAATTTTCCTTTTTTACTATAATACGTTTGAAGGTTGGTTTGGGTTACAAAAAGGCTTTATTTTTAGAATATATTAATAAATCATCAAAAAATTTGTTAGTATCAGAAAAAAATACTATTTTTGCAAACGAAATACACAACATAGATGATTTCAGGTGCTGCTTGGCGGTGAGAAAGGCTCACTGGTCGATGTCAGTTGATTTAAAGATAAAGATTCGTTAAAAGGGTAAGGGTTCCGACATTGCAAAATGTTGGGATTCTTGTTTTTCGTCTAGTTGTGTTCGTTTTACTCAATAAGTCGGTAATCATAAATAAAACAGATATGGCATATATGTCGCAAGAGGGCTACGACAAGTTGGTAGCCGAACTGAAGAGATTAGAGAGCGTGGAGCGTCCGAAGGCTTCGGCAGCCATTGCGGAGGCTCGTGACAAGGGTGATCTGAGTGAGAACTCCGAGTACGACACGGCCAAGGAGGCGCAGGCGAAGCTGGAGAACAAGATCAACGAGATGAAGCGTGTGCTTTCTGAGGCGAAGATCATCGATGTGTCGCGCCTGAGTAATGAGGAGGTACAGATCCTCTCGAAGGTAGAGATGACCAATCTGGCTACCAAGGCTAAGATGAGCTACACAATTGTCAGTGAGAGTGAGGCCAACCTCCGTGAGGGTAAGATCTCCATCAAGACGCCCATTGCCCAGGGTTTGCTGAACCACAAGGTAGGTGATGAGGTAGAGATCAAGATCCCGCGTGGTGTCATCCGTCTGCGTATAGACAGTATTTCTATTTAACGAACGAATAAACGACGTACGACTATGGATATTTTCAGTAAGATTGCTGCTGGTGAGATTCCCAGTTACAAGTGTGCAGAAGACGGGCAGTTCTATGCTTTCCTGGATATCAACCCTATCCAGAAGGGCCATACCTTAGTGATTCCCCGTCGTGAGGTTGACTATGTCTTCGATATGGAAGATGGTGAGATCGGTGAGTATATGATCTTTGCCAAGAAGGTTGCTGTGGCTATCAAGCGTGCTTTCCCTTGCCGGAAGGTAGGTATGGCTGTCTTAGGCTTGGAGGTTCCCCATGCTCACATCCATCTGGTGCCTATGCAGAGTGAGAAGGACATGAACTTCAGCAATCCTAAGTTGAAGCTCACGGAGGAAGAGTTCCGGGAGATTGCTCAGAAGATCTATGAGGAATTCCTCAAGTTGTAAACGACATAAGAAAGGCTGCCCATCGGCAGCCTTTCTTTTTCTCTGTGAACATATCCTTACAGGAAGTCCTCTCCGTATTGCAGCTGTGTCTTGTTGACGAATTTCCTTACCAGAGCGCTGGAGTCTTCTTTCTTACAGATCAGCAGCACATTACCTTCTTCCGCCACGATATATCCTTCCAATCCGTGGATAATACCCAATTTGTCTTTCGGCAGTTTGATGATGTTGTTCTTACTGTTGTCGATGATCACCCGTGAGGAGATCACCACGTTGTCATCCTCCCCTTTCTGATGACTCTCGTAGATGGAATGCCACATCCCTAAGTCGGCCCAGCCGAAATCCCCTTTCATCACATATACCACCTGTCCGTTCTCCAGCAGTCCCTCATCGATAGACACGTTAGGATACGTGGAGAAGTTCTCCTCGATGAATAGTATCTCATCCTCCAGGCTCACATGACTGATCTCATCCTGGTCCTCCAGTCGTCGTAGTACCACAGGGAACACCTTCTGCAGGCACCTTCTCATATTCTTGACGTTCGAGAGGTAGATACCGCTGTTCCAGAGAAACTCCCCGCTGCTAATGAACATCTTGGCGAACTCCCTATCGGGCTTCTCGGTGAATGACTTCACCTCGTAGATACCATCGCTCTCTATATACTCCCCGCATTGTATATATCCGTAACCCGGTTCCGGTCGGGTGGGGGTTACCCCTAACGTGAGGATGATATCTTTCTGGCTCACCAGCTCCATGCCCGCCTGGATATTCTCTTGGAAGACATCCTCTTTGAATACCGTCTGGTCACTGGGCACCACCATCATACGGGCGTTTTCGTTTCTTCTTACGATACGGTAGGTGGCCCATGCCACGCTGGGAGCTGTGTTGCGGTGTATGGGTTCGCTCAGGATATTCTCCGGTGGCATTTCCGGCAGTTGGTTGATCACATAGTGAGCGTATTCATGATTGGTGCATACATATATATTCTCTAAGGGAATAAACTTACTTACTCTGTCGAAAGTATCTTGTAGGAGTGTTCTGCCGGTGGAGAAGAAATCCACGAATTGTTTCGGTTTCTTGATACGGCTGCATGGCCAAAGCCTTCTCCCTCTTCCGCCAGCAAGGATCACGCAATAGTCATTTACGTTTTTTGTTATCATAACAACAGATTTAAGGTTCTTGGTTGTAAAGATAGGTAAAAACTTTGTATCTACCAAATAATTTACCTTTTTTACCACATCATACCATTTTTAAAGAGGAAGTGTCATCTCCATGTAACAAATTTCCATGATTTTTTTTGGATTATTAAAAATAAGTTGTAACTTTGCACCCGCAATAGGCCCAGATGGCGGAATCGGTAGACGCGCTGGTCTCAAACACCAGTGGGGCAACCCGTGCCGGTTCGACCCCGGCTCTGGGTACAATCAAAAAGTAATCCCTTGTAAGTTAATAACTTATGAGGGATTTTTGTTTTCAAGGTGTACTAAAAGTGTACTTTATTACATGATGTTTGATCAACGGGGTCGGTTCTGAAATGATCCGTTTGGGGATTTGTCGAGAGCCGTTTGCCTGAACCGACAGTACCGCACCCTCGTCCGTTATGGTCTTTCGGTCTTTTGGTCTTTCGGTCTTTTAGTCTTTCGGTTTCTCGCCTATGCCTTTGTTGTCACTGTCATGCCCATAATAAAATATTATTTATTATTAATTATTTTATTATATATTATTATTATATATTTATCTATTATTAAAGAGGTACGCGAGAGTGAAAAGTTTTTGGTTTTCTACACACAAAAGACCGAGAGACTGAGAGACCAAAAAGACCTTTTGTGTAAGTAATTGTTTTAATGATAGTTAACAGATTGGTTCGGTTTCTCGCATAAATAATTTACCTAAAAAGACTATGGCCATTGGGCTTTGCTGATGTTATTAGCTAAGTTGATGAACATCGACGCGCTCAATGGCATCAAGAAAGAGAAGTTGATGGCAAAGGTGACGTTGAAGACGGCGTAGGCGATAACAACAGGAAAGGTTATCAAAACTGTTGGAAAAGGTTATCAAAACCTTCCGAAAAAGTGACCGATGTCACTGGGAAAAGTGATAAACTCGGACGGGCTTTTTTATTGAAGAGTAAACACTTGGGGACGGGCACAGCAGAGCCAGTCCCCAAGTGTCATGTTTATTGTTCCTAACCGACCATCACTTCATCTTCTCCAGGAACTCGACTTCCACGATGCGAAGTTCGCTGTTGGTATCGCCGCCGCCCTTAGCTTTGAAAAGGTCGAGTTCTCCGGCTGCCGGCTCTGCTACCTCCACGATACCGCCGAAGGCATCCATGTCCTTACCGGCTCCTTTCATGCGGATGGTGATCTCATCGGTCTTCACCTCCTTGACAGGTTTCAGGTGGATATATCCTAAGCTACGCTCGGTATTACCGCTCCATAGCAGTTGCCTGCCGGCATAGATCTCCAGGGGATAACTGCGCAAGCGCCAGCCCGTGAGTTTCATACAGATATCATCGATGACTGCCTTCTTCTCCAGACGATATGTGATCCAGGCTGTGGAGAGCCGTCCGTCGTTCTTCCACTCAGAGAGCTCGTTGTCATCCCAGCAGGCGGAGGTATGCTCCGGATCGTAACCAGCCTTGGCAGAGATGATACCCACACCTCTCATCTTCTCTGCATAGGAGGGTGACAGGGGCGTCTCACCACGGTCCAGATGACTACAGAGCGTGTACTGTGGCAGGTAATCCTCCACGGTGACAGGCTGGGTGTTCAAATGCAGATAAGCGGGTTTCACTCCGTCAGCATATACTGACAGACGGATATCACCGGCATTGGGTGTGCTGCGGACAAGCACACGGTTGACACCACATTCCACGGGGAGGTTCATCGCACCTACATAATTATCAGAGATGTTCTTCGTGGCGGCAGCATCGAGCAATCCTTCCTTACGATGCTCATCAGGCTGCTGCATCGCCTTGTTGTCACGTGTGCCGATACCACCGATCCAACGACCTTCTCCCGCCAGCTCGAAATGGATCATACGGTCGTCCAAGGGACAGCGACGACCTTGCCGGTCAACAACCTCCACTTGGCAGAGCACCATGTCGGCACCGTCGGCTTTGGTGCCGAGGGGATTCTCAATGGCAGTGAGCTGCAGGTGGTCAGGGGCCCCAGCCGTTTCTATCTTGTAACGGCTGCCGTCAGAGCCTACAGCCTCCAGCGTGCCAGTCTCGAAGGTGATATCCTCGAAGGTGAACAGATAACGGTAGTCTTGCCTGCCTTTGCCCAACGAACGGCCGTTGAGGAAGAGCTCCACCTCATCGGCTGTGGATACGACATAGACCGGCTTGACGGTTCCCTCCTGATAGTTCCAGTGGCCGACGATATACGTGCGCGGCATCTCATCGTCCACCCATCCGCTCCACATCACCCGATGGGCAAAGAAAGCATCCTTAGGGATACGCATGGCATCGGTGACACCACTCATGCGGAAGTTGGACTCACCACGGTGATGGGTGTTGGTGTCGGAGAAGACAATCTTCACACCGCCCGACGACACACGGGTACCGGTGCCGGGACGTTCCAACCAGTAGTCGTACCAGCGGCGCACCATCTCGACGGCAAACTGATCCATATTGTGATTGTATTCCAGGGCAGGCTTCCCGCGATACAGCGGTCCGTCACCCTCTTGATGGAAGGGATAACTGTAGGCATCCCAGTATTTGCGAAGACCCTCGTCACGACAGTACTCCATGGCCCACATCGGGTGTTTGTGGGACTTGTTGATATACAGCATCTCACCGCCATACTCCGCCTCGTTGATGTCGAGCATCTCACGACTGCCGATGGCACGTCCCCCGCAGGGGTCGTACTTGTCACGGAGCTGTTTCATCTCTATCATGTGGTCACGCGAGATACTCTCGTTGCCACACTCATAGAAAAGGATGGAGGGGTTGTTGCGGTTGTAGATGATGGCATCGCGCATCAGGGCGGTACGCTGTGACCAGCGCGGACCTTCCACATCCTTCTCCGCATCACCGGCAGGCATCGCCTGGATGAGTCCCACACGGTCGCACGACTCGATATCCTGCTTCCAGGGGGTGACATGCATCCAGCGCACGAGGTTGCCGCCCGACGCTACCATCAGGGCATTGCTGTAGTCACTGAGCCACGCCGGCACGGAGAGTCCCACGCCAGGCCACTCATTGGAGGTGCGCTGGGCATAGCCGTGCATCATCAACACCCGGTCGTTGAGCCAGATCTTTCCCTCACCAAACCGTGTCTTACGGAAACCGGTGCGGATAGTTACCTCATCGTTTTGAGCATTGAGGTTCAAAGGCTTGGCATCGGCACCATCCTCAGCGAGATAAGTCTTGACGGTATAGAGGTAGCCATATCCCCATGACCAGAAATGCAGTCCGCTCATTGTCTGTCGGATACTTACCGTACGTGTTTCACCGGGTTGAAGCGTCACCCGTTCTCCGGGGATAACAGCTGTCAACATGTTGTCGGCATCGAGAACACGCGCAAAGAGTCGGAAAGAACGGGGACGGTTGTCGTCGTTGCGCACCTCTGACTCGACATGGACGACGGCCTTGCGGTTGGGGATATCGTAATCAGTGGCATAGACATAGGTGCCGGTAGTCCCTAAGTTCGAATAGAGCGGTAGCGTCTGAAAGAGCTTACCGGTGATATGGAGATACACATTCTTAGGGATGCCGCCGTAGTTAGCGTTGAAGTTACGGTCGTTCCACTGATAACGGCTGTTGTATTCCCGTGAACGGTATTGCCAACTATTGTCACAGCGCACTGCGAGCACGTTATCACCTTTCTTAATATATGGTGTGAGATCGAAGCCGCAGGCCATCACACCGTTCTCGCTGATACCAAGATGCTGACCGTTGAGGTAGAAGTCGGCACCTTGGCGCACACCCTCAAACTCGATGAACACCTTCCTGTCGCTGACCTCTTCCATCCGGAATGTCTTGCGGTACCAGACGATGGTATCCGTGAGATCGACGATATCTTTACGGAACGCCTCGTCACCGTTGAAGGCATAGGGTAGGGTGACTTGCTGCCAACGGCTGTCGTCAAAATCTGCTTGTACGGCCTCGGAGAAGTCGCCCACCATCAGGCGCCATCCGGCATTGAAATTTAGTTTCTTCCTGTCGATAGCCTGTGTGTTCAGACTACCTGCTGTCAAAAGGAGCAGCAATAATAATTTCAGTTGTCTCATATTATTCGCATTTATGATGCAAATATAGCCGGTGACTGACCACAAATCATTGTAGTATTGTCCGAAATATACGAAAATCGTTCGATAAAACCGTCAAAAACAGGCGACAGCCTTTCTTCCTGCAATTAATTCTTTTTGCTGATACGTTTGGTGATGCCGATGGCCTCGGTGGGGCATACGAGACGACAGAGGTGACAGCCCACGCACTTCGTGCCGATGATACGGGGCTGGCGTGTCTCGGGATCGAAGGCGATGGCTTGATGACCGCCATCCTGACAGGAGACATAACAGCGTCCGCAGCCGATGCAGCGCTCGCGGTCGATCTTAGGATAGACGATGGTATCCCGGTCGAGGTTATGCGGCAGCACGATTTGTGGCAGTTGTTCTCCCACGATATCCTCGAGTTTTGTGATGTTACGCGCTGCCAGGTATGTCTGTAGTCCCGACACGAGATCGTCGATGATGCGGTAGCCGTACTCCATGACGGCGGTGCATACCTGCACGTTGTGGCACCCAATCTGGAGGTAGTCGAGTGCGTCGCGCCAGGTCTCAATGCCCCCGATGCCGCTGTACTGTATGTTGTGTATGATATTGCTGGAGGCCATCTCGTAGATATGTCGGAGGGCGATGGGTTTCACGGCACGTCCGGAATATCCTGAGACCGTCTGTTTGTCACTGACGGTGGACAGGGGCGACATCGTGATGCTCTTGATGGTGTTGATAGCAGAGATAGCATCGGCACCTGCGAAGAAAGCACCTAAGGCGGGCTGGATCATGTGGGTGATGTTTGGAGTCATCTTAGGGATGACGGGAATCTTCACATTACGTTTCACATAAGCGGTGTAGAACGTCACCAGCTCAGCATCCTGACCGACATCACTACCCATGCCTGCCAGTCGCATCTGCGGACAGGAGAAGTTCAGTTCCACGGCATCGCAGCCGGCATCTTCCGCCATCTTCGCCAACTCGATCCACTCCTCCTCAAACTGTCCCATGATTGAGGCGACGACCACCTTCGTGGGGTAGTTCTCTTTCAACCGTCGCAGGATGTCGAAGTCCACCTCATGAGGATTCTCCGACAACTGTTCCATATTTCGGAAACCGGCAAACGACGTGCCTTCCTTGACGGCATCAAAGCGGGGTGACACCTCACGGATCTCCTGTTTGCAGATGGTCTTATAGAAAACACCTGCCCAGCCCTGTTCGAAGGCGCGGGCCACCATCTCGTAGTTTGTGCAGACAGCCGACGATGCCAGGAAGAAGGGGTTCTCGCAGGGGATGCCGCAGAAGGTGATGGCGAGGCTCGGCAGTGGAGCGTCGGTCACCGGCTGCTCATGATCCACAGCGGCTAATAGTTCACGGATACGTATCGGACGGTCATAGTGGATACAGGCTTCCTCAGCCCGTGACAGATCAGCCTCAGAACAGTCTTTCGTCCATTGCCAGGCATTTTTCTCGTTGTCGAATCTGATGGCACGGATGGCCCTTGCCGGGTCACCGTTCATGCATGCTTTCGTGCAGGGGGCATCCTCGCACAACAGGCAGCGTGCCGCTTCTTCTTTCAGGTGTATCATAATGTTCTTGTTTATTTATTCGCAAAGATACAAAATATTTCGGAAATTGTACAAAAATAATCATAGTATTTGCACGATGCTTTGCATCGAGTCTATGAGTTCTTAAGATTATGAGTTGTCGTATTATTTGCTGACAAGTTAGTGAGTTGATATCAAGAAAAGGATAATCATCTTGCATTTTTTCAAACAATATGCTTATAATTCCGAATTATTTTATACCTTTGCCGACAATTTTATAATTTTAAGCTTTTTATATGATGAGTCATCAACAAACCATTGTAGGGTTGAAAATAAAAGGAATGAGAGAGGATAAGCATCTCACGGTTGAAGAGATGGCAGAGCGCAGCGGATTGTCTGTGGAACAGATCATGTCTATTGAGAACGATCAATACCTCCCGTCTCTGGGACCGTTGATTAAGATTGCCAGGGCCCTTGGAGTAAGGTTGGGAACGTTCCTGGACGACAATGATGAGTTAGGACCGGTCGTCAGTCGTGCCCAAGACCGCCTCGACAACAGCATCAGTTTCTCCAACGACACCGCTGATGCCCGCAAACACATGGAGTATCATGCCCTTGCGAAGCAGAAGGCCGGTCGCCATATGGAACCGTTCATCATTGATATCCATCCCAGTGAAGAGAAGAGTTTCAAACTCTCTGCGCACGAGGGAGAGGAGTTTATCTATGTGATGAGTGGTGAGGTGGAGATCGACTACGGTAAGGAGAAATACCTGTTGAAGGAAGGCGACAGTATCTTCTATGACTCGATTGTGGAGCATCATGTGCACGGGGCTATCGGGAAGTCTGCCCGCATCCTGGCCGTGGTGTATATTCCATTTTAGTTCATAGTTCATAGTTCATAGTTTAGAGTTTAGGGTTTAGGGTTTAGAAAATGAAAAGACCACAAGCAAAGCAATTGTCCCTTTAACTTCCTTTTAACTCCCCTTTAACTTCCTTTAGATAACTATATTTAGGGTAAAAGATTAATGGAACAGCAATTATCAGAACGGACCCTTGGTGGGTGGCTTGAATA